>MHFO01000041.1 GCA_001804225.1 Omnitrophica bacterium RIFCSPLOWO2_01_FULL_50_24 | reverse complement strand
GTTCCGGACGCAACGGTAACTGGATTCTTAAACGTCAGTTGGCCAATTTTGGTGGTCAGATCGATTTTACGTCCCATACGAAACCTGTTTCTGGTGGCAAGGAGATCCTGCCCCTACCTCCATTTCATCAAAACGAAACACAGGGCCTTCCACGCAGCTTGTTTTGAAACCGCTTTTTGTTTTGACCACGCAACCCAGACAAACACCGATTCCGCATGCCATCCGCTCATCTACCGAGGCCTCTCCCTCAATCCCAAATCGCTTTGCGATGGTCATCACCGCTTCCATCATAGCACGAGGACCGCACGTTTGGATGAACAGGGTTTTGGGGTCTTCGCGCTTCAAAAGATCGCGAAGCAACACGGTCGCGAAACCTTTCTTCCCATAGGAACCGTCGTTGGTCGCATAACGGACTTCTCCTCGGATCTCTGACAGTTCACGCTTTGGCAACACTTCCGCACGCGACTTACACCCAATCAAAAAAACAAGCGGCCGGACTTCCCGTTTTACCGCTTCCGCCAGAAAAACGAGCGGCGGCACACCCACACCGCCTCCGACCAAAATCCGCCGTTTCCCGTGCAGATTTTTTGAAAAGGGACGGCCGAGCGGTCCCAACACCTTGATGTGATGCCCGCGTTTTTTCTCAGCAAGCAACTGAGTACCGCGCCCCAAAATTTCGTACAAGAGTTCGATCCGAGACTTCATAACCCGATAATAACTAAAGGGCCTTCTCAACAGCGGATCCGGACCTGCTTCTACTTGGACTTGAACAAACTGACCGGGCAAAACACGGCGCGAAAGTTCTTTTGACCGAAAGGCAAGTTTATAGTACTCGGCGTTGACTTTTTTGTTTTCGAGAATGGTGACGGTTTGGTCAAACATGAATGTGCGGCGGCTCATCTACGGCGGCCTTTTGATATTCTTGGAGCGTTTTGACCGAAAAACCTCTCGCTTTAAACGATTCAACCGCACGAACCATCGCAAGCGCTGCGTTGATGGTCGTAATACAGGGAATGTTAAACGAAACCGCTAAAGAGCGGATTTTCGCTTCGTCCAACATGGGCCCTTTGCCTGTAGGCGTATTGATCACGAGTACAATCTCCTTGGCTCGAATTTGATCTGTCACATTCGGACGGCCCTCAACGATTTTTTTAACTACCTCTGTCTTAATTCCATGCTCCGCCAAATAAGCGCTGGTTCCTCTGGTGGATACAAGTTCATATCCGAGTTTAATCAGTTCGCGTGCGACCGGAACCAGCTTTTTTTTATCTGCGTCCTTGACGCTTACGAACACGCGTCCCGCAAGCGGGAGATTGGAGTAAGCGGCCTGTTGAGATTTGTATACCGCGAGGCCGAAGTGTTCATCAATGGCCATTACTTCTCCGGTGGACTTCATCTCGGGGGAAAGAATAATATCGACGCCCGGAAACTTAACGAACGGAAAAACAGATTCCTTCACCGAAAAATACTTCGGAACGCGTTCCTCTGTAAACTCCAACTCAGCAAGGGTTTTTCCCGCCATTACCTTTGCGGCCATTTTGGCTAAGGGAACTCCGATGGCTTTGCTGACAAACGGAACGGTTCGCGAAGCACGCGGGTTCACTTCCAAACAGTAGATTTCATCGTCTTTAATCGCATATTGAACGTTCATTAATCCAATGATCTCGAGCTCCTTCGCCAGTTGTTTGGTTTTCGAAATAAGTTGCGAGGTCATCTGCTTGGAAAGCGCAAACGGGGGCAGCACCATAGCGGCATCGCCCGAATGAACACCCGCCTCCTCAATATGTTCGAGGACACCACCCACCACGTACTCCCGGCCGTCGCCGATCAAATCGACATCCACCTCGATCGCATTTTCAAGAAACTTATCGATCAGCACCGGATGGCGATCGCTTGCTTCTACTGCGTATTTAATATATTTCTTGAGCTGAGCATCATCATATACAATTTCCATCGCTCGGCCGCCCAGAACATAGGAAGGCCGAATCAGTACCGGATAACCGATTTTTTTGGCAGCCACCAACGCTTCTTCGGCTGTAAAAACGGTGTCACTTTGGGGTTGATTCAAACCAATTCGATGAAGCAAATCCTTAAACTGTCTTCTGTCTTCTGCCATCGCGATTGATTTTGGCGACGTTCCCAAAATCCGAAGGCCGGCTGCTTCCAAACCGCTCGTCAGATTGAGCGGCGTCTGTCCGCCCAACTGAACAATCAGCCCGATGGGTTTTTCACGATCCGTAATGTTGAGAACATCCTCAAGCGTCAGAGGTTCAAAAAACAACTTATCGGAAGTGTCGTAATCCGTGCTCACGGTTTCTGGGTTAGAGTTGACCATAATGGTCTCAAACCCCAGCTCTTTGAGGGCAAACGCTGCGTGAACGCAACAATAATCAAATTCAATGCCCTGCCCGATCCGATTGGGCCCGCCGCCCAAAATGACAATCTTTTCTTTTTGGGATGGTATGGTCTCGTCTTCTTCCTCGTACGTGGAATAAAAATAGGGCGTATACGCTTTAAATTCAGCCGCGCACGTATCCACCAATTTGAAAACGGATTCAATGCCCAAAGACTTCCTTAAAGTTCGGATTTCAGATTCGCTTCTGCCCCAATAAAAAGCGATTTGTTGATCAGAAAACCCAAACTGTTTGGCTCGACGCAATAAACTCAACGGTTCTGTCTTGCTGGTATCCGACGCAGAAACATTTTGGCTGGACAGAGGAGTGCTGGGGTCCGCTCCCGCTTTTAACAATTCGTATTCCATTTCTACGATCTGCCGGATTTGTTCTAAAAACCAGGGATCAATCTTCGTAATCTGATGAATTTCTTCGACGCTTAATCCTACTTGAAACGCATACTTTATATAAAACAGCCGATCTGCTTTTGGAATCGATAAGCGCTTTCGCAACTTTTCCTGAAGATCTTTGTTCTGCTTTCCGCGATCTAGAAATCCCATGAACAACTCTTTCGAGTCGAGTATTTGATCGAACACCAGATCCCGACCGTCACCTCCCAAACCCGCTCGGTTCAACTCGAGGCCTCTCATTCCTTTTTGAATGGCTTCTTTAAACGTCCGGCCGATGGCCATGGTCTCACCCACCGACTTCATCTGTGTCGTAAGCGTGTCGTCCACCCCTTCAAACTTTTCAAAAGCGAACCTGGGAACTTTAACGACGCAATAGTCGATGCTCGGTTCGAATCCGGCAGGCGTGTACTTCGTGATATCGTTGGGAATTTCATCGAGCGTCATCCCTACCGCCAACTTTGCCGCAAACTTTGCAATCGGAAAACCGGTTGCCTTCGACGCCAGCGCTGAAGAACGCGAAACACGGGGATTCATCTCAATCACGACCATCCGCCCTGTTTTGGGCTCGACTGCAAATTGAATGTTCGAACCGCCCGTTTCGACGCCAATCTCAGAAATCACCTTTCGAGCGGCATCTCGCATGTTCTGATATTCCTTGTCCGTTAGGGTTTGCTGAGGAGCTACTGTGATGGAATCTCCGGTGTGAATACCCATCGGATCAAAATTTTCTATGGAACAGATGACCACAAAGTTGTCTTTGCAATCGCGCATCACCTCAAGCTCGAACTCCTTCCACCCCAACACCGATTCTTCAATTAAAACTTCATTCACAATACTATATTGAAGACCCAGTTGTACCACATGCTCCAGCTCGGCTTGATTGAAACAAATTCCGCTGCCGGAACCGGCCAGTGTAAAACTCGGCCGAACAATTGCAGGATATCCCGTTTCCTCCGCAATCCTGACCGCCTCTTTAACCGACTTCGCAGAAGCCGATTTGGGGAGGTCTAAACCAATCCGCATCATCGCACGCTTAAATTCCTCCCGGTTTTCCGCTTTCTTAATTGCCTCATACTTAACTCCGATGAGTTCAACGCCATATTTCGTGAAAATTCCCTTTTCGTAGACTTCCACCGCTATATTCAAACCCGTCTGACCTCCCATGGTGGGAAGACAGGCATCGGGACGTTCGCGGGCAATAATCCGCTCAAGCACTTCGGGAGTGATCGGCTCGATGTAAGTTCGATTCGCAACCTCGGGATCGGTCATGATCGTTGCAGGATTGGAATTGATCAAAACTACCTCGTACCCTTCCTCCCGAAGGGCTTTGCAGGCCTGCGTCCCCGAATAATCAAATTCGCAACCCTGTCCGATAATGATCGGGCCGGAACCGATGATTAAGATTTTTTTGATGTCTGTTCTTTTTGGCATAACGTGATCGGGTACGTTACCAGACTCCGTGATCCACCATGGCATAAAACCTGTGGAACAAATAATCGGAATCATGGGGTCCCGGGGAATTTTCAGGATGGTATTGAACTGAAAAGAGCGGATACTTTTTATGGCGGAGCCCCTCTAGGGTTTTGTCGTTCAAATTAATATGCGTGCATTCAACTTGATCGAGCGGAAGCGACCGATCGTCCACACAAAAACCGTGATTTTGGGACGTAATTTCCACGCGCTGCGAAGCGCGGTCCATCACGGGATGATTTCCTCCGCGATGACCGAATTTGAGTTTGAACGTCTTCCCGCCCAAAGCGAGACCGATCATTTGGTGCCCGAGACAAATTCCAAAAATCGGCACTTTTCCAATTAGGGACCGCAACTCCTGCCATAGATACGTCGCCGGTTCGGGATCACCTGGCCCGTTAGAATAAAAAACGCCCTTTGGTTTTAACGCTAAAATTTCTTCGGCGGTGGTATGGGCCGGAACCACTTGGACACGAAACCCATGTTGATTTAGTTTCCTCAAGATGTTGAATTTGATTCCGCCGTCGACACACACGACAAAATGTTTCCTCGGCGGACATTGGGTTCGGTCCGGCCAGTTAAAAGCAGGCGGCAGCTCTTCATTAAAGTCGTATGGAGTGCTCGTGGTCACTTCCCGCACCAGATCAATCCCCACAATGCTAGGGGAATCCTGGGCTTTCTTGACAAGGCGCTTGGCATCAAGATCGACGGAAGAAAGAACGCATTTCTTCGCGCCTGTGTCCCGAAGATGTTTCACTAATTTCCTCGTATCGATTTCTTGAACGCCGACGATGCCCTGTTGACTCAGATATTCGTCCAGCGTCATTTCCGATCTCCAATTGCTCGCAATCGAACTCGCCTCACGTACCACAAAACCCTCTGCCCATACTTTTTTTGATTCGGCATCCATACGATTGACGCCGTAATTACCAATGTGCGGATTGGTCATGGCGATGACCTGACCTTTGTAGGACGGATCGGTCAAAATCTCTTGGTACCCTGACAAAGACGTATTAAAGACTGCTTCTCCATACGCTTCGCCGGAGGCGCCAAAAGAAGTCCCTTCAAAAAAAACTCCGTCCTCAAGCGCTAAAATTGCTTTTGCCATAACGTTCCCCTGGAAATCGTCGCAACCGCTTTCCCTTTTAAGGTTTTTCCGATGAAACACGAATTGTTGGACTTTGAAACAAAATCTTCTTTTTTCACTGTCCACTCCTCGTGCACATCAACCAGAACGAGATTTGCTTCCGTTCCGACTCGAATTTCACCGAAACCGCTCGGAAGTTTGAGAATCTTAGCGGGCTCACGAGAAAGTTTGTTCACCACTTGACTCAAACTCAGAACTCCTTTGTGGTAGAGCTCGGTCAACGTAACGCCAAGAGCCGTTTCGAGTCCGATGACACCCGGAGGTGCATCTTGAAATTCAGCCATTTTCTCTTCCGCCGTGTGAGGAGCATGATCCGTTGCGATGGCGTCAATCGTTCCGTCTTTAATTCCCTCGCAAATGGCCAAACGATCCTCTTCCGTTCTGAGAGGAGGCATCATTTTGAAATTCGTATCGTAGGCGGCGCACAGTTCATCCGTCAGCGAAAAGTGATGAGGGGTCGCGTCTGCGGTAACCGAAATCTTCTTTTGTTTCGCAAGCCGAATTTGTTCCACAGTCCCTTTCGCGGAAACATGCGTCACATGAAGTCTGGCTCCCGTTAATTCCGCGAGAATCACATCGCGCGATACCGCTACCACTTCGCTTGCGGCCGGAATCCCTTTGAGGCCTAAGCGCGTGGACATGACTCCTTCATTCATGACTCCGCCGCCTGCTAAACGGTGATCTTCGGCATGGCTGATCACCAAAAGATCCAACATGGAAGCATATTCCATCGCACGACGCATGAGAAGTGCGTCGCTCACCCAAGTTCCGTCATCGGTAACTGCCCACGCACCCGCTTTTTTTAAGTCCGCCATTTCGGAAAGTTCTTTTCCCTCGCGGCCTTTGGTTAAGGTCGCGGCCGGAAAGAGATAAAACGGCACTTCATTTGCCTTCCTGATAATGTTATCGATCACGCTTTGGTGGTCACAGGGCGGCTGAGTATTCGGCATGGTCACCGCAGCGACAAAACCGCCTTTCAACGCTGCTCTCGATCCGCTGAGAATCGATTCCTTTTGTTCAAAGCCCGGTTCACGGAAATGAACGTGGAGATCGATAAGACCCGGGAACAAATAGAGCCCGTTTCCGTCAATCGTTTCGCCATTCGGGGTTTCAATGTCCTTTCTTAATTCACGGATGATTCCGTTCTTGATTGCAACGTCAAGCGTAGCATCCACTTTATTTTTAGGATCCACTACGTGTGCTTTTTTGATCAACCAATTCATGAATGTACACTCGCTTTCTTGGCGGCGCGGTTTCTCACTCCACTCAGAAGATAAAGAACTGCCATTCGAACCGCTAAACCGTTTGTTACCTGATCCAAAATGACCGAATAAGGGCTGTCCATCACATCGCTTGAAAGCTCAATGCCTCGGTTGACCGGTCCCGGATGCATGATCAAAACATCCGGCTTGGCATGTTTTAACACGTCGCGATTGATTTGATAATTGTTGGCATACTCCCGAATGCTGGGAAAATAAGATTCGCTTTGCCGTTCCATTTGGATCCGGAGCAAGTTGATCACATCGGCCTCGTGAATCGCCTCTTCCAGATTGCTCGTCGCCCGAACACCCAACGCTTCCACTTGTGCCGGAAGAAGGGTTTTGGGAGCACACAACGTAACCTCAGCTCCCATTTTGGTGAGTCCCCAAATGTTGGAACGTGCCACGCGGCTGTGCACAATATCCCCGACAAACGCTACCTTGATTCCAGCCAAATGTCCTTTCTTTTCCCGAATGGTGAACATGTCCAGCAGCGCCTGCGTAGGATGCTCATTGATTCCGTCGCCGGCATTGACCACACTGATCGGAAGAGATTCAGCAAGTCGATGGGGCGCTCCCGACGCCGGATGCCTCATCACAATGAGGTCGACCTTGAGCGATTCGATGTTTCGCACCGTGTCTTTGAGCGTTTCACCCTTCACGGTACTCGATCCGGCGCTTGTAAAGTTAATGGCGTCCGCACTTAACCGTTTTTCAGCCAATTCAAAAGACACGCGAGTGCGGGTACTCGGCTCGAAAAAAAGATTGGCAACCGTGCGTCCTCTTAACGTCGGCACTTTCTTCACCGGCCGCAACGAGATCTCTTGAAGCGACTTGGCCGTATCAAGGACCAATTGGATTTCCTCGGCTTCCAAATCTTTCAATCCGACTAAATCTTTCCGTTTCCACAAAATACTCATGATTCACCTTCCGTCACGACAATCACGTTGTCTTCTCCGTCGTGTTCCTTAAATTTCACGACTACCTTTTCGTCGTGAGACGTCGGAATATTTTTTCCAACATAATCCGGTTTGATGGGAAGCTCGCGATGTCCTCGATCAATCAGAACGGCAAGTTGAATGGACTTGGGACGACCCAAATCGATCAGAGCGTCCAACGCGCATCGAATCGTCCGTCCGCTGAATAAAACGTCATCCACCAACACCACCTTTTTTCCGCTGACGTCAAAGTAAATCTCTGTCTCTCGAACATTAGGTTGAGGCCCTATCTCGCTCAAGTCGTCTCGGTAAAGCGTAATGTCAAGAAGGCCGAATGGAATTTGTTTTTTTTCGATGGACTCCATTTTCTCCTGAAACCGCTTTGCTAAAACGGCACCGCCCGTACGAATGCCCACAAGGACCAAGTCTTCCGTACCTTTGTTTTTCTCAAGAATCTCATGAGCGATTCTCGTCACCGCACGGTTCAACTCGTCGGAATCCATAATTTGTTTAGACTGTGACATCTTGACTCA
>MHFO01000040.1 GCA_001804225.1 Omnitrophica bacterium RIFCSPLOWO2_01_FULL_50_24 | reverse complement strand
ATGCAAATGGATTTGGGTTTCAATTTCCTCCTTCCCTAATCAGACACTTAATTTTTTTTTGCTTTCCGTTCATAAACCTATACAGTTAAAATTTACCTGTAGGGGGGTGGTCGTGCAAGGAACTGTGAGTGGATTTTAAGTGTAAGTTATTTAAATATAATAGGTTACGATAGGTTAATAAATCGCTGGAGAAAGATGATGAGATAATGCTTTTCTCTCGAACCGGAAGGGGTAAGGGGTTGGCTCTGGTTTAAAGAATTTCTTTCAGCCGTTCTGCGGGGCGTGCAAGAATGGCTTTATTTCCCTTTTCCACAATCGGACGCTGGAGTAACTCAGGGTACCGAACTAAAAGTCTAACCGTCTCTTGGTCCGACAGCTCCTTTTCGGAAAGTTTTAACTCTTTATAAATCGCCTCTTTTTTACGGATGAGATCCGCCGGACGAATTCCCATTTTGCGAAGAAGCTCCTTGAGCTTGGATTCCGAAAGGGGGTCCACGTAATAATTAACAGAGTCAAAATCAACCCCGCTTTCTACCAGTGCGGCATGCACTTGGCGGCAGGTGGTGCACGTCGGTTTTTCATAAACTGTAATCTGTGCCATTGTATTTTTCCTCCCCTATCTTAATGTACCAAACACACCGGTTTTGCACTCACTCCCGCCACTTAATGGAGCATCCCATCGAGGGATGCTGCTTTTCGGAGATCGGCTGATCAGAGATGAGGCAATCAATAGCTTCTTTGAGTTCCTCACGCGTAACTTTTTTGGCGTCTTTCCAGTTGTCATCCAATCTTCCGTGATACACGAGCTCGCGGGACGAATCATACAAATAGAGATCCGGCGTGCACTGAGCTTGAAATCGGCGTGCCACGTCTTGAGTTTCATCCACGAGATAAGGAAACGGAATGTGCCACTCTTTGATTTTCTGGATCATTTGAGCCGGCGCATCTTCGGGATAATCGGGATGAATGTTCGGATTGATGCCAACGGTCTCAATCTCCAAACCTTTCGCGTACTTTGACAATTCAATGAGCCGCGGCCAAACAGCAAGCGCATAAGGACAGTGATTGCACGTAAAAGTGACCAAAAGACCTTTTTTCCCGGAAACATTGCCGCCGGAAAAAGTTTTTCCGAAGGGATCCTTGAGCGTAAAGCTCGGCATCTTCGTTCCCAGTTTAACGTTGATGGATTCAACCAACGCCATCGGAGACCTCCTTTAAGAACCAATCGTCAAGGGACGACCCTTCGGGTCGCCACCCGCTCGTGGCCTGTAACTACGGGCGGGTACTGCTTCGGAAGCCCGGGGCTTCCTCCGCTGTAAATCACGATACGATGCTCCATCAATTTCCCATGTTGATAAACAAACTTCCCAGAGAAAAAACGATCTTCATGAAGGTACTTTAAAAAAATAGGGTCGCCTTCCCAGAGCGGCAGCTTGGTTAATTCCGTGTCCGGGATCCACGCCAGACTTCCCTCGTTGGATTCTGTAAGCGTGCCTGAAAAATCCCGTGCCACAAACACATAAACATACCAATCTTCTTCATCTTGAAAAGCGGGAAAGGTTAAAATGCCTCTTAATTCCGGTGACTGAATCGTGAGCCCGCTCTCTTCATAGACTTCCCGTGTCACACATTCTTCGGGGGTCTCGCCGGATTTAAGTTTCCCGCCCAGGCCGTTCCATTTTCCCGTATGAATGCTGGCTTGTGTCGCGGCACGGCGAAGCATTAAGGTTTTCCCGTCCCTTTTGATGTAGCAAAGTGTCGCTAATTTCATCCTGCGCTGCCTTCCGCTTGAGACGATTGAACTGCGGCTCTTTTCTCATGCTTTGAAATGAGAAACTTTAAAATGAAAATGCCGGAAAGAAACAAAATCCACGCCAGAAAACCGCGCCGGGCGTCGCCCTTCAATCCAAACCAGTACGACGCCGGATCGATCACTCCGATCAGTTTGGAATCTCGAAATACGACCTTCGCGAACACAAGTCCCGAATGGATGCCGATCGGCAAGTAAAGCGACTTGGTTTTCAAATAGGCGGCGCAGAGCAATAGGTGAAGCGAAAAAATCCCGCCCGCAAGCATCGCATCATAAGGAACCGTCCAAAAATCCTGCACACTCCCCAATTTGTGAAACAGAACAAACAAAACGCCGGTTACCGTCACCGCAATCCAAACCGGCAGGTCTTTGAGCATCGTCTGGAGGAAAAATCCCCGAAATAAAACCTCTTCGGTGAACGCGATGCCAAAAGCGGAAACAGCAATGAGGCACGATAGAATCAGCCGGCCGACACCACGGTTCATCCGCAGTTCAATCACGCCGAAATAATCCATAAGCAGGGTGTAACCGATGAAGGCGGCGCATCCGACGCACCAACCCTTCAACACGGTCAGGGACCATTTGGGGTAAAGCGCTAGACCCAAGGAGGAAAAGGGCGCGCGATTCACAAACATTTGGAAGATGACGACGTAAAAGATGAACACCAGATAAAAGACAACGTGTCCCGCTCCGCTGTGACTAAAAAAGCTTGGATCCCATCCAAAGAGAAAAGAAGATAGTTCCTTTGCGAGAAGCAGGGTACCGATAAAAACAAAGATAAAGGAACCAACTTTAGCAAGCGATTTCATTTCATTTAGGTGGCAATTATATACACAAACTCAGAAGCATCAAACAATTAATCCAACGGGGAGCCACTCAAGAACTTTTATCGGATTCGTGTTTTGCAAGGTAGGCACTCGCCGCTTCGAGAAACTCGCGCGCTTGAGCGGTCATATCGCGGACATCTTCGGTTGGAATCGCGGCATCAATATCATAATCGCTGATCAATCGATTCTCAAACGCTTTAACCAGGGTTTTATGAAATTTGGCGTCAAGGATTCCCGTTTTTGAAAATTGCTCCCCAAACGCGCTATGCACAGCACTGTGTTTTTTGAATTTCAATCCCTTTTCATACAAAAGCGCTTCCGCAATGTAGAACATCGCGTAATAGATTCTTGACGCGGCAAATTCCGCTTGTTTGGCCTCAAGCAGCAATTCAGTCGCTTTAATCGATGCTTCCGCTTTTGTTAAAAGTTTCTGGCTGGCCTCTCTCATGCAGCGATTGCTTCTTCGCGGACGTTATCAAGAAAGGGCGTTTCCTTCCGGATCCAATCCGTTTCTTTTACATAGACTTTACTGATTGTAATACCATATTTCAGCGACAATTCTGAACCAAGATCACCGGTACGATTGACTTCAGCCGAATAGGACGGCTCAAAAGTGTCGAGCACGACCAGTACATCAATATCCGACTCCGCGTCCTGCTCCCCCCGTGCATACGAGCCGAAAAGATAGACGCCTTTCAAACGGCTCTTGTAAATGCTCTTTAGCCCTTCTTTAAGCTCTCCAAGCAGTTTTTTCAAGTTTTCTTGGTCCATAATTTCTCGCGCTCTATTCTATCGGTTTTCCGCAAGAATTCTTTGAGAAGTATATCATAATCGACTACTCGAAATCCGTAACTTATTGCTGTCCGGCTTTGTCCAAGTATTTAACAAGTCGCCGTATCATCTCTTATCTGCTTCAAGGAATAGCTATTTATCATCTTGTAATCACTCCCCCGCTGCGTTACGCTTTTTAGAGAGAAAAGGCGAGCTTAAGAAAGGGGATTTTATGCTGCGCGCGAAGCGATGGAGCTCACGTGATGGTTTTAGTTTAATCGAAGCAGTGATCGCGATCGCTGTGGTCGCATTTTCTATCTTTGCCATTTTGGCCGCTAATACAAGACTCCAACAGCGGGCGCAAGCCGTCTTTGAACGTTCCATCGCCCTTCAAGATGCGAACCAAGCGCTCGAGCAAATGCGCAATACCGCAGATTCCGGAACGTTCCCGAATAACGTTGTCTCGGCTTTTCCCAATAATTCCGCCGTTCCCGGATTCGCTAACATTGCGAGTGAACAGGTAACCGTTTCTTATGCCAATGTAACTTCCGATCCCTTAGATGTAACCGTCACGGTGGGCTGGCTTGAAAACGGCGTGCGGCAAGTGAGCGCAACGTTAAGAACGCTGATGACCAAGAGGTCACCCTAAGATGAACCGGACACGAAATGAAAACGGATTTACACTCATGGAACTGATGGTCGTGATCAGCATATCAGTTCTGATCGCCTACGCGCTTTTTATCGCGGTACAGTACGGTGATGAGCAAGTTCGGACCGCCCAACTTTCGATGACTCTCCAAAATGCCGCTCGCGAGAGTTTGTACCAAATGAGTCAGGAATTAAGGCAGACTGCCCCGTCGCAAGTCCCGACGGGAGCAAATGGGAATTCAATCCAGTTTAATATCCCGGACCCAAGCAATCCGATTGATGCGGATTTTACCGTCAACTGGACCGGCGCACTTTTGATCCAATACGCTCGTGGAGGTTTGAACAATCGGCAAATCATCCGTACCAATATGACGACAGGGACGACATCCGTTATTGCCAACGACGTCGTCAGCTTGAGTTTCACGGGAGGGGCAGCTCCCCAGTTGATTACGATCACGGTGGGGGCACAAAAATCATTGCCAAACGGGCGGTTGGTT
This sequence comes from Omnitrophica bacterium RIFCSPLOWO2_01_FULL_50_24, assembly GCA_001804225.1. GTDB lineage: Bacteria > Omnitrophota > Omnitrophia > Omnitrophales > Danuiimicrobiaceae > 2-01-FULL-50-24. The sequence continues at coordinate 6,595 of MHFO01000040.1, read as the reverse complement.
CCAACGCAACCGCTGCAGATGACAGCTCAAGCGGAACTGCGAAACAATTAAGGAAGGAAACTTCTGTATGAATATGCGGTCGACAGAGAGCGAAGAGATGAAAGGGACGGAACGAAAGGAATCAAAAGGGTTTATTCTCATTACTTCTGTTTTGTTTCTTGTCATCTTTTCCATATTTGTGGTTGCTCACTACACCTACCACAGAGCGACCATGAATGCCGCCGAACGAAACCAAAGCAAAATCGTTTCGTTTCAAGCGGCCGAAGCCGGCCTTGACCAAGCGATCGCACAGCTCATGACCCCGGACGCAACGCAATCAGATGATTTGTCGCGATATCCTTGTCCTGCGGGAACCACGTACGCCACAAGCTCTGCGCCCGGCCACGCCGCCGGATGTACGACCGGTTACATTTCATTCGATACCGGTACGGGAACGCTTCAGGGGGGTTACGATGTTTGGGTGGATGATCCGAGCTCAACTCCGCCGAGTGCCTTTCGGCAAATCGAAGCTGCTGGCCATTCTCCTTCAAACGGATCTTCAACCGTCTCGGGCCGCTGCCCCGCGAGCAGTCCAGCGGGAGTCCGCAGTTACGAGTGCCGAGCTACCGTGGCCTATATCGAAATCGATAAAACGCTTTTTAACAACGCTGTTTTCGTAAACGACGAATTTGAAATTAACAATTCGACTGTGGATGCCTACGATGCGGACGACCCCCTTGCCACCGGTCTCGAAGTACGGCTTCAGACCAACAGCACGGCCGAAGGTGCGGTTGAATTAAATGGAAGAACTACAGTCACCGGAGACGTCTTTGTGGGCCCCGGAGGAGATCCGGCTACCGTGATCGATCTTGGGCCCAACGCAAGGATCACCGGAGAACAAGGCGTTGCGGCTTCTCAGATTACATACGGGCCGGCGGCCACAACCTCACAATCTTTGGGACCCCTCAGAAGTAATTCTCCGGTCAATCCGGTGATTCTAACGGAAGGAACTTATCACTACGACAGTATCAACATTTCGGGCCAAGGTGCTTTGATTTTGCAAGGGAAAGTGGAAATTTTTGTGAGCGGGGACGTTTCAATCGGCGGTAACGGCGTTGCAACTTCCGGTAATAAACCCTATAACTTCATCCTGTACCAGACCGGTACGAGTGATGTCACGATCAGTGGACATACCAATTTTTACGGCGGAATTTATGCGCCCAATTCGAACGTCACCTATAATGGAAGTGCCGAATTCTTCGGCGCCGTGATTGCCGATGAATTCAAAAGCTCAGGAGACGTTCACTACGACCAAAACATGAAAGACGTTGAGCTGGGCGGCAACATAAAACCCCTGCTCAACTTTCTATCCTGGCGCGAAACGAACACCACCGCCGGAAGTTAAATGAGGGGGCGGTGAATTTTTCCCGACCCCACTCACTCTGAGCGAAGCACCGATTAGGTGCGGAGTCGAAGAGTTTCCTTAAGGCAATCCTTCGACTGTCGCTTGAGGATGAGTGCATCGGGACAGCTTAAATAACTCCCCCGATGCCTCAGTTAAATTTGTCTTGCCACGGAAGTTCCTGCATGAATAATGGCTCCTGATGTCTCGCCGTAAACAAGCTGCTCTCCTCGTAAGCGGAGGGCTCGACAGCGCCATTCTTCTTCAGGAATTACTGAAACAAGGTCGAAGGGTTTACCCCATTTATGTGAAAAGCGGGCACCGGTGGGAAACTGCCGAGCTTTATTGGCTTCGGCGTTTTCTTAAATCGGTTAAATACGTCAACTTAAAACCGCTCGTTTGTCTTCAGCTTCCCACAAGCGACTTATACAAGCGCCATTGGTCTCAAACGGGACGGAACGTTCCGGGACCTCAATCTAGAGATGATGAAGTCTATCTTCCCGGCAAAAACATTCTCCTCATCGCCAAAACATCTATTTACTGCGCACTAAAAAAAATTCCCGTCTTGATTCTCGGCACACTCAAAACGAACTCGTTCCCCGATGCAAGTCCTCGTTTCTTTTTAGAAATGGGAGACGCGGTGAGCCGAGGACTCCATGCGAACCTCCGCGTGGAGGTTCCGCTTCGGCGGCACACCAAAAAGGAAGTGCTGATCTTGGGCCGCGATTTGCCTCTCGCACTTACGTTTTCCTGTCTCGCGCCTAAAAACAAGAGGCATTGCGGCCGGTGCAATAAATGCATCGAGCGAAAAAAGGCGTTTCGAGTTGCCTGTTTGCCCGATCCGACAAACTACGCTCGTCCGAATAGGCGAGGGTAAGCTTCAACTTTAATCTTCCGGCGAAAGAAATACTTTAAAAAAATCAGATCAATCCTGCCGATTGGAATTGACGAAGAATGGTTTGAGCAACCATCCACGTGCTCCACAGGAGTGCCGCGGTCATAGCGGTAATCGCAAGCGTCAGCATCCATTTCCAAAAAAGACTGAACTGCTTGGAGCCCCATAACAACGGAAACGCAAGCGGACCTAGACACGCGAGCAGAATCAAAACACCCCATAGATTGAAATACCACGGTTCGGGCTTTGACGTTTTTAAATCAGGCGGAATAGTATGCGGCAATGGCGCGGCTCGGTTCGTCAAGGGACATCGCTTCGCTCAGCCACCTGCCCATGGCACGAAACCGCGGGCAGGTACTGCTCCGGATGCCCCGAGCAAGCTTTGGGCATCCTCTGCTGTGAAGCCGGGTTAAGAATGTGCTGTCTCTTTTTTGATGATCTCAAATGCTTTATGGGTTGCGTCAAAACGGTCGGAAAAATCTATTCCTTCTTCTCTCATCTTCTCCATCAGCGCTTCATGATACTTTGTTCTCAAGGCGTTCATTCGGTCTTTGGCGTGATATTCTTCTTCGGGGATTTCCCGTTCTGCTGTGATCAAATCAATATAAATTTTAGCGATTTCGACTAAACTCACAATTCTCCGTTAGCAATTCGTAGTGCAATTCGAGTTGCGTGATCTCTGTCTTTAAACTTAATTCCTTGTTTCTTCAGCAAGTCTATAAATTTCCAATGCAGCTCTATCCGTTTTTCCTCTAATAATTGAAGGGTTTCGCGATCGGAAGTTTTCTCGATTTTTTCTATTATGTCTATGTATTCCTTGGCTGCTCGGTATAAGTTGTTTTTCATTTTTCTCTTGCGTTAAACATCCGCGAGTTTATAGCCGCGCGACGTTACCACTTTACAAATGACTTCTTCAATCACGCGGTTGGGTGTCGATGCGCCAGCCGTAATACCGATTCTCACCTTTCCTTGGGGCAACCAACCGCGTGTGACGACAGTGCTTGAACCACTGGGCGGTTTGTGCCGAATGGCGTCTCGGCTTAATATCTCGTCCGCATCGCGAACATGATAGGCCGGACAAAATTCAGAAGATATTTCACAGAGGTGGCCCGTATTGCTCGAATTATAACCTCCGACGATAACCACCAGATTCACGCCCGAACGCGCCAAGTTTAAGATCGCGTCCTGACGGTCCTGTGTCGCACTGCAAATGGTATCGAAATGCCGGAACCGTTTGGAAAGTTCTTCCTCGCCGTAACGCTCCTTCAGGGCCGCCTTGATCATCTCCGCAATTTCGAACGATTCGCTTGCAAGCATCGTCGTTTGATTCGCGCATCCTACCCGTTCTAAATGTTTGCGGGGATCAAAACCATAAGAGGCGGTGCTCTGGAATTCGGCAAGAAAAGATTCCTGATCCAACCGCCCGAGAATAAATTGACATACACGGCCGGCTTGCGCGCGGTCTCGGACCACTAAAAACGCCCCGCCCGCATATTGAGTGGCACGCGAACTGGTGGCGCGCGTTTCTTCATGATTGAATTTACCGTGAATCACGGAAGTGAAACCGTCCCGGCCATACTGCTCCACGCGGCGCCACACGGCAACCACGGAACCGCACGTCGTATCCACCAAGATGCATCCCTTGGATTTTAAAAGCTCCAACTCGGGAGTCGGAGTTCCGAACGCGGGAATCAATACGACGTCCTCACGTGTCACCGCATCCAAAGATGAACCCGGGGTCTGACCGGTTTTTCCACTATCCAAAAACTGAATTCCAAGTTCACGTAATTTGGTGTTGACCCTCGGATTATGGATGATTTCGCTTGTCAGATAAATGTTCCGATCCGGAAATTGCTTTCGGGTTTCATAAGCTAAATCGACCGCGCGATCCACGCCGTAACAAAATCCGAATTCGCGCGCCAAGCAAATTTGAAGATCCCCTGCCTCAAGCACGTAATCGGATGCCTTGATCCGTTCAATCAGAGAACTGTGGTAACTCTCATTAAGAAGCGGCTTAATGGCTTCTTTAAGTCCGAATCCGCGGCGGTTAATCATTTTATTTTGTGGCTCTTGATTCATGGGTGGATCGAGTATACTGAAAATTCTTCACGAAGTCTAACTCGAATCAGCTTCATCAAATATTCGTATCTAACTCATTGCTTTATAACGGCTTATAAAGATAGAGGTTGGGCGCGTCTATGGGACGAGGTAGGGACGAAACAGGAGCGCAAAGCCCAGGAAAGAAAAGAAACCAACGACGTCTGTTACAGTCGTTAAAATGATGTTCGATGATTGGGCAGGGTCCTTGCCGAACGACTTCATGATGATCGGTATCGCCGCTCCGCTGATTCCCGCGGCAATCATATTCACCATCATGGCAAGCGCAATCACTACTCCCAAAAAAACATTTCGGTTCCACAGCCACGCCACCGCACCGGCCGCCGAACCAATAAACAGTCCGTTCGCCAGACCCATGAGACCTTCTTTCAAAATAATTCTTCGGGCAAACTTGGGATCGATTTCGCGCAAAACCAAACCGCGAATGACTACCGCCAACGCCTGAGCTCCGGCATTCCCGCCCTGCGACGCCACCACCGGAAGAAACACCGCAAGCACCGTCATCTGAGCAATCATGTCCTGAAACAAAGCGATTACCGTCACCGCGGCAAACGCCGTGATCAAATTGATGTGGAGCCACGGCAGCCGTTTCTTCATGGAAAATGAAACGGAAGATGAAACATGTTCATCGCCGCCGGCGCCAAACATTTTTTGCATATCCTCCGTCGCTTCTTCTTGGACGGAAGAAAGCAACTCGTCGGTACGAATCGTACCTACCAAATGCCCGACACGATCGACCACCGGAACGGCCAAAAAAGAACGGTGCCCCACCGCTTGAACGACTTGTTCACGATCCATCCCCGCTTCCACGTGGAAAACATCCGCAATCATAATGGATTCAATCGCCACTTTCTCATCGGCGAGCAGCAAATCGCGCATGTTCAGAACCCCTTTCAGGCGGTGGTGCTCATCCGTCACATAAATATAACTGAGTTGTCCTTTCTTCTGAGCGTGCGATCTCAAGCTTTTGATTGCGTCTTGTACCTTTACTCTGCTCGGAAGTGCAAAAAATTGAGGCGTCATCATCCGGCCGGCCGTATCTTCCGGATAAGTGATCAGCTTTCGAATTTGATCGGCCTGCACAGGGTCTGTTTGCTCCAACAATTGTTCTCGTTCGTCTTCCCGTTGGATGCACAAAAGAAGACTGGCGGCACGCGTCACGCTCATGGCGCTGAGAATCTTAGCTGCAATCTTAGGAGGAAGCTCCAATGTCAGAGAGGAAGCAAACCGCGGCTCGAGGGAATCAAAGGCGCGGGAAGCAAGTTCGGGTGAGACGGTTTTTAAGATGGACACCGCTTCTTCTTGATTGAGACTTTCAAGACTGTGCGCGGCGTCAACGGGATCAAGTTCAAAAAACTTTTTGATCATCGCTATAGACGATTGGCTAAGACTCATGAGACGCCTTTCGATAACATGCGAAGTCCTTTCACAACAACGGCTCCCGCCCGTTTTAAATCGGACGTCCGATGTGCTTCGGAAATAAAATTGGCCTCAAACTGGGAAGGAGCCCAATAGACACCGTTTCGAAGGAGATGATGAAAAAAAGCGGCGTATCGTGAGACATCGGATCGAGTGGCAGATCTGTAATCGGTAACCGGAGCGGTTGTAAAAAACACCGTAAAACAAGATCCGATCCGATTCAATCTCACGGGCAAACCGCTCTTTTGAATTTCAGAATCCAAACGTGAATAAAAAAAGTCGCTTTTGGATTGAAGCCGGCGATAAAAGGTTTTGCTTTTTAGTTGGCTGAGAGTCGCGATGCCGGCGGCAGCAGCCAGCGGGTTTCCGGAAAGTGTACCGGCCTGATACACCCCGCCTTCGGGTGCTAATTGATCCATGAAACGCCGCGGACCCGCAAATGCACCGATCGGCAGCCCTCCGCCCAAAATTTTTCCAAGACACGTCAAATCCGCGCGGACGCCAAAGAGCTCCTGTGCTCCGCCAAAAGCCACGCGGAACCCGGTGATCACTTCGTCAAAAATGAGAAGGACCTTGTGCTGCTTGGTCAGTTTCCGGACTTCCTTTAAATAATCCGGCTTTGGGAGCACCACACCCATATTCGCCGGAACTGGCTCAAGAATAAAACAGGCGACATCGCGGCCGTATTGAGCGAGTGCACGCCTTAGGGCTTCTGAATCGTTGTAGGGAATTGAAAGGGTAAGTTGGGCAAGCGCAGCGGGAACGCCTTTTGAGTTGGGTAT
>MHFO01000039.1 GCA_001804225.1 Omnitrophica bacterium RIFCSPLOWO2_01_FULL_50_24 | reverse complement strand
CCGTGGTGGCGTGATTTATTAGAATCTTTCTCAGGAATTGCCCAATATCAGCAGAAAATTTATTCGAACTTCTTTAACACACGGGTGCGCCGCCACATGTCAAGCGAAGTTCCCTTTATCGGACTCCGAGCGAGACGCTGGGGTGTCGCGAGCGTAGATGCCAATTATTTCGTGAGTCTTGAGCGGATGTCTTTCGAGGGGCCGCTCTCACTGGACCCCCATGTTTTGAAGACTCACGGCGGACAAGCCAGGATTCTGTACCGCCCCTCCAGCCGGTTCCATTTGCTTGCGAAAGACAATCTTCGGAAATCCAATAAGATCGAAGCGGTAGAAGGAAGCGGAGACAACACCTCCATTGGAAATAACGTGGTATCCAACGACTTGGGGTTTGAGTTCCGCTATTTTCTGACGGAGCGTAATGTCATTGATCTTGCCTTTGATTATGATTATTCTAGGTCCAGATCGCAGGATGCGTTAAAGATCACCCGAGGGTACCAGCCCAAAATTTCTTTTTTGCGGTCCTTTGGGTCTCGCGTCATTGCGCGCGGGTTTTTCCTAGTTGACTATTTAAAGACAGTAAACCCGGCAGACAGCACTACGGATACGAGCCGAGCCACATCGTTTCGGTTTGAGCCCGGCTTGGGCGGAACGATCGTTTTAACCCGGCGAGCGGTGTTCGATGCTGATTACAGCTTTCAAAGTCTCCGTTATAGAGGGAATGACAAAACAAACGAGGGACATCGGATCAATTTGAAGCTGAATCACGAGTTGAGCTCAAGAATTACCCAAAGTTACGTGGCGACGTTCTCCAAATTGGAGGGGAAGCGAAGCGCCATTTCCAATACCACGGGTGATGCGCAGGGGTCTACATTTGAATCGTTTCGAGTGGCTGGGCAGTATGGTTATAAACTCACTCCGCTCACGCGGCTCAGTTTTACCGCTGAGTATACGCGAACGGATACGGGCGGCGTTCCCAACAACCGCAAACGAATGATCGCCAAGGTGGTGCGTACCTTATTTGGCAAGAGAGCTGATTTAGAGCTCGAATATGTCTTCGATAAAAATGACGGCGATCTGGGCGCTTCTTATTTCAGCCAAACGGTGACGATGGGTTTAAGGTCAACGTTTGGAGCAGGAAGGTCGGGGTAATTGAATATGCTACGGAAGATTTTTTGGATGATGCAGCTCTTGTTCATTGCGACAGCCCTGTCCTTTTCTTCCTGCGCAGGATATTCGGATCAATACCTCGGCGACGCCAATGGCAGTGATTCGGGCAGTTACGTTGCAGCGGACAACCCGTCTTATAAGATTCAGGTGGGGGATGCAATTCGAATCGATGTCTGGCGCGTTCCGGTCTTGAGCCAGCAGGTGCGCGTGGGCATGGACGGTACGTTTGTCTATCCGCTGATCGGAAGCGTACCTGCCGAAGGGATGACGGTGGACGGTCTCAGAACCTATTTAACCGATGCGCTTGGAAAGGACTATCTTGTGGACCCCGTTGTGACGGTTACCCTTGAACCCGGCACTCAGAAGTTCTTCGTGGTGGGCGAGGTCAAACAGCCGGGCTCATTCAGCATCGATGAAAAAATCGATGTCTATCAAGCCGTCATCAGCGCCGGAGGATTTACCGATTTTGCTTCCAAGCGGGTAAAAATTCTCCGCAAGTCAAGCGGCGGAAAGCAAGTAATCGAAATTAACATAGACGATTTTTCTAAGGAAGGGCGAACCAACCCCGAAGCCGTTATTCAGCCGGGGGACACCGTGGTGGTCAAAAAGAAACTGTTCTAATACCGCCTGACCGAGCGGCCGCCTGTTTTCCTCCTTATTCCTCGGAACACTTGCATTTTAACCGTCATTTCCGATATTTAGTCACATTTTGGAAATTTGGTTTATTTCCCATAATTTGACTTGTTACCGATCGCGTGGCATAGTTTACGTAGAGTTTCTAAATTCCGCTCTTCTGACAATTTGGATCTTGAGCATCGAAAGGGCAAACTATTTGCCTCCCGGCGAAAACACAACCGGGGGGCGCTACCGCTAGACTGGGTGGGCGAAAGAATAGGGCGCAAAGCTTTGGGCCCAAAGAGATCGATTCGAAGTCGATCTACCGGGCAGCCGGGCTGCCGAAATGCGACACGACGCATAAAGCCTGATTCTTTCTTCCCTTGGCAAGATTTTGAGGGGGGTGCCCGAATCAGGCTTTTTTATTGTCAAGAAACCAATCATTTGCAAAAGAAACAAAATATGAAAATGAAATACGAAAGAGAACAAAATAACGCAAGAAAGCAAAGAAGGACCTCCTAAATGCTGGGCTATCTATCCGTAAAAGAGATGGCGGAACGCACGGGCCTCAGCGAGGAGAGGATCCGCCAGCTCATCCGCAAGCACGAAATCCGATGCGCCATTAAATTGGGCGGCTGGCTCGTCACGGTGGACGATTTCGAGGCTTTCTTAAGAAGCAGAATGCATTCCCCCGAAAAGATGAACACAACGGATGAGGAGCCGCCCGCTCAGAGAAAAGCGGGATAAGGAAAGGTCTGCACATGGGCGAACCCTTAAGACACCAAAACGTACCGGAAGGCGAAGAACCGAAAACGCCGGCTCCAGTCGAGATAAGCGCGGCGAAACCGCCCGAGCTCGCCTACCAAGAATTGGCGTCTTCGATAGAAGACAGCGCTCGATTCTTTTGGCGGGCTGTTTCGAGGAGCAAACTGTTGATCCTTGCCGCCAGTGTACTGGTGAGCGTTTTCGTCTTCCTATATTACAAAGCGCAAACACCTCTCTATCGTGCGGAGGTAAAAGTCTTAATCGAACCGGAAGAAAGCGAGGCAGCCCAAATCGTTGGGTTTGTCCAACGGAGCTCGCAGCACGAAACCGACATGATGACCGAAAAAGACGTGATTCAAAGCCGCATCGTAGCGGAGCGCGTGGTCGAAACTCTTGAGCTTAAAACCATTCCTCCCTTCAAGCAGTTACAAGATCCGGCAGGACTCATACTTTCCAACATGTCTGTTGACGCTTCGCTGAGGAGCCGCGCGGTGAGTGTCGGCTTCCTTTTTGCAGATCCGAGTTTAGCAGCCAAAATCGCCGATGAAATTGTGAATGCGTACATTGAAATTTCAGAGGAAAAAACAAGATCCTGGATGATGAGAACGGTCGAGCAAATGCGGGCGGAGGCCGCTCGGTTAAAGCAGCGGCTCGACGAAGACCAAAAAAAACTGAAACAGTATGAAGTAGAACATCCCAAAGTAGCCGCGACAGATGCTCTTGAGAAACACATCCAGCGTTTGAGCACAGAACTTACCAAAGTTTCGTCAGAGAAGCTTGATTTTAAAACCCAGCTTGAAGAGTTGGCCGCCTTCCAGCAACAAGGTGCCGATGTGCGGGACCATCCCAGCATTGCGAAAGACCCGTCCATTACTCAAACCGTTCATGCGATACAGCAAAAGCAAGTGGAGTTAACGCAGCTGCTCACTATTTACAAGGAACAGTTCCCGCTTGTGATTGAGAAGAGGAACGAACTCGCCACCCTTCAGGAGATTTTGGGCCAGCGCAAAACGGAAATCATCGAGGACTTAAAGAGCAATTACTTGCTCCTGGCGGCACGGGAAGCGGAGGTACAGAAAGAAATAGACCGTAAGAATGCAGAGCTTTCAACCTTGATCGGGGCTTCGGGCCCTTATGAAGTGCTTTTGGGCGAGGCGCAAGTGTCAAAGACCCTGTATGCAACGCTGATCGAACGGATGGACAAAGCCGGGATTTTGGGCCGTTCTCAGCAGAGCAGGGTCAAGGTGTTAAGCCGAGCCAGGGTGCCGCGAAAACCCCATTGGCCCCAAATCGAGCGCAACACGTCCATGACCTTTGTCATCGCTTTAGCCGCTTTTTCTTATTTGGCCTATCTGTTCTTCCTCATGGTCAAGCCGATCGAGTCGGAAGAAGAAATCTCGCTGGGCATTAAAATTCCGGTTCTGGCTCAAGTTCCGCACGTCAGTTCTTCAAAGGGAGAAGGAGGCGAGTTAATTGTAGATCAAGGAGAGGGTGTCGGCAAAGATGCTCTGCATTTTCTGCGCGCGGCCTTAGTAGCAAGCGGGCAGCGAGCATTTGTGTTTACGAGCACGAATCCGTCCGAAGGCAAAACGTTTGTCGTCCACAATCTGGGTGTTTACTTGGCTCGCGAGGGAAAGCGCATCTTGGTGGTAGGAAGCGATTTCCGCGATCTCCGGTTGCGGGCACGCTTGGGCGTAGAGGTGGGAGAAAAATGCATTGCCAACTACTTGGCAGGGCACTTTGAGGCGAAGGACATTATCCACGAAACCAAAGAGCCGGGACTTTTTTACCTCGGTCCTACGGAGGTCCTCAAGAACGCCGTTGAGGTGATTGCCTCCATCAAATTTGAGCAGTTAATCCGAGGGTTGATGAGTCAGTTTGATTTTGTTCTTTTGGATTCGCCTCCGGTGGGGTTGTTTCCGGACGCGATGTTGCTTACTAACATTGTGCAGAACACCGTGTTTGTCGTCCGATTCGGGAAAACACCGTATCGGAAGCTGGCCAAATCAACGCATGAAATTCAAAAGAACGGCGGACGTCTCACCGGAGCGGTGCTGAACGACAAAACGATGGGGTGGCAGAATTATTACTACTATAACTACTATTACGAACGCGGGGGGCGCAGAAAGTTTCTTCCCCGGTTCATTCGGGAAGCGGATCAATACGTAGCTCGCGTACGGGACTTTGTGGAGCGGCGCAAGCACGAACGCTTCAAAACGGCGCTTCCGCTCGAGTTTGTTTGCAAAACTTCCGACGGAACGGAACAACATTTTTGGGCCATTGCGACAGACTTAAGCGAAGGGGGCATGCTGGCCGAGTACTGGAATCAGAGTCAGGCAACCCAAGGGGATCTTGAACAGATCAAGGAAATCGACCTCAAAATGAGACTGCCCAACCGCGACCATATTTTAGCAAAGGGGGAAATAACTCGCGCCTTGATTAGGGGCCAGCAGATTCATCTGGGCGTTCAGTTTATAGATATTTCTGATGAGGATCGAGCTAAGGTTAAGGAATTATTAGATAAAAGATAAGATGTTGACAGTCAATAGGTTAAAAACGTACGGCCTTATTTTGAGGAACTATTTGTGTGCTACACTTTGTATAACAGGTCTAACACAAGGGGGAATGACGATGAAACGCAGATTGGGTTGGAATGGTTTTGTCTTTCTTTTGGTTTTAGTGGTAACCGCGGGTTCTCCGAGCGCGTTTGCGAAGGGAACGGTTTCCGTTAACGTTGATAGTTCTTCCCAAGCGGAACCGAAAATTTTTGTGGTCACTCATGATTCGGAAGGCAATCGGGCCAGCACGCTCGTTGTGCCCGGAGCGGGTCCCGCAGACGTTCCGGATGACGCGGAACTTGTCATTGAAAGTGCCGGGGCCGGCACAACCGTTGAATTATCCGGCGACCCCGAGGTGACTGTTTCCGACGGAGCCGGCGAAGTCGAAATGGTGCAAGTCGGAGAAGGGAACCCAATCATCGCCACTTCATCTGGCGTTACGACGCTTGCCGAAGGAAGCTCGATCAAACTGGTGACCGATCCTTCGAGCGGGCGGATCAGCGCAGAACCCGTGCAATCGAAAACGGCGGAGAAAACACCCTCGTCCGAAACACCAGAATCCGTTCATGCTCAGCCAAAACAAACTGCTTCCGCCGCCCCCGTTCGTTCTGAGGCAACACCTCCGGCGCGTGTTGGAACCGTGCCTACGGGGTACCAACCCTCTCAAGAGGACATGAAACTCTTGAAATCCGTTAGCGCGAGTCCGGCAGGTACGCCTGTTTCCTCTCAATACGCAAATACGTTTTCTCAAAACCCACGGCCAGCAACAGCCAACCCGGGTGATCCATTGACCATGCGAGGAGGGGCTGAAGCGGCGAGACAAATGGGAACTGCAATGCTTCCGACGGCGGGTTTTTCGCCATCAGGCACAGCGCCGGCGATGCCTCAAACCGGCGTCGCGGATAAAAATTATGGTGCGATGCCAATGACCACGATGACTACAGGGTCACAAGGGGCCGGCACGCCGCAGACCTATCAGCCGATGGCGCCTGCGGGATCAAGTTATTTTTCGACAACGGGCGCTCTTCAGCCGGTGACCGGACAAACCTCTCAAACCAATATGGCGCCGATGTTCCCAAGCACGTTTGGAGGGACACCAACTTCGGACTCAGCCACGAACGTATTCACCCAGAGTACGGCATCTTATATGCCGACCATGACCACGGCAGATACCACGATGACGGCCGGTACCGCGGATCCTTTTGCCGCGGCTTCGACCGCCTTTCCAACAACCACCGATACCATGACCACTTCAGCTTTGACTCTGGCAACCACCGGTGCAACTTCCACTACAGATCTTGCTTCTGCGGCTACCACGATGTCAACGGCAGAAGCGTTTGTTGCGGATGTTGCGAGCACAACGACCACGTCGACGACCACGACGGCAACCACAACGACTACGACTCCAGAAGCCAGTCCTTCAACGTGAAGAGTTTCGATGCAAGAGCTGGGTTCGGAATCAAGCCGTCGGATGAGTACGGTTCGTTTCATCGAAGGGGCAATTGAATGGACCTTGCTGCTTATTATGTTTGGTGCGCCGCTTGCCTTTGGTTCCGTGCACACCATCATTTACCGGTTCATCCAGTGCGCGGTTTTTTTGGCGCTTTTTCTCTTTGGAGTTCGCTCGTGCTTAGTTGAGTCTTCGGTCACAACATCCGCACAATCGGGATTTTCTTTTTCTAAACGTCAGAACGATCGCTTTTCCTCCTTTGTGTCGAGCCATCCATTCATCGTTCCCTTTCTCCTTTGGCTTGGGCTGGTTGCCATGCAGCTCATTCCCCTCGGGCCAGAGCTATTGAACACCATTTCTAAAGAGACGTACTCAATCCATAGAACCCTTTTTGGTTTTTCCCAGTGGCGCCCCCTTTCTCTTTCCGCCTTTGATACGATGCGGGCCTTGGTTCAAGTCGTTGCGTGTGCCGGTCTGGTGTATCTGGTGTCTGTGCATCGCGCGTCGATACAGGAAACCATAATCGCACACGAGCGAGGACATTTTTCCTCTTTCGGTACCGGCCCCGCGCAGGATTCCTTTTTCAACCGGCTGCTTTTTGCGGGTTTTCTTGCCGTTGCTTTTGAGGTGACCTATGGGTTGTGGGAGTATCTCGCCGGGGCTCAACAGATTTATTTTTTCCCCAGATCGGTTGATCTCGAAAGCGCAGCGGGAACTTTTGTGAACCGCAATCACTTCGCAAATTATCTGGTGCTCTTTTTTCCGATTCTTTTTTCATGGGCTGTCTGCCCCGCAGGAGGCAAGCAAGACAGGCGTTTCTTGAGCGTCCATAAAATTCTTTTGGCGGTTGTGATGCTCGGAGGGGCCATCGCAGTGATCGCGTCGCACTCGCGGATGGCCATCGCCTCCGGCGCAGCGGCCACCCTGCTGCTAGCATTCGGTTTTCCTTTTTTCGGACTGCGCAAAAGGCCGATCATTTTTCTCGCGGGCTTTTTAGCCGCGGCCGCTTTATTTCTCTTTTTCTTGGATCCGGGGAGAGGCGCTTTTCAAAGCCGAATCTCAATGTTCCTTCAAGGTTATGAAACGAACCGGTTCCGAGTTTGGCAGGACAGCATTCAAATCGTAAAGGATTTCCCCTGGGCGGGAACCGGGCTTGGGACCTATCAACTCATTTTTCCAAAATATTCGACGGTGCCGATTACCTTACGGTATTCTCACGCCCACAGCGATTGGGTGGAGCTCCTGGTAGAAACGGGCCTTATCGGTTTTGTCTTGATTGTGATCACTGTGATGTGGTTCACCCAAACGTACCTCAAGGCACTTCGGACGATGGAGCCGCGCGTTCGGTCTCTTGGGATTGGAATTTTCGTCTCGCTTGCGGCGTTCTCACTTCACAGCATTGCCGAATTTAACTTTCATATTCCGGGCAATGCGTATTGCTTTGCCATTCTTTTGGGAATGGCCCTCCGGCTTGCCCGCCCAAAGACGGTGAACTCATGAAGCACGTTCAAGTTCGGCTTAGCTCTCTACGGCACTTCTTGTTTGGAGCTGCCGCCCTTGCGTTTGCCATATTGACCTCAAGCGCTTGGATGGCCGAGTGGCTTTATCCGCTGGACACAAGCTCTCTTTGGACGCTCCCGCAGTACCGCAACCTTGATCACGAAATTTATCGCGCACGCCTCGCTCTCCGCTTCGCCCCTCAAGATCCGCGCTACTTGTACCAGCTTGGGAAACTGTACGCGGACAAGATGCCGAGCGAGTCGCTTACCTATTCTCCCGGCGGAGCCACCGATCGGGCAGTCCGCGACATGAAGGATGCCATTCGCTATCGTCCCGTAGTCGCCGAGCACCATGCCGGATTCGCTTTGTTTCTACAGAAAATTGCCGCTGCCGAAAGCCGGCTCCCCGGATCGCGGTTGACTTCGGAACTCATGGAACTGTCAGAGGAAGAAGTAAACCGAGCACTGTTTCTCAGCCCGATGCATCACGGAATCCGCGCGTACGCGGCGACGTACTATCAATACCGGGGGCAACGCGAGAAATCCCTTGCTCTCTGGAGGTCAATCTTGGAAGAGG
>MHFO01000038.1 GCA_001804225.1 Omnitrophica bacterium RIFCSPLOWO2_01_FULL_50_24 | reverse complement strand
CTCCGGAACCTTTACCGCGCGTGCCGGCACCGTGACGTTTGACGCGACCGACACGGACAACACGATCAATGCAGGCCCCTCTTCATTCTACGGAGTCACCTTTAATGGTTCGGGCGGCGCGTGGGATTTGGCAACGAACAACATGGATATCGATAACGCCCTCACCATTACGAACGGCACGTTTGACTTAAACGGAAAAAATTTAACGATGACCGGTGCGGCGTTCTCAAACGCAGGCACTTTGCGGTTACAGGGTGGTGAAACGCTCACCAATTTCGCCAACGACACAGACTCCGGCACGGTCACTTATGACGGCACTACAACGTACACCGGCCTCGCGGCAGGGAACAATTACTACAATTTAACCTTTAATGGTTCCGGCGGAGCTTGGAATCTAAATGCGGCGCTCGATGTCAATTCAACATTGACGATTACAGACGGTACTCTGGATCTCAGCGGCAGTAATCTCGATCTCACAGGCGGCACGTTCTCGAATAGTTCCATTTTACAATTGAAAGGCGGCGAAACTCTGACAGCGTTTACAAACGACACCGATTCGGGCACGGTCGTCTACGACGGGGACGGTGCTACCACATATTCAAGTCTTGCAGCCGGCAATAATTACAACAGCGTGACCTTTAACAATGCGGGCAATACGTGGACACTCGGCGCCGCGATGGATGTCAATTCAAACTTAACCATTACGACGGGAACGCTGGATGTTTCGGGGACTAACTATGGCGTGACCGTGGGCGGCAATTGGTCCAATGCGGGCACCTTCACGGAGCGCAGCGGAACGGTGACATTTGATAAAGCGAACGGAACGCAGACCTTAAACAATGGATCGGACGATCTTAATAACTTAAGCCATACCGGTGCCGGGACCTTGCAGCTTGCAACGAACGGCTTGACCGTGAACGGAACCTTCACCAATTCGGCCGGAACATTTGATGCAAACGCTTTAGCAAATACGGTCACTGGTTTGACGACGGTGAGCGGCGGAACTTATAGCGCAAGCACGGCAACACAGACGTTGGGCGGAGGTCTTACCGTTTCGGGCGGAACCTTCACGGGTTCGAGCGGCACCGTGGATGTCAATGGGACGATGACGTTATCGAGCGGAACGCTGACCGCGCCGACGGGAACGTTCAGGATTTCAGGCGATTGGACGGTTGAAGGCGGAACGTTTACGCCCGGAAGCGGCACAGTCACACTTGATGGTACAGCTGATCAAACCCTTACAGCGGGAGGGAAGTCGTTTAATAACCTGACGATCAATAATACCGGAGCAGCCGGAAGCGATGACATTCTTGCCGCGGATGCGCTCGACGTCGACGGAAGCTTCACGATCACGGACGGCGACTTTAACGCTCCCCAAAGTGCAAACTTCTCAATCGCCAAGAATTTTACGATGCAAGCCGCCGGTTCGTTCCAGGCTCGTTCCGGTACCGTGATCTTTGACACGACCAATACAAGCACGATTACCATTGTCGGCGGAGGCGACATTACCTTTGCGACATTCCGATCCGACAACATCACGAACACGGACAATTCAGAAGGCAAAACGATTTACTTTAATTCTGCGGGAGGCGGAGAATTCGAAAGCTACGGCTTATTCACCTTTGGTACGTTCACTATTAAGGGCGGTATTGATGGAGATGGGGAACACGTGACTCTTTCGACAACCAACGCGGAATGGGACATGAGCGCCACCACGGTCAATATCAGCGATGCAAGCGTTGCTGATTCCAATAATCGGGGCTCCTCCATTAACTGTATTACGTGCACGGATTTAGACATGAACGGAGGACACGGTAATTCCGGATGGACTTTTGGTACCTCGACGACCGCTCAAGAAGCGGCAGCGCAAGCTGCGGAAGAAGCTTATTATGCGCAGCTTTATCAATCTGAATCGTATTACTCCGGCGAGAGCTATAGCGACTACGGTTATGAGTATGGCACAACTGAAAGCAGCTATGGCGAAAGCACGCAGACCGAAACAAAACCGGCAGCTCAAGAAAAAACGGCAGCAAAAGATGAAAAGAAAACCGAGGCCGGCGAAAAGAAAACAGGAGCATCGGGTGGACAAAAAACAACCGAAGCAGCCGCTGCAGATTCCAGGGTTGATGCTTCAGCTCTTAGTCAAGTGAGTGCTCGGGCAAACTTAAGCGCGATCGGTTTGGATCCCTACGGAGCCGGAGCGTTTACGCTCGGCCAAATTCTCGTAAGTTCCATATATGTTGAAGAAGGCACCGTGCGCGTTACGCCAAGGGAATGGAAGGCATGAGAATAAGACGCATCATCGCTATTTCGATTTTAATGGTTTCCTCGGCTTTTTTAGCGCCGGATGCCCGAGCTGCTTCTACTTCTCCCGCTCCGGAGGATAACCTGATTTATGACGGCGAAAGGATTGTGATCCGGCAAGACGGGACCGTGAGTCTCCAAGTCAGGTCTCTTTATGTGGCCACTTCCGAAGGGATCGAAGTTTATCGCGCGAGGGTCAACGAGCCGCTGAAAAAAATCGGATCCCAAAAAGACGTCTCCGGATTTGCCGCATCGAAATCAGGGAGTGAAGTCTTTGCCGTCTCCGCTCGAAAGGGAGATCTTTCGGTCATCGACACTGCTTCTCAACGTCCGAGTCGATTTTCGAGTTTAGGAAAGAATGCTTCCGCACTTCTCTTGAGCCCGGACGAACGTTTCATTTACGTTTCGGATTCTACGGAGGATAAAATAGATGTCCTCGACGTCGGGACTCAAGAAGTGGTCAGAACGTTTCGCACTGGTTCGTGGCCTTTTGATATGGCGGTGACTTCCGACGGTCACTATCTTTGGGTATCCAACAGTCTCGATGAAACCGTGCAGAAGCTCAATACAAAAGATGGAGAGGAAGAAGCCATCATTACCTCGGTAGCATCGCCGCGGGGGATTGTATTGTCCAAAGACAACTCCGAACTTTTTGTGGTTGATTCCAATAACGGAAAAGTGATTGTGTTCAAAACCGAGGGAAACAAAGTGACGGACACGATTAAAGTGGGCGAGCTGCCGCAGGCGATTGATATTTCGAGAGATGGCCGCATGATCCTCGTGCTTAATCGCGGAAGCGGAACCGTTTCGTTAATTGACGTTGCCGAGAAAAAAGTGACCGCCCAGATCCAAGTGGGTGAACGGCCTACCGACGTGGCCTTAACGCCTGAGGGCGACAAAGCGTATGTAGCAAACGAACTGAGCGCGAGTGTTTCTGTTTTGGATCTTCAAGAGAAAAAAGTGATTGAGTATCTTCCTACCGATGTAGCTCCCAAGGCCATTGCCATCAGCACACCTGAGCGGGAATCTAAAAGCCAGACGTAACGGATAGGTGAATTTGGTTCCTGTTTTTGTCGGAAGAGTTGTCGTTTCCGAGGGGAATTCCATAATCCATTTGCAGTGTAAAGTACCGATCCAAATCTACCCGCAGTCCCCAGCCCGTTCCCATCAGCAGCCGGTCGTCCAACTCCGTTTCCGGAACGCGCTTGATCATATAGGTAGTTCCGAGATCAAAAAAAGTGATGAACCGGACCGCTCGGCTCAACGGTTTATTCAAATAGGGAATCGTCCAATTGTCGGGCACGATCGGCGGAGGAAAATTAAGTTCTAATGAAGCGTTTAGACCGGCATCGCCGAGGGCTTCCGATTCAGGATGGCCGCGGACGGAAAAAGCTCCTCCCGCGCGGAACTGCTCCACAGAAGTTAAATTTTGATGTGTCCATTGGCCGGTTGCACGAAACACCATGAACGATTCATACGGCAGGCGATTGATTCGCGTGAGACTTCCCGTGTAATACACGAATTCTCCTCCGGACCGATGCCGGCTGGCGTTGAAATCCTGTTTGTCGGAACTTCCGAGGAAGTCCTTGATTCCCCAGTGAACATCCGAGGCAATGATGGTTCTCCCATACCGATCTTGGACGGAAAGCCGAGGGCCCGCTCTCAAGACGCGCATGCGGTCAAAAGCGGATTTGGGTCCGCCAATGGTGGTTTTAGAATCTTTGACTTCGAGCCCCACGAAACCATCGAGTGTATATTTCAGGTTTCGGATAAACGTTTTGGTAATTCCCGGAACAACGCTCCAGGATTTTCCTTCGATTTCGGACGTTCTCAAGTGTTTGACGAGTGCGCTTTCCACATAACTGGTTGAAACACTGAGCGTGATTCCCAATTTCTCAATGGGAAATGAATATTGAGCGGCGCCGGCAAGGATCGCTCTTTGTTCCGCCTGCGTTAACGTGAGCGCCAATCGATCTCCGCGCCCGAACAAACTATCGTGATTGATGTGATACGTGTGTCTTGCCCTGTGAGTGAGTACGGAACCGGAATTGCTAAATTCATAATATGCCCGGAATGGCGCTGTTTCTTGGGTTTTCAGGATGATGTCTGAGGTGGCCAATTCTTTGCCCGCGATCAAATAAGCTTTTGCCGTGATGTTCGGATTTCGGTTGAGTGCGTAAAGACTTTGCTCCAAATCTTGGTACCGGAAGATCCGGTCTTTTCTCATGATCAAAAAGTCCTCGTAAAATTTGTCGCTAAAATATTTTTTATCTTGTATGTACACTTCGGAAACTTTTCCTTCGATCACCTTGATGGTGATCATGTCATCGCGTACTTTTTGCGGCGGGATATAAGCGCGGCTTGTGCTGAATCCGTTTGCTCGGTAATGGTTGGTAATTAACTGGGCAAGCGACCGGAGATTGCCAAAGGTGGTGTCGTGGTTTTCGAATTGAGACACTAGAGGTTCGAAATCCTTGTCCGAGAAAAGTGTGTTTCCTTCGAGCTTAATTTTTTTGACGAAAAAGACGGGGCCTTCCGGCTGCTCGGGAGCTTTTTTTTCTTCTTCAAGAACAATCTGCGGTTTTTCCTCCGGTTGAGGAGGAAGACCTTCCTGACGTTTTCGGAACGTTTCGGCCTGACTGACTAATTCGTCTTGATCACGAGTAGCGGTTTGTGCGCTTAACCATGACGGGTGGAAAACCAAAGCGAGAGCGAGCGAAAAAAACCAGATGGATGTTAGGTGTAATCGTTGCCTGGGCGTAGACATAACTCACTTACTTCAACGGCATTTTTTAACATTTTCTTCTCTATTTATCATGAGGGGTCGGGGAGTTTTTTGGCAGGCTCAGGATGGTGAGCTTGCCGAACCATTTCCCCGACCCCTCACCCTCGCCAGCCTCATTGAATTTAAAGATTAAATTCAATGAGGCTGTTAGAGGGTTACACTAGTAATGTAATCCCGCGCCCGCCGCACACATCAGCGGCGCGGCGGGCTGGGATGAGCCATCGGGGAGTTTTTTTTAACGTATCCCTGATGGCTCATTTATCATAAAATCGTTTCTTGATCCAAGACCTTGCAAACATTAAGTGACATTTATTCGTGACGATAGGTATAAATGGAAAAGGTGCCGCTATGATCAAGTTCCTGATTTCGCCTTTGTTTACGTTGTTCAGCAAGCACACGTACCAACACGCCCTCAAATCCGGAATAGGATACGGTCTTTGCTATTTGCTCTACCTTGCCGTTTTAATGTCTGCCTTTTCAGCCGTTCTCATCCGTCTCTCTTTCCTGCCTACCGTGAATCGTTTTACACATTGGCTGATTCAAGAAACGCCCGAAATGACTTTAACAGCATCCGGACTTAAAACCGATACAGCACAGCCGTACACGCTCGATCATCCGGTGATGGGTCATCTGTATACGATCGATACCGCGAAAACAATCGGTGAATGGTCTGTCGAAACGACCGACGCGCCCGTGTTGATTGGAAGAGACGGTATGATTGTCCGAGGCGTTGAGCCCGCAAAGACGAATGTTTATGAATTTAGCGCTGCGATGCAGCAAATCGAAAAAGCCGGCCAGCCTCTTCGAATTACCAAACGTTTCCTGGAGGTTCTAGCCGCGCGAGTCATGTCTTTTGCCATTCCTTTGATTCTCGCGGTTGCCGCGCCTATTTTTTTGATTTGGAAATTATTCTCCGTTCTTCTCGTGTCTTTGGTAGCTTTTGTGATCAACCGATTTCAAAAGGAAAAAATCAAGTATCGACACTTGTTTGTTTTGTCGTGCTATGCCGTTACGCCGGCAACTTTGCTTCAAGGCGTTTTAGTTTCGATTTCCCAGACACAGGCCAATGTTTTTTTGTTGCTGTCTCTCGCGTTTAATGTTTGTTATTTGATTTTTGGATTGCTTGCGACCCAACCTTCTGCTTCAAAACAAACAAACGTTTCGAAGTGAACGTGACGTGACTTCTCAATTCCCGATTTTTTATTTTTTGTGTTGTCGCGTTTCTCCTCTTTTTGGTAAGATTGCGCTCCGATAAAATAGGAATGTTTCGCATTCTTTTGAGCGTTGTTTGTTTTTTCGTAAGCTTATGTGAATAAACAGGTTAAGCGGGTGTAGCTTAATGGTAAAGTTCCAGCCTTCCAAGCTGGCCATGCGGGTTCGATTCCCGCCACCCGCTCCAGTCAAAGATGATCGACCTTCATTTTTAATCCGGTCAGTTAAAAAGCTTGACACAACTCCTTAAATCAATATAATCCATCCACTTGCGAAAGGGTACTCTGTCCCCGCATCATTAGGTTCGCAGCAAAAAATAAGTAAAGTGTTTTGAATAAAAGACTTCAAGCCATCTCGGTAGCGTGATTTAGTACCGTCTGATGGCGCGGAGTTTTTTATGTTTTCCCCCTTTTTTGTTTTGGCAAGGCCGGCTTATTGATATTGATTGTAAATAATCCTGTTAACAAAAATGGTCGTCTGCGTGCCAATGTGTGCTGCTGTAGCTCAGTTGGCAGAGCGCGTCCTTGGTAAGGACGAGGTCACCGGTTCAATCCCGGTCAGCAGCTGAAGCGGATAGCACCGGTAAGCAGATCTTATATTTGAACATAAAACGGCAGAGGAGACTCACATCATGGCAAAAGCGAAATTTGAACGCACCAAACCTCATGTGAACATCGGCACGATCGGTCACGTCGACCATGGCAAAACCAGTCTCACGAGCGCCATCACCTTGGTGTTAAGCAAACAAGGCAAGGCCGAACCCCGT
>MHFO01000037.1:28000-29970 GCA_001804225.1 Omnitrophica bacterium RIFCSPLOWO2_01_FULL_50_24 | reverse complement strand
TTGAGGATTTCAGCGATAAAAGTTTGGTAACGCATTCCGGAGGCCGCAGCTTTTTCCTTCAGCCTGGCCAGGTCGCGCGAGTTGATACGCAGGTGAAGAACCGCGTCTTTACGCTTGGCCGCAAGCTCTTCACGAACCTTCTCCATTTTCCGGCTGAATGCTTCCCAGAATGCATTGTCCACTAGAAGCCCCGGGCGGTTTTTAAGTTTCGGAGCGGATTGTTTTCTCGCTTTTGTCACGGCGGAGTATATCATGTTCGAGAATGTATGAACAGATTGTTCATACAACTTTCGGTCACCTGCGGCTGAAAGGCGCTGCCCTGCACCGGCAAAATTCCACACGTTCTTACTTCGGCCGGCCCTTTAAAACGTTGGACCAGAAATGACGCGGAGAATTTCTGCGGGGTGAATCCAGGCTTGATTTTTAGAGCGGGCTGATGTATCATTTCGGATAATATACTAAAACATATATTAACTGAAATGAGTGCCTATGCGATTTGAAGAGCTCTGCACGGTGTTGTCGGGTAAGAAGTATTATGTTTTCACTGTGGAAGACGTGTGTGCATTCTTTCCGGGGGAGAAAAAAAGCGCACTTAAACAATACCTGTCGCGCTGGAAAAAAGCCGGCAGGATCGCCCGCCTTAAGAAAGGTCTCTATGAGTTGATTTATCCAGACCGCCGTCATTTATCCGATCTCGTGCTTGCCAATAAGATTTATTCACCCTCCTATGTGTCGCTTGAAACGGCCCTTTCTCATTACAATTTGATTCCGGAAGTTTCGATGGCTGTCGTGTCCGTTACCACCAAGCCGACCCGGAGATTTAAGAACGATCACGGTCTTTTTGTGTACCGCAGCGTCCAACCCAAAGCGTTTTGCGGGTACGGAATTGAAAATCACGGGGGCGTGGACGTGCTGATGGCCGAGCCCGAAAAGGCGCTGGCAGATTTTCTTTATTTTAAAACGGTACGGGTGCGGAAACCGGAATTAAGATCGCTCCGTCTCGACGTGAAAAGGATCGCGCGTTTAAACCGAAAAAAAATCGAGTCCTACGGCCGTATCTACGGGGTAGATGTAAAAGGGATACTCAATGTTGACCTCTGACGCGCTCCTTCAGGCAGCAAAAGAACGCGGAATGCCGGAGGGCAAGCTGCTGGGAATTTTGCGGGAGTATCTTCAGGTTTTGATTCTGAAGGAGCTTTATCGCCTTCACACGGGGAAGAAGTTTTGTTTTACGGGCGGGACTTATTTGCGGCTTGTCCATCAGGCGAAACGGTTTTCTGAAGATCTTGATTTTAATTCCAAGGGGCTGACGAAATCGGAATTTGAACATACATTGAACCAAGTACAAGCCGCGCTCAAAAAAATCGGGATGGAAGTGCGGCTTGGCTTTAGCCACTGGCAGAACTTGTGGGTTGCCGAGCTGATTTTTCCCGACGTGGAGCGCGTATATGGGGTAGCGTCTCGGCATTCAAAGAAGGAAGGCGTTGTGATCAAGGCGGAGGTGATGAGGCCGCGTTGGAAAATTGAACCGGAGGCGTTTGTGATTCGGGGATTTGGCGAGATGTATCCTGCGGTGTGCACGCAAAAAGGAGCGCTTTTTGCGGATAAAATTGATGCCTTGTTGAAGAAGAACCGGGCGAGGCATTTGTTTGACCTGATGTTTATGCTCGGGGCAAAATATCCGATTGATGCGAAAGTGCTGAATGCGGTAGGCGTCAAGGGACCCCCGCTTGAAGCGGTGGTCCGCCGCGTGGAGCGGTTTTCAGCCCAAGACCTCAAACGGCTCGCGGAATCACTCAGGCCTTTTCTTTTTGATGAGCAGGAAGCCGGGCTCATTGTGAATGCAAAAACAATCATTCGCCAATTGGTCGAACAGTATTAGGTACCGGCCGCCGTCCGGTTTTAAATAGCACTTTTGTCTGTGGACAACTCTCTGGAATGTCTGCGGCTTGAGTGGTATGATTGATCTC
>MHFO01000037.1:0-27909 GCA_001804225.1 Omnitrophica bacterium RIFCSPLOWO2_01_FULL_50_24 | reverse complement strand
CCCGTCGCTCGCTTCCGGCCGGTTTTTGCTTTGTCAGGCCGAAGCATGGTACCTTGCGGACGGTCGGTTCGATGAAGAACGCGCGCTTCGGAATGCAGCGCAGCATCTCGCAGAAATTCAGGAAGCGGGGTACCGCTGGCTGCGAATCGCAGGTGACACCGGAGCCGTCGATCGATCCGATTGGGAAAAATTCCGTCGGTACGAACGAACCGTTTCGTCGTGGATCAAGCAAAAACCGGCGACGGCGTTGTGCGCTTACCCCATTCTTTCGTGCACCCCATCTCAAACCAGAGATGTCCTCGAGTGTCACGACGACGTTTTAGTCGGTCATCTCTAACCTCCCCGATTGAGCGACTACAAGGGTCGCCCCTACATTGGTGCTTGTTTTTTCTATCTGGTTTGCTACAGTAGTCCGACCCCCAAAAAGACAACCCATAAGAAGAGGAGACTGAAATGAAGAGAAGACTATCCTGCGCGGTTGGCCCAGCAGTTGTTTTTGTCCTGTTGTTTACCCCCCTTGTTTTTGCCGAAGATTCCATTCAAATGAAGGGCTCCGATACGATGGTGAATTTGGGGCAGGCGTGGGCAGAAGCATTTATGGAAGAGCATCCCTCCGCTTTTATTGCCGTCACGGGCGGCGGATCCGGAACCGGAATCGCGGCATTGATCAGCGGCACGTGTGATATTGCGCAATCCTCGCGCGACATTACGCAGAAGGAACGGGATTTGGCAACGGCGAACGGAATCGAAGTTCACGAACTGGCCACCGCTCTTGATGCCGTGGCCTTTGTGGTCCATCCGGACAACCCTATCACGCAGCTTACTCTTGAGGAACTTTCCAAGATTTTTACGGGATCGTTGACCAACTGGAAAGAACTTGGGGGACTCGATCAGCCCATTTTGGTTTTGTCTCGGGAGCGGAATTCCGGCACCCACGTGTTCGCGCTTGAAGAGGTAGTGCGCCTCGGGAATCCAAAGGGCCCTGAGGAATTTGCCCCTTCGGTTTTAATGATGCCTTCTTCTCAGGCGATTGAGCAGGAAGTGGCCGGAAATCCGGCAGCGATCGGTTATTTTGGAATGGGTTATTTGGGTCCGCGCGTGAAACCGGTTCAGGTGTTTCAAAAAAAGAACGGTGCTTACATCGAACCCACCCTCGACCACGTCACGGACGGAACGTATCCTCTTGCGCGGCCGCTTTATTTTTATTTGCCGAAAACGCCTTCCGGGATCGTCAAAGACTTCGTCGATTTTGTATTGAGTGAAAAAGGACAATCCGTCGTGCTGGATATGGGCTTTGTCCCCCTTCAAACCAAACGCGCGTAATTTTTTCGGTGCCCTATGCGGAAATACTGGGAACGAATCATTGAAACGCTGATTTTCGCGAGCGGGTTCGTTTCCATTGTTTTTGTCGTCCTAATCCTTGTGTTCCTCTTGAAGGAAGGACTCGAGCTCTTTCGCGGCGTGAACGTATGGAGCTTCCTTTTGGGAAAACGCTGGTATCCCATTTCGGAACCGCCGGTGTTTGGAATTCTTCCCCTCATCCTCGGCTCACTTTGGGTGACCGTCGGCGCTACCTTGATCGCCGTGCCGCTTGGAATTGCCTGTGCCATTTTTATCGGAGAGATTGCCCCCGGCTGGCTTCGTGAGGTGTTGAAAGCCGGAGTTGAATTACTGGCGGCGATTCCGAGCATCGTACTTGGATTTATCGGGCTGGTGACCTTGGTGCCGCTCGTCAAAGCTGTGTTTGGGCTTCCGACGGGATTAACGGCAATGGCGGGATCCATTATGCTCGCCTTTATGGCGATGCCGACCATCGTCAGCATCATGGAAGATGCGCTCAACACCGTCCCCAAAAGTTACCGCGAGGGATCCGTCGCGATGGGAGCGACGAAGTGGCAGACCATTTGGAGAATTATTCTTCCGAGCGCTTCCTCCGGAATTATCGCTGCCGTGATGCTTGGGATCGGCCGGGTGATCGGTGAAACGATGGCCGTCATGATGATTACGGGCAACGCCGCCGTGATTCCATCGAGTATGTTTCAGCCGGTTCGAACGATGACCGCTACCATTGCTGCAGAGATGGGTGAAACAGTTCAGGGGAGCGACCACTACTTTTCGCTTTTTGCGATCGGGATCGTTTTGTTTTTGATTACCTTCGTCGTGAATTTGTTAGCAGATCGTTTTCTCCACCAAGGTGAAACGAAATAGAACCCACGTAGGGAACGGGCATGCCTGTTCCCTACAATGAAAGATGAGACAAACCACGAGAACAACATGAGAACGCTAGATCCTAGGATCACGCAGCGAGTGGTCTTCAGCTTTTTGTTTCTTTCCACGCTGGTGGTTGTGATTCCTGTCGTGTGGGTGGTGGGAGTCATTGTGGCGCGCGGATCCGGTGTCCTCAACATGGAATTTTTGACTCAGATGCCGAGAATGGGGATGAGGGCGGGCGGAATTTTTCCGGCCATCGTTGGAACGTTAGCCCTTGTGCTCGGAACACTTATTTTTGCACTTCCCGTCGGCATCTTTTCGGCCATTTATTTAACGGAGTATTCAAAACGGAACTGGCTGACCCGTTTTATCGAGCTTGCCATTGTTAATTTGGCCGGCGTTCCGTCCGTGGTGTTTGGGCTGTTTGGATTGGGGCTGTTTGTCATTTTTTTTAGATTTGGCGCGTCCATTTTGGCCGGATCACTGACGTTGGCGGTCATGTCGCTTCCCGTGATGATTACCGCTGCCCGGGAAGCGCTTCAATCCGTTCCATCCTCGTTTCGGGAGGTCAGCTATTCTCTCGGAGCAACCAAGTGGCAGACGGTTCGTCACGCCGTGCTGCCTCATGCACTTCCCGGAATTTTAACCGGCACGGTCTTAAGCTTAAGCCGCGCTGCCGGCGAAACCGCTCCCATTTTGTTTACGGTCGCCGCGTTTTATTTGCCGAGACTTCCGCAATCTATGTTTGATCAGGCGATGGCCCTTCCGTACCATCTCTATGTGTTGTCAACACAAGTGCCGAACGTCAAACTGGAATTGCAGTACGGGACGGCGTTGGTGCTTGTAGGGCTCATCATCATCATGAATTTGGTGGCCACCGTCATTCGAAGTTATTTTCGGGCGAAGAAACAATGGTAGACGTTATTCAAGTGGATCGTTTGTCCGCGGCCTTCGGGGGGGTTCCCGCGTTAAAGAACGTTCATTTTTCGGTTCGGGAACGGGAAATTTTGGGTGTGATCGGTCCTGCCAACAGCGGCAAAACCACGTTTTTAAGGACGCTCAATCGAATGAATGATCTTTATCCCGGGTTTCGGCATGACGGCCGTGTCTTAATCGACGGGCGGGACGTTTACCGCGAGTGGGATACCTCGGAGTTGAGGAAAAAAGTGGGAATGGTATTTGCGCTTCCGACGCCGCTTCCCATCTCGGTGTTTGATAATTTGGCGTACGGTCCCCGTCGGCACGGCATTCAAAATCGCGGCCGGCTCGGAGACATCGTTGAAAAAAGTTTGAAAGCCGCCTATTTGTGGGACGAGGTAAAAGACCGGCTTGGCGAGCCCGCATTGAAGCTGTCGGGCGGACAGCAGCAGCGGCTGTGCATTGCCCGAACGCTCGCGGTGGAACCCCAGATTATTTTATTTGACGAGCCGTGTTC
This sequence comes from Omnitrophica bacterium RIFCSPLOWO2_01_FULL_50_24, assembly GCA_001804225.1. Lineage (GTDB taxonomy): Bacteria > Omnitrophota > Omnitrophia > Omnitrophales > Danuiimicrobiaceae > 2-01-FULL-50-24. Next base: position 24,263 of record MHFO01000037.1, on the reverse strand, counting down.
GGGACTGGATCCGATCTCAACCGCGAAAGTTGAAGAGGCGATGATGGAGCTCAAAAATCAGTACACGCTTGTTTTGGTGACGAACAACACCAAACAGGCGGCGCGCGTGAGTGATCGAGTGGCTTTTTTTCTGATGGGCGAACTGATCGAAATTGACGAAACCGAGAAAATCTTTACCGTTCCGAAGGACGAACGCACCGAGGGATATGTCTCAGGCCGTTATGGTTGATCCAAAGATTCGAATCGAAAACGTCAATTTGCACTACGGGACATTTCAGGCGCTTAAGGATGTTTCGTTCGATATTTCGGAACGCCGAATTACGGCCGTCATCGGGCCTTCGGGCTGCGGCAAATCAACTTTGTTGAGGTGTCTGAATCGAATGAACGATTTGGTCAAAGGCGTTCGGATTGAAGGCCGGGTAGTGATTGATGGTGAAGACATTTACCGCTCGTCGATGGATATGGTGAACTTGAGGAAAAAAGTCGGAATGGTGTTTCAAAGGCCCAATCCGTTTCCCATCTCCATTTTCGACAACATCGCCTACGGCCCTTCGATTCATCATTTTGCTTCTAAGAAGCAGCTTCCGGAACTTGTGGAGCGGAGCTTGAGCGCGGTGGACCTTTGGGATGCGCTGAAGGACAAGTTGCGCCGTTCCGCCATGAGTCTTTCCGGTGAGCAGCAGCAACGCCTCTGTATTGCGCGGCTCGTGGCGGTGGAGCCGGACATTCTGTTAATGGACGAACCCTGTTCGGCGCTTGACCCTATTGCAACGGAACACATTGAGGAACTGATGCGCGGGCTCAAGGAACAATATACCATTGTGATCGTGACCCACAATATGCAGCAGGCCGCGCGCGTCAGCGACCAAGTCGCCTACTTTTATTTGGGAGAATTGATTGAATACGGTTCGACCGAACAAGTGTTCACGCGTCCGAACCGGCGAGAAACGGAAGATTACATCACGGGAAGATTCGGTTAACGAATGACAAAAGGATTAACAAAAGGTACCAGTAGTGAAGGAGGCAGTCCATGCAGCGTTACTTTGATGAGGAATTAAAAAAATTAAAAGATACACTATTTCGAATGGGAGACTTGGTGGAGCGTGCGATTCGAAAAGCAGCCGATTCACTTGAAACCCAAGATCGTCAAAAAGCTAAAGAGGTGATTGAAGAGGATCAGAAAATTAACATTCTCGAAATCGAGATCGATGAATTCGGTCACGAATTGATCGCACGAATGCAGCCTACCGCCGTGGACCTCAGATTGATTACGATGGTATTGAAAATCACCGGAGATCTTGAGCGAATCGGAGACCAAGCTGTGAACATTGCGCAAGAAGGCCTTGAGCGCAGTCCGAACGCAGGTGCTTTGAAGCAGGATTTAGGATTTTCGAAAGGCACTGATCTTGCGATTCAAATGGTGAAAGGAGCTTTGGAAGCATTTGCCAACCGGGATGCAAAAATAGCAAAGTCGATTTGCGAAGGAGACGACGAGCTTGATAATTGGAACCGTGAGGTGAATCTCAAGCTTCAGCAAGCGGTCGAAACAGGCAAGGTTGGATTTTCTGAAGCTATCGGTTTGATTATGGTCGCCCATAATTTGGAGCGGATCGGCGATCTTGCGACTAATATCGCCGAAGACGTGATCTACGTCGCCAAAGGAATCGATATTCGGCATCATATTACGGAACGGCGGGCGAGCAAATAAAGACCAAAAGTGATTCTCTATAAGTTATTTAGTCTTAATAAGTTACCCGCAATTTTCCCCATTTCACCTGCCTTAGAAGGGATAGACAAAAATAACGAGATCGAGTAGACTTTTAAAGGGATGTCGCGTCCAATCAGAACTCAAGAGCAAAAGTAATAGACTTTTACCTCAGATTTTCTGGGTAAAAAGGTGAAAAGACGATGTTGGAACTGTATCATTTTGAAAGTTGTCCTTATTGCCAGAAGGTACGGAACAAGCTCGAAGAGTTGGACGTGTCGTATGTGTCGCATCCTTCCCTGCAAGGGAGTCGGAACCGGGAACGTGCCAAAAAGCTGACGGCTGAAGTTCAGTTTCCTTTGCTGGTGGATACGGATCGGAACGTGGTGATGATCGAGTCGGACGATATTTGCAAGTATTTGGAGGAGCATTATGGAAAAAGAAAGTCCTGACAGGAGCGTGTGGACCGCGAAGCGCAAGGGAGAGCTCAATGTGACGCAGATGCATTATGCGCGAAAGGGGATTGTCACTGAAGAAATGGCGTTTGTGGCCCGCCGCGAGAATTTGGATCCCGAGCTGATTCGATCCGAAGTGGCACTCGGCCGCATGATTATTCCGGCCAACATCAATCACGCCCGCCTTGAGCCCATGTGCATCGGCATTGCTTCAACATGCAAGATCAATGCGAATATCGGAAATTCAGCGCTTTCGTCCAATGTGGATCAAGAGCTTGAGAAATTGCATTATGCGGTTCATCTGGGCTCGGATACCGTGATGGATCTGTCGACAGGCGGAGATTTAGATTTTATTCGCACCACGCTGATTCAGGCGAGTCCCGTGCCGCTTGGAACCGTTCCGATTTATCAAGCTCTCGAAGAGGTTGGCGGGAAACCCGAGGAACTGTCAGCCGAATTGATGCTGGACGTGATTGAGCGCCAAGCTCGCCAAGGCGTGGATTATATGACCATTCATGCGGGTGTTTTGCTTGAATACGTTCCGCTCGTGGCCAAACGGATTACCGGCATTGTGTCGCGCGGAGGTTCTTTAATGGCCAAGTGGTGCGTGGCGCATCACAAGCAGAATTTTTTGTTCACGCATTTTGACGAGATCTCGGAGATATTCAAAACGTATGACGTTTCGTTTAGTTTGGGAGACGGTCTCCGCCCCGGCTGTTTGGCGGATGCAAGCGATAAAGCACAGTTTGCCGAATTAAAAACGCTCGGCGAATTAACTCAAAAGGCATGGCAGCACGACGTCCAAGTAATGATCGAAGGGCCCGGCCATGTTCCGATCGACCAGCTCAAACTTCAGATGGATCAGGAGCTGGCGCTTTGCCACGAAGCGCCTTTTTACACGCTCGGGCCGCTTGTGACCGACATTGCTCCCGGCTATGACCACATCACCTCGGCGATTGGAGCTGCGATGATCGGCTGGTACGGGGCGTCCATGCTTTGTTATGTAACGCCCAAAGAACATCTCGGACTTCCCAATGCCGAGGACGTCAAACAGGGCGTCATTGCCTATAAGATTGCCGCTCATGCCGCTGATATTGCACGGCACCGGAAGGGAGCGCGGGATCGGGACGACGAATTGTCCAAAGCACGGTTTACCTTTAATTGGGAGAAACAGTTTGAATTGTCCTTGGATCCCCAAACCGCTCGCAGCATGCACGATGAGACACTTCCGCAGGATGGTTTTAAAGAAGCTCCGTTTTGCTCCATGTGCGGACCCAGATATTGTTCGATGAACATTTCTCAAGAGATGACGGACCTCGGAAAAATTGCTTTGGCTCAGAAGGCAGAAGCGAGACGGAAACGATTCGCCGAACCGACCGTTCGGTCAAGCGGGGCCAAAGCGGGTGGTTCATGATGACGACGGAAATCTACAACTCCATAGAAGATGAAATCAAAGCTCTAAAGCACAAGCGCAATGCCGTCATCTTGGCGCACAATTACCAAGTGGGCGACATTCAGGACGTGGCTGACTTTACGGGGGATTCGCTCGGTTTGGCTCAGCAGGCCAAAAAAACAAACGCGGATGTCATTTTGTTTTCCGGAGTTGTGTTCATGGCGGAGACGGCAAGTATTTTGTGCCCCGATAAAACGGTTTTGATTCCGGATCTCGACGCGGGATGTTCTCTTGCCGGTATGGTTCGAGTCGAGGATATTCGCCGGTGGAAAGCCGAACACCGAAACGGCGTGGTGGTGGCTTACGTGAACACGATGGCGGCGGTCAAAGCGGAAGCGGACTATTGCTGCACTTCCACTAACGCGGTCCGGGTGGTGGAACGAATTCCGGCCGATCAAGAAATCCTTTTTGTCCCGGACTTTTTTCTTGGCACGTACGTCCAGCGTCAGACCGGCCGCACGAACATGACCTTGTGGAAGGGGTATTGCCACGTTCACGACATGATTAATTCCGAGCACTTAGTCCGGTTGAAGAAAAAACATCCCAAGGCAGAAATTATCATGCATCCGGAATGCGGCTGCCTCACCAAGTCGATTCATTATGCGGACCGCGTGTTGTCCACCGACGGGATGATTCAATATGTTCAAACCTCAGCCGCGAGAGAATTTATTGTGGCCACCGAAACCGGAATTTTGCATCGAATGGTGAAAGACAATCCCGACAAACTCTTCATACCGGCTTTTGACCAAGCCGTCTGTCATTATATGAAACAAAATACCCTTGAAAAACTGGTTCTCTCTCTTGAGCGGATGCAATACGAAGTGAAAGTTCCCGAAGTCATTCGGGTGCGGGCGCTTCGGCCCCTTGAGCGCATGTTGGAAATGACCTCTGATGCCAAATCCTACCAAAACAAAGCGTGTTAACGTCGGCTCTGTGACAATCGGGGGCGGATCGCCCGTCCGCATTCAGTCTATGTGCACGACGCCGACTCACGATGTTGAGGCGACCGTTCGGCAGATTCGCGCGCTTGCAGAGGCGGGATGTGAAATCGTCCGCGTGGCGTGCCCGGCGGAAGCAGACGCCAGAGCGTTGGGCGCGATTCGCCGCCAAATTCCGATCCCGCTCGTTGCCGATATTCATTTTAACTACCGTTTGGCATTGATCGCGCTTGACGAGGGCGTGGATAAATTGAGGTTGAACCCCGGCAACATTGGTTCGCGGGATCGCGTTGAAGCGGTGGTGGTTAAAGCCAAGGAGCGCAAGGTTCCGATCCGGATCGGGGTAAACGCGGGCTCACTTGAAAAAGATCTGCTTGCCAAGTACGGTCATCCTACGGCGGACGCTCTCGTGGAAAGCGCAAAACGCCACGTGGCTATTTTGGAAGCGCTCGATTTTCGCGACATTGTTATTTCCTTAAAGGCGAGCGACGTTCCGACGATGGTGGCAGCGTACCGATTGGCTTCGCACACGTTTGATTATCCGCTTCATTTGGGCGTGACCGAGGCAGGCACATTGATGCGCGGATCTATTTACAACGCGGTAGGCGTCGGCACTCTCTTGCTTGAAGGGATCGGAGACACCATCCGGATCTCGCTTTCGGCGGATTCCATCGAGGAAGTGAAGGTAGCGCGTTTGATTCTGGAAGCGGTCAATCTCCGCCGGTTCGGGCCTCGCGTGGTTTCGTGCCCAAGCTGCGGGCGCGCGGAGGTAGATGTGTTTAAGTTGGCACATGAAGTAGAAACCCGAGCCATGAATCTTAAAGATCCCACCACCATTTCGGTTCTGGGGTGTGTGGTGAACGGACCGGGTGAGGCGCACGAGTCCGATTTCGGCATTACAGGCGGTAAGGAAAAGGGAATGATTTACGTCGACGGGAAGCAAAAACGCGTGGTCCCCGAAAAAGAATTGGTGGATCAGCTCTTTATCGAAATCGAAAATCGAAAAAAAGAAAAAGCCAAATAGGAAAGGGGTACCTTTTACACTCCTGCCGCGCGAATGTATGTTCACCCTTCAAAATTCTGAATTAAAAGACGTCCAAGAAAAAGTGGAGCGGTGTGAACGCTTGACCTTTGACGATGGAGTTCGCCTCTTTGAGTCGAACGACCTCCCGTTTTTAGGGTTTTTGGCGAATCAAGTTCGGGCGCGGCTCAATCAGAATCAGGTGTTTTATTCGGTTAATTTGCATCTCAATCATACAAATGTGTGCACCGCGCATTGCGTTTTTTGCGCGTTCGCACGGCGCCCGCACGAAGAAGGCGGGTATACGATGTCCTGCGATGAGGTCCTTGCGAAGATCGAAGACGCCGTGAGCCGTTTTCCTATTAATGAAGTCCACATCGTGGGCGGGCTGAATCCCGAGTTGGGACTTGAGTACTACGTGGATATGTTTCGTGCTATTCGGAGCCGTTTTCCCTCACTTTTTATTAAAGCGTTGACGGCAGTCGAAATCGATGACCTCGCGCGCCGAATGCATCTTGGGTGGTACGAATTGTTGAGCATCTTAAAGGAAGCGGGATTGAATGGTCTTCCCGGCGGAGGGGCCGAAATTTTTAAGGAAGCTACACGCAAAAAGATTTGTTCCGAGAAAACAACTTCGGAAGACTGGCTTTCCATTCATAAGGCGGCTCATCACTTGGGCTTATTTTCCAACTGCACGATGCTGTACGGCCACATTGAGTCGATCGAAGATCGGGTGGATCATGTTTTGCGCTTGCGCGAACTCCAGGGCGAGACGCGCGGTTTTCAATCGTTTATTCCGCTTGCGTTTAATGCCGAACATACCCCGCTTGAGCGAAAGGGCGAAGTTGGCGGTTACACGGATCTCAAGGTGTATGCGGTTTCCCGATTGTTGTTTGATAACATCCGGCACATTAAGGTTCATTGGACCACGCTTGACCTTAAGTTGGCGCAGGTGAGCTTGTCGTTTGGGGTGGACGACGTGGGCGGAACGAATTTGAATGAGAAGATCATGCACGATGCAGGCAACGAAACGCCGACCGATCTATCGGAGCAATCGCTCAAGTCACTTATCTGCGAAGCAGGTTATGAACCCTGTTTGGTGGATAGTTCTTATCAATGCGAGGAGAAGTAAGGGATGAACTGGGAATTGATCGAGCGCAAAACCGGGCAATCGCTTGACCTTACGGATGCGGAAGCCGTCTGGCTATTGGAACGGACAGAGCCAAGCGACCTTGAGCGTTTGTACCGGCTTGCCCGCGAGGCCAACAGTCGTTTGAACGGGCGCTTCGTCAGTTTTGTCCACAACATGAACGTCAATTACACCAACATTTGCGATTACCACTGTACCTTTTGCGAGTTTAAAAAGTCGGCCGATTCCCCCAAAGCGTATGTGCTTCGATTTGAGGACATTAAATCCCGGATGGAACAAGCGGAGGGAAAACTCTCTGAAATTACGTTTCAGGGCGGATTGTCGCGCGAAGTTAAGTTTCAAGAGGTTCTCAACCTCTTAAGCCAAATCCGAAGTCATTTTCCCGACGTTCATGTTCACGCTTTTTCGCCCGAGGAAATTCACTACTATGCCGTGGAAATCGGAGAACCTTATGTGGAAGTGATCCGGCGAGCTCAAGAGGCCGGAATGAATTCGATGTGCGGAACGGCGGCGGAAATACTGGACGACGAGGTTCGCAGGAAAATTTGTTCTGAAAAAATTTCATCCGACGGGTGGTGCGAAATCATTGAAACCGGTCACGCCTTGGGCTTGTCCTCGACCGCCACCATTTTGTTCGGGCACTTGGAGCAGCCGGAGCACGTGGCGAATCACTTCCGCCGGATTCGCGATCTTCAACGGAAAACCGGAATGATTACGGAGTTCATCCCGCTTCTTTTCATGCCCGACCAAACGAAATTGGGGCAAGCTGTGGATCGGGCTTTAGATCGGATTCAATATGCGTTTAAAATGATTGCCGTTTCGCGGCTTTACTTTATGAACGACATTCGGAATATTCAGACGAGCTGGGTGAAATTGGGTTGGGACAACGCCCTCGAGTCCCTTGCGGCAGGTGCAAACGATATGAGCGGGACGCTGTACAGCGAGAACATTACCCGCGAAGCCGGCGGCCGGAACGGCGAATATGTGCCGCTTGCACAATTTGTTTCCGAGATTGAACGTATCGGAAAAATTCCGGTTGAGCGCGATACGCTTTATTCCTTTCAGAAAAGCCGTTATCCGGAACATCAGCCGGTTAGTTCCGAGCGTATTCTGCAGTAACGGTGGTGTGAATTCCGCCCCGAATGAAAAAATCCCCAACCACTTTCATTTTACGCGGCTGAGTTGCCCGCACCAAATCGTCCAGGATTTTATTCGTAACGGCTTCGTGGAACGCTCCTTCGTTTCGGTAGGACCATAAATAGAGCTTTAAGGATTTTAATTCCACACACTTGGCGGCCGGAATGTATTCGATTCGAATGGTTGCAAAATCTGGCTGGCCTGTTTTAGGACACAGGCAGGTAAATTCGGGGCATTCGAAGTGGATCGTGTAATCGCGCTCCGGATTTGGATTGGAAAAGGTGTCCAAGTGTTTCGAGGGCTTTGTCGGCACGAAGCGCATTATACGCACTTTAAAAGGCAAATGCAACGGACGCAACCGATTGTCAATCAATAACTTACAGTGTCCTCGCGGTTATTTTTTCGATTCTTTTCCTTGTCTTCCTTTTTCTGCCGTGTTACAGTATGCGGCCAAGCGGTGATTTGAAGGGTTAGCTTGCTCCGTATCCGCCACCACGAGTGGCGGAAAATGTGCTAAACAAACCCAGTACCTTGCACGTTTCAGCTGATGCCCGACGGAACAAAACCGCCGGGTATTTTTTTGCTTTTTTTCTGTTTCGGGGAGGTTCGTGTTGTGACATGACAGACATTTCGCGGTATCACAGACAATGCCTATTTCAAAAAATCGGCGAGGAAGGCCAGAAAAAAATCGCTTCGAGCCGGATTACCATTGTGGGCTGCGGGGCGCTTGGCACTGTTTTGGCCAGCACACTGGTCCGCGCGGGAGTGGGGTTCGTCCGCATTGTAGACCGCGACTTCATCGAATTGAACAATCTCCAGCGGCAAGTGATTTTCAGTGAGGAAGATATTCGCGACAATCTTCCGAAAGCGGTCGCCGCCGCCAAACAACTGAAAAAAATTAATTCAGAAGTCCAAATTGAAGCGGTCGTGTCGGACGTTAATTTTACAAACGTCGAAAAACTGATTCGAGATGTCAACCTTGTTTTGGACGGCACGGACAATTTCGAAACCCGTTTTTTGCTGAACGACGCGTGCGTCAAATTGGGGAAGCCCTGGATTTATAGCGCTGTCGTTGGATGTCATGGTTTGACACTTTCGATCGTCCCCGGCAAAACGCCCTGCCTTCGTTGTGTTTTTGAATCTGCTCCGCCGCCGGAATTGACGCCGACGTGCGATACCGCAGGAATTATTGCGCCCGCCTCCACGGTCATCGCATCGCTTGCGGCGACCGAGGCGCTTAAATTTCTGAGCGGGAACGAAGGCGATTTGAATCCGACGCTTTACAGTTACGACGTGTGGACGCGCGAGACAAAGTCTTTTCATCTGGAGGGCTTAAGAGATGCGACGGACTGCCCCACCTGCCGCCATCAGCGTTTTGAATACTTAAGCGGAAATTTGGCACCCAAAACGACAACGCTGTGCGGCCGCAACGCGGTTCAGATCACGCGTCCGGATCGAATCACTCTGGATTTTAAAGAGCTTGAGTCGCGCCTGAAAAAAGTGGGCGAGGTGAAATCGAATTCATTTATGCTTCAAGCCACTACCGGGGGTTACGAATTTACCGTTTTTCCGGACGGCAGGGCCATCATTAAAGGTACAAATGATCCTGCCCAAGCGAAGGTCATTTATTCGAAGTACATAGGAGTCTAACGCGATGATTTATTTAGACAACGCCGCGACGAGTTTTCCCAAGCCCAAGCGCGTGTATGAGCGTATGGATCGGTTCTTGCGCGAAGAAGCGGCGAATCCGGGACGTTCGGGCCATCGGCTTTCGGTCGGCGCAGAAAGTCAAATCGCTCAAGCTCGGAACGTGATCGCAAAGTTATTTGGTGTCGAACATCCCGAACGCGTCATTTTTACTTTGAATTGCACGGATTCCTTAAACATTGCGATTAAGGGAGTTCTGCGCGAAGGCGATCACGCGATCACAACGGTTCTCGAGCACAATTCGGTATTGCGGCCGCTTCACTCACTCGAAGCGAACGGAAAAATTACGCTCACCAAACTTCGTCCCAACTCAGACGGCTTTATTCATCCCAACGACGTGAAAGCGGTCATGGGACCCAAGACGAAGCTCGTGGCCATGACTCACGCTTCGAACGTTACGGGGATCGTTCAGCCCATTCGTGAGATTGGAAAACTCGTTCGTGAAACGGAATCTCTTTTTTTGGTCGATGCCGCACAAACCGCCGGCGTTATCCCCATCCACGTGGAGTCCGACTTCATCGATCTCCTCGCCTTTCCCGGACATAAAGCGCTTTACGGACCTCCGGGAACGGGCGCTCTTTGCGTAGGTGAGCGCGCAAAGTTATTTCCTTGGCGCGAAGGCGGGACCGGTTTTGATTCCGAATCGCTCCTTCAACCGATTCGTTTTCCCTTTGCGTTGGAAGGCGGGACGCCTAATTCCGTCGGCATCGTGGGTTTAAAGGAAGGTGTGGAATTTATCTTGGAGGAAGGAATGGACAAAATCCGTGCTCACGAGCAGGGTTTGGTGAAGCAGTTGAGGAGCGAACTAAAAGAGATTCCGAGTATTCGGATCTACGGGACCCAAGATGTTTCACGATCGGTGGCTCCGGTTTCCTTTACGGTGGAGGGGGCCGAACCTCAGGAAGTCAGTTTGATTCTCGATCAATCATTCGACATTGCTTCGCGTGCGGGTCTCCATTGTGCCCCGCTGATGCATCGGGAACTCAAAACGTTTCCTCAAGGAACGATTCGGCTCAGCCCCGGATATTTTAATACGGCAGGCGAGATACAAACCGCTGTGCGGGCCATCAGAGAAATACGAAGTCAAATTGCGGTGTGACGATGGCAGAAGTTGTTTTAACCCGCGGGGGTTTCGAGAAATTAAGGCAGGAACTTCAAACACTCAAGTCAACGAAGCGCCTTGAGGTTGCCAAATTGCTTGAGCGAGCCCGGGCGCACGGCGATCTCCGGGAAAATGCGGAATACGATGCCGCCAAAGAAGCCAAAGCACAACTTGAATCGAAAATCGAGCGGCTTGAGGAAAGACTTGCAACTGCAAAAGTGGTGGACGTCTGCGACACCCCAACCGATAAAATTTACTTTGGCGCTAAAGTAAAAGCTAAAAATAAAAAGACAGGCGACATCATTACCTTCCATTTAGTTTCCGATGACGAGTCTGATATCGGGTCCGGAAAAATTTCAACCGGTTCTCCTATTGGGAAATCGCTTTTGGGACATAAAACCGGTGAGTGTGTTGAGATTCGCGTGCCTGCAGGCATCATCACGTACGAGATTTTAAAGGTTTTCCGTTAACGGTCGAAATGGTAACGAGGTGATCCTTATGAAAAAATGGAATATGGTTTTCCCCCTGTTTTTATGTACCGCCGTTTTGATCCACACACCGGCGAGTGCTCAAGCAAACGAGTTAAACGCTCCGGTCCAGAAGTTGGCCAGAGGAGTTACCCACGTTACGACTGCCGTGTTTCATATTCCGAAGGAAATCATTCAAACCACGATGGAAACGGAACCTGTTTATCTTGCGCCGTGGAGCGGGATGACGGCGGGTCTTGGGCGAGGCGGCTACGCATTCGGTCGACAGCTCGTTTCAGGATTTGTTGATATTTTTACTTGCTTCAAACCCGGCGGTCCGCTTTTTGCATCGGACAGTCTCTTTCCCGAAATCTAGTACCGCAAACCCATACATAAAAAAAGCCAAGCACTTTTACATAATCGTAGGCAACGTCAAAGTTGCCACGATTAGTACTGGCGCATAGGCGCCGGTAGAAAGTGCCTGGCTTTTTTTCTTTGGAAGGATCGTTCGTTTAAGAGCAATTATTTCTTGACGTATTTCATCCGACTGTCTTGGTCGGTCGGTTGAAATGGCGCCGCACTTGATGCCGGTTCCGCTTTTTTGAAGATTTGAGGTGCCGGAGGTGGTGTGTACTTTGAAGTCGGCAAAGACGGAACGGTTTTTTCCTGGCCGCCGGAGAAATCTAAGCAGTTTTCATAACTTCTCGATACAGGAACACCGTGAAAACCGGGAACCCAGAACGATGCGACGTCAATGACGCCGGAACCCGCGCGCAGAACGGTGCACGCAGCTCCGCTTGCGAATCCCCCTACGGTTCCCAGAAATGGATTATCGGCTGTACTCGCACCAGCGACCATTTGCACCGGCATATCGATAAAACTGGTTGCGACATTCAACAAACCGCGGCCAAACATACCGGCTGCTTTTTCTTTGTAGACAGGAGATTCCGACATATCCCAAACGTCTCCTGCATGCGCGGTGACTGAAAAGGTGAGAAAGCCGATAAACGTGAGAGCGATAATTTTTTTCATGTTCTTCTCCATGTGAAAAACTAATCTAGTGTAATTAACAACGTTGCCGTCCGAAAGCTACGACATGAAGCATCATTATAGGTTGCGCTGAGCTAAAATCAAGCGCCTTTTGGAAGAGTCTCTCTAAGGAATCAGGAGAATTTTTCCGAAGTTTTTTCGATCGAGCATGTGCTGTTGGGCTTCACGAGCTTTCGAGAGTGGGAACGTAGAATCCACCACCGGTTTTAGGATGCCTTTCCGGAGGAGTTTCATCACGGCTTCTAATTCAGACCGCCCGCCCATGTAGCAGCCTCGAATCGTGAACTGACGAACGAAAAGAAAACGAAGATCGATTTGAGCTGTTGGACCGCTGGTGACACCGCAGGTGACGAGCCGGCCCTTTTTGGCAAGCGCCGCGAGACTTTTCAAAAATGTCTCTGCACCGATATGCTCGAGCACCACTTGGACGCCTTCACCGCGAGTCCATTCGCGAACCGCTCCGACAAAGTCGGTTTTTCGATAGTTGATGACAAACTCCGCGCCGAGTTTTTTCGCGCTTTTTGCTTTTCCTTCGCTTCCCACCGTTGTCGCTATCCGTGCTCCGAATGCTTTTGCAACTTGAATGGCGGCGCTTCCAACTCCAGAACCCGCGGCGTGAATGAGAACCGTTTCGCCCTTTTTAAGTTCCGCCCTTGTGACGAGCATGTGGTACGCGGTTAAAAACACAAGCGGACAAGCCGCCCATTCCTCAAGGGGATATCGGTTCGAAACGCGGATGACATTGCGCTCCGGCGCCTTGACATATTCGGCGTACCCCCCGTTGACTTGAAAGCCGAGAATTTTGTATTCCGTGCATAACGAATCCCATCCGGACCGACACCATGGGCACGTTCCGCAGGAAATTCCGGGCGCCAGAACCACGCGCTCGCCTTTTTTAATTCCATGAGTGCGTTTTCCGACTTCTTCGATTTCGCCGGAGACATCGCAGCCCAGAATGTGCGGCATCGGAACAGAGACTCCCGGCATCCCAATCCGTGTCCAGATGTCGAGATGGTTCAGCGCACACGCTTTTACCTTGACCAGGACGTCATGAGGTCCGATGTCAGGTTTGGGTACCTGCTGGTATACGAGTCGGTCGAGGTCGCCGTGCTCGTGGAACACAACGGCTTTCATCTGAGGATCCTTTCTGATGAGGCTGCCCGAAGGTGATTAAGGCGAACGGATTTTCAAATCTGTGATTTTGGTTTCGAGAAGGCAAAAGTATAGCATGGGCACTTTGGATTTAGTAGTATATTGAGCCACTCCATGGATAAAAAGGAAGTCGCCGCCGTTTTAGAAGAAATTGCGAACCTTTTGGAAATGAAAGGTGAAAATCCGTTTAAGGTCCGCGCATTTTCCAACGGCGTCCGCATCATCGAAAATCTCTCCCAAGATTTGTCCGACCTTGTGACTGCCCATTCTCTCAAAAAAGTGAAGGGGATCGGTGAAGGGCTCGCCCAAGTGATTACCGAACTTGTTCAAAAGGGACAATCGACGTATCACCTCAAGCTCCGGTCTTCGGTACCGGAAGGGCTTCTGGAACTGCTTGACATTCAAGGCCTTGGGCCCAAGCGCGTCAAAGTGTTGTATGAAGAACTCGGCATTAAGAATGTGGGTCAATTGGAGTATGCGTGTCAGGAAAATAGACTCTTGGGTTTGGAACGCTTTGGCGAGAAGTTACAGAAGAAAATTTTGGAAGCCATTAAGCACAGGAACAAAACCAAGGGCTATTTTTTAGTTTCGCAAGCGATGACCGATGCTCGAGGATGTGTTGCGTACCTTGGAAAGCAAAAAGGCGCGGCTCGCATCGAGATCGCGGGCAGTCTCAGGCGCGCGAATGAAATTGTTCACGACATTGATATTCTGGTGAGCACCGAAACTCCCGCCAACATTCACCGCGCGTTTACCTCGTATCCGGAAGTGGCGGATGTCCTTGCCCATGGCGAGACAAAATCAAGTGTGATTCTCAAATCGGGGATGCAAGTTGATTTAAGAACCGTGACGGAGCGGCAATTTCCGTACGCCCTTTATTATTTCACCGGAAGCAAAGAACACAACGTAGCAACGCGGACGCTCGCGAAACGGATGGGTCTTAAAATTAACGAGTACGGCATTTTCAAGGGGAAAAAGTTAATTCCCTGCAGGGACGAGGCAGGCCTTTTCAAGGTGCTGGGACTTCATTTTATTCCGCCGGAGCTGAGGGAACAATCTGGGGAAATCGAAGCGGCTCAAAAAGGTCCTTTGCCAGAGTTGGTCAAGCAGGAAGATATCAAAGGCGTTTTTCACGTTCACAGTACCTATAGCGACGGGGGAGCTCCTTTGGCCGATATGATTCGCGCGGCGCTGGACTTGGGGTATCACTATGTGGGGATCTCCGACCATTCGAAAACGGCGGTGTATGCCAACGGCCTCACCGAAGCGCGCGTCGCGAAACAACGTGCCGAACTTGACCGGCTCCGGAAGAAATTCAAACCCATCCGGATTTTTCATGGCATTGAATCGGACATTTTGCCGGACGGATCGCTGGACTATCCGGATCGCGTGCTTCGCGAATTTGATTTTGTGATCGGCTCTATTCATTCGCGTTTTAATATGAACGAGGAAGAAATGACCAAACGGATTTGCCGTGCGATGGCGCACCCCGCCATGACCATGTGGGGACATCCGACGGGGCGTTTGTTGTTGGGCCGGGCCGGTTATCCGGTAAATTATGAAGCGATCTTTGAAGCAGCGCGGAAAAATGATGTGGCCATCGAAATCAATGCAAACCCTCATCGACTTGACTTGGATTGGCGTTTCGCCCGAGCAGCCAAAGCAAAAGGTCTTCGATTTACCATCAATCCAGATGCCCACAGCAGGGAAGGGCTTGCGGATGTTTCTTATGGCGTGGGCATTGCCCGCAAAGGGTGGCTTGAAGTGGGCGATGTGTTGAATACGATGACCGTTCAACAAATAGAACGATATTTGAAAAACCGTTCCGAGCGATAACCCGCATGGCGGTCGAATCCTTTGCATCCAAGCAAAAAAGAGCGCGGGCCATTATCCGTCGGCTCAAGGAAACTTTTCCGGATTCTGTCATTGAGCTCAAATTTAAAAATCCTTTTCAACTTTTGGCAGCTACCATTCTTTCCGCTCAGTGTACCGACAAACGGGTCAATCAGGTTACGCCGGCGCTTTTCAAAAAATATCGTACCGTGGAAAATTTCGCGCATGCGGACCCAGACACCTTCGAACGCGAAATTTACTCGACGGGCTTCTTCCGCGCGAAAACAAAAAGTATTATCGGATGCGCTCAGGAAATCGTCAGGCGATTTGCGGGGAAAGTTCCTGCTCGGATGGAGGATTTGACGACGCTTCCGGGCGTCGGCCGCAAAACCGCCAACGTGATTTTGGGCAACGTGTTCGATATTCCGGGCGTGGTGGTGGATACTCATGTCAAGCGGATTTCAAATCGGTTGGGGCTTACAAACCACCACGATCCCGTCAAGATTGAATTTGACCTTCAAAAGGTGATTCCCCCGAAAGAATGGACAGAATTCTCACTTCTATTAATCAAGCACGGCCGCAGGACTTGTTTTGCGAGAAAACCTCGTTGTTCAGACTGTCGAATAAACTCGCTTTGCCCTTCTCGAGAGGATAAAGGGTGATCTTCCGACTGGATGACAGCCCAATAAAAACAGTCCCTCTCCTTATTTTGCTCTCTAAAGCTCTTAGCGTTTGTACCGATCATTATAGAGGCGTAATACCATTACGCATCAATTTAAGGAGGTGGTTTCAATGAAGAAAGTATTGGTATTCACATTTGCAATGATTATTGCTCTCGCACCGCTTAGCTTTGCTGGAGCAATTTGTGATGCTGTCGACTCTACGGAATACGCGAAAGCAGCGGGAGCGAAGTTGCTCCGCGGCGTTGGCAACGTTGCGTTTTGCTGGGTGGAGTTGGTTCGGCAGCCCAGAATCAATGAGAATAAGTGGGAAGGGGCTGGTCGTGCAGTAGCGCATACTATCGGCCGCGCAGTGTCCGGCGGTTTGGATGCAGCTTTGGCGATTGTCCCGGGATCAAAAGTCCCGCAAATGGATCCAGCTTGTCCTTCCGGTCTGTTTAAAAGCTAATCGGAAGCAAGCGCATTAGCTTTGATTTGGGCAAAAAGGCGTTGCTGCCAAAAACAGCAACGCCTTTTTTGTGTCTGCGCTGGAGACGGCTTACCCTAAGCCGTCCCAGTACTGCACTTGCACATAAAGTGCAAGTGCTGAAATATGCTTGAACGTTTCATCTTACGACGCTATCCTACCCCTTATGACGGTGCAGCCCGTGGTTCAAATCCAACCAGTACCCTCTCGTCTCGGCTATCGGATGCCGGCCGAGTGGGAACCCCATCAAGCCACTTGGCTGGCATGGCCTACCGATCTTAAAACTTGGCCGGAAGAACTTAAGGAGGTCGAAGCTTCCTATGTGGAGATGGTTGAAGCGCTCCACCTCGGAGAAGAAGTTCACCTTCTTGTTCGGGATCAGACCTTGCGCGAATATGTTTCCGGTTTGCTCACGAACAGAGGAATCAAAAAGAATGTTTTTTATCATGAGGTTAAAACGGTATCCAACTGGATTCGGGACTACGGTCCCATGTTTTTGGTACGCGGCGGAAGTGAGATGGCTTATTGCGGTTGGCGTTTTAATGGCTGGGGCGGCAAGTGTCCAGCAGCTTGTGCGGATGGGGAAGTGCCAAAACAGCTGGCTCCTCTTTTGAGAACCCTTCAGTTTGAGCCGGAAATGATTTTAGAGGGGGGATCGGTCGAGGTAAATGGCGCCGGAATGTTAATGACGACAGAACAGTGCCTTTTGAACCGAAATCGGAATCCAAATTTGAATCGAAGCGAGATTGAACGGTTCCTCAATGACTTTTTTGGGGTTGACCGAATTTTGTGGCTGGGCCGTGGACTTGCAGGAGATGACACGGATGGACACGTGGACACGCTGGCGCGATTTGTGGACGTCAAGACGGTCGTAGCGTGTACCGAGGAAAATCAAAATGACGAAAACTACGAAGTTCTTCGGAATAATTGGGATCGGCTTCGGCATTGGAAAGGGTTATTGAATCTAGTTCCGATTCCGATGCCCGGAATGGTCCAAAACCGCACGGGCCGTGTCCCGGCAAACTATGCAAATTTCTACATCGCGAATACGTGTGTCTTGGTTCCTCAGTATGAACATCCGAACGATGCGCGCGCAGTCGAGATTTTGAGAGAGTTGTTTCCAAAGAAAAAAACGGTTGGAATATCGTGCATTCCGTTGATCTACGGGTGCGGCGGCCTTCACTGCGCGACTCAGCCGCAACCCGCACACTCCGCATCGAGAAAATGAAACTTTTTATTTATTACCTCCAATATCTTTTCTTCAGGTTGGTATGCGTTGTCGTTCGACTCATTCCTTTTTCGGTCGGCCTCCTCGCAGCCCGTGCCGTGGGTCGGTTTTTGTATTATGCGCTAGGCGATTATCGAAAGGTCGCGTTTCAAAATGTGCGCGCTGCGTTTAATGGAGAAAAGCAGGACTCAGAGATCAAGCAGATTGTTCAGGGATCGTTTGATCGTCTGGGTGTTTTCGGTTTTGAATTTATGTGGATTCCGAAAATGGCCCAGAGGTTAGATCATTATATTCGCGTTGAAGGTACAGAACACGTTCGACGGGCCTTAAAGCGTGGGCAGGGAGTGGTCCTGATTGTATCTCATTTTGGTAATTGGGAATGGATGGCGGTTGCTACCGCGGCCGAAGGTCTTCCGATGCATGCAGTAGCACGGCCGCTGAGAAACCCGTTTATTTATGGGTATGTCAAACGGCTTCGCGGGCTCAGGGGACTAAAGAGCGTTTCGAAAAGAGGAGCCGTGCGCGAGGCGATCAAGCTGGTCCGTCGCAATCAAGTGGTAGCCATTTTAATCGACCAGCATGAGCGTCACGGATCGGTGAGGGTTCCGTTCTTTGGGCACGATGCCTCAACGCCGTCGCTTCCCGCGATTTTGGCAATTCGTCGCAACGTGACCGTCATCCCTCTGTTTCTGTACCGAGAAAAACGTTTGCCCTATCGAATGGTTTTTTATGAGCCCTTTCAGGTGATTGAAACCGGAAATTACGAAAGGGATATTTTTGAGAATACGAAACAGTATGTTCAGGCCATTGAACGGGAAGTGAAGCGCCGTCCGGTGGAATGGCTCTGGATGCATCGCCGGTGGCGAGACGGTGAACCCTGCACCCATGACTTGACAACGGCGGTACGGGGTGAAGAGAAAGTTTGACGGAGGAGGGATTACTGGTTAATCTAGTTCATTATGAGATTACAAAGTTTCTTAGCCCAATCGGGCATTGAGAGCAGACGTCATGTGATTCAAGTTTTGGAGGAGGGCCGCGTTAAGGTCAACGACGAAGTGGTCCGCATTTCTTCGTACCCCATTTTTCCGGACAAGGATCACGTCAGCGTTGATGGGTGCGAAGTGAAGCTTTCGCGGAAAAAAATGGTTTATTTTATGTTCCACAAGCCCGCCGGAGTCATTACAACCGCACGCGATACGCACGGCCGGAAGACGGTTCTTGATTTTTTTAAGGATGTGCCAGAACGCTTGTACCCTGTCGGCCGGTTGGATCAAGATACAACCGGGCTGTTGCTCGTGACCAACGACGGAGGTATGACCAATCGGCTGACACATCCGCGGTTCGGTGTGCAGAAAATTTATGAAGCCGTGCTCGACAAAGAAGTGTCCGAGGCGGAGGCGAAGCAGCTTGCCGAGGGCGTCGTCATTGAAGGTAGAAAGACAGCGCCCTGCCAAATCAAAATCCTCGGCCTTGAAGAGGGTAAATGCAGAGTGGAAATTTCGCTCCACGAAGGGCAGAAACGGCAGATTCGTTTGATGTTTGAAGGAATCGGCCGCCGAGTGGTTCTCCTGCATCGAAAACAATACGGTCCGCTGACGCTGGAAGGTTTAAAGCCGGGGGAACGAAGGCCGCTCCTTGACTCTGAGATTCGTTTGCTCGGGGAGGGCACAAGACGCGAACCCGTCCGCGGAGAACGGTTCAGTCCCCGTCCTTTTGGTTCCGGTCGCCGTCGAGGCGGCCGCGGAAGATTCCGTTCGAGAACCGGAAGCGGTCAGAATAGACCAGCACGTCCGCCTCTCCAGCCGGGAACAAGTCCTCCGCAGAATCTACCTGAACGCCAGTCATCTCCCGAAAAGTAGGGAACAGGCATGCCTGTTCCCTACAAATGAATCCAATTGTTGGCGGCCACCAACAATTGGAAGAGATGTCGGGTGGTGGAACCAAAGTCAGTACGTTAAGAAAAGGTTAACCGATATTAGGTTATGGAATCTTTGAAGCGTAGTCTCGTGAAAACGATAAGTTACCGGCTGATCGGTGCAGCCATCACGGGATCAATTACATGGTTTCTAACCGGTCAATTGCTGGTCGGTATCCAAGTCGGGATATTGGATTCTGCTTCGAAGTTTGTTTTTTATTTTATTCACGAACGCGCGTGGAATAAAATTTCGTTTGGACGCATCAAACCGCCAGAATACGAAATTTAATCCTGCCGGTAAGACACAAACGCGTCCGGCCCTTCCCAAACCACAACCTCGGACAACTGGGTATTCTGGCGGATATTCTCGCGGTTGAGTTCATCGAAAAACCAGCGCGCAATATTTTCAGACGTCGGGTTTATTTTGTCGAACGGCGGGATCTCATTGATGTATCGGTGGTCTAAGCGCTCCCCCAGCTTGCGAATCGCGTCTTTGAGGGAAACGTAATCGATTGCGATATCTTCGTGGTCAAGTTTCGCGGTTGAAAATTTTGCCTCGACTCGCCAGGAGTGTCCGTGAAGCGGTTCTTCGGCGCCTTTGTATTGCCGTAAGTTGTGCGCCGCTTCAAAACGGGTTTCAACGCGAACTGTAAATTGTTCACCCATGAAGTTTTTTGATCCTCCGGTGCTTTCGGGAATATCCTATCGGTCTCACCCAAAATTGGTGAGGCATAGACAAAGCAGAGGCTGTATTGTAAACTATCAAACTTAATCTTCAAGACATTCTTCATCCGCGTAAAACCCTTTAGGGAAAGGAGCTAACTAATGGCGGGCACAGTGTTTACGGACAGTAATTTTAAGTCGGAGGTTCTAGACTCCAAGCAACCCGTTTTGGTTGATTTCTGGGCGGAGTGGTGCGGTCCGTGCAAGATGATCGGCCCCATCGTGGAAAAAATTGCAAACGAGTACACGGGAAAATTAAAAGTCGGGAAACTGAACGTGGACGAAAACTCCCAAGTGCCGCAGCAATACGATATTCAGGGAATTCCGACGTTGATTTTGTTCAAAGACGGAAAAGATGCCAATCGCATCGTGGGCTATCAATCTGAGGAAAAGCTCAAGAACACGATCAACTCTTTTTTATCAGATCGTTCGTGAGAACAGTGAACGCTCAAAGTTTACAAAGATCGCCTTATCTAGGAACCAACGGCTTTCCGCTCCAATCGGCCGCGGTTTATGGGCCTATTCATTCGAGGCGGTACGGGTATTCGCTTGGAATCAATCCGCTTCCGGTGAGTTACAAATTTTGTGACTTTGATTGTGTCTATTGTCAATACGGTTGGACTCCGCGCCAACCAGGAGAACAACAAACGCGGGAGAAAATAAGACCTGCAGATGAGCTTCTTTCCGAAATCGACCATTCCTTTCAAATTGCTTTGTCCAACAAAACTCCGGTGGATGTCATCACCATCGCCGGCAACGGAGAACCGACACTTCATCCGCAGTTTTCAAGGTTGGTGGATGGCCTGCTCGATCTTCGGGATCGGTATTTCCCCAAAGTCCGGCTCGGAATTCTTTCGGATTCCTCTCAGTGTTATCGATTGGAAATAAGACAAGCGCTTGCGAAACTGGATGATCGGTCTATGAAACTGGACGCAGGGGATTGGGAAACCGTTCAAAAGGTGAATCGGCCTCTCGCAAATTTCGATTGGACGCGGACCTTGAGGAGTTTAGAGGCGCTCAAAGACATTACGCTTCAAACGTTGTTTGTCCAGGGCAGCTGCGATAACACCTCTCCTCGGCAAATCGAATCGTGGATCGAAGCGGTCCGCCTCGTCCGTCCCAAGAGTGTTCAAGTGTATACGGTCGACCGCCCGCCCGCTGATGCCGGCATTCGTCCGGTGTCTGTTTCTCAACTTCGAACCATTGCAGAACAATGCGAAGCGGCCACTCACATTCCGACCGAATGGTTTGAATAATCAGTCGTCTTCATCATAAACATTGGAGGAACGTCATGGGAATTACAATTTCTGAAGGAAAGTTTAAGGGTTTACTGAAATTATCAAATTCAAAAGGGGTGATCCAAGCTGCGGCGATGGATCAGCGAGGTTCGCTCCAGAAAGCGATTGCAAAAGCAGCCGGTGTTTCCCCGGATCAGGTTAGCGTGAAACAAATGGAAGAGTTTAAAGTTTCGGTTTCCAAAGCACTGACGCCGCACGCCACGGCAATTTTGCTGGATCCTGAGTTTGGCCTGCCGGCCGTGAAAGCCAGGAGCAAAAATGCGGGAGTTCTGCTGGCTTATGAAAAAACGGGGTATGATGCCACATTGCCGGGGCGTCTTCCGGACCTTCTGAATCACGAATCCGTTGCCCGTCTCAAAGCCAAAGGGGCAGACGCGATCAAAATCCTCCTTTATTACACGCCGGAGGAAAAGCCGGAGATTAACGACGAAAAACACGCTTGGGTGGAGCGGATTGGGGCGGAATGCACCGCCCACGACATTCCGTTTTTTTTGGAGTTCGTCGGGTACGATCCCAAAAGCGGAGATGAAAAAGGTATCGAGTACGCGAAGCGTAAGCCCATGATCGTCAAAGAAAGCATGCGGGAGTTTTCGAAGCCCCAGTATCAAGTGGATGTGCTCAAGGTTGAAATTCCCGTCAACATGGCTTTTGTAGAGGGGTCAAAAGCAAACAAAACGGGCGAGATTGCTTATACGCGCGAAGAGGCAAAGCGCCTGTTTCGCGAAGCGGCAAAGGTAGCCACAAAACCTTTTATCTATCTAAGTGCTGGTGTGGACGACGACGTGTTTCGCGAAAGTCTTGAATTGGCTGCGGAAGCTCAGACCAAATGGTCGGGCGTTCTATGTGGAAGAGCAACGTGGAAAGAAGGAATTCCGGTTTACGGGAAACAGGGCGTGCGGGCGTTGGACGAATGGCTGCGTGACCGCGGAGTGAGAAACATCAAAGCACTCAATGAAGTGATTGACCGCGGGGCCTGCGCCTGGTGGGATGTGTTTGGCGGGCGCGATCAAATTCAAGTGGTTTTGCAAAGCGGCCGTACGTTGAACGCAGAGAAAGCACTCCGCTCCTAAATCAGTTTGGCGTTTCTAATGTCTGATGTGTGGTGAGAAATGAAAAAACGGAAGCTGGGTCGTACCGGTTTAGAAGTATCCGAGTTGGGTTTTGGCGCGTGGGCGATCGGAGGGACGAGTTACGGGCCGACCGATGACCGCCAATCTCGCCGCGCGCTTGCGCATGCGTACGACCAAGGCATCAACTTTTTTGATACCGCAGATACCTACGGTCACGGTCACAGCGAGCAGTTGATTGGGGAAGCGTTCAGGATGTCCTCAAAACGCAGCCGCATCGTCATTGCCACGAAGGTAGGATGGGACTTTTATCACGGCGGCAGCCGAAAAAATTTTGACTCGGAGTATCTCGTGTTTGCTTGCGGGGAATCGCTCAAACGTCTTCAAATGGATTACATCGACCTGTACCAATTGCACAATCCTACGCTCGCTGCCATCAGAGAGGGCACCGTTTTTAAAGTGCTTCGACAATTAAAAAAGGAAGGGAAAATCCGTTTCTGGGGTGTTTCCATTCACTCAAGCGAAGAAGGGATGGCTGTGATTCGCGAAGGTTCATCCGACACGCTGCAAGCGGTTTACCATTTGATCGATCAACGGCATCGGAGCGAATTGATGCCTGCGTGCCAAAAGGAAAACGTCGGTTTAATTGTGAGAGAACCTCTGCATTGCGGGATGCTCACCGGAAAGTACAACGCTCAAAGTCAGTTTGTCAAAACCGATCATCGAAGCGGATGGGGAGAGGATCAGTTGGAGCTTGATTTTAGAAAAATCGATCTAATTCGCACCGCATTCGATGAAAAGAAAGTCTCCTTAAAGCAAGCCGCAATCGAGTTCGTTCTAGGCGAACAGGCCGTTTCTAGTGTGATTCCGGGAATGAAAACCGTGGCTCATGTTGAGGACCATTTAAGTGCGGTCCGTTCGCCGAAGCTCAAAGCCGACGAAATCAATCGGATCAAAAGTATTTTTGACCAAGAAAAAATATTCCAAACAGATTTGGTCGCAGGGTAAGCGCATGGAACCGATCAGCTTTGATCAGCCGTTTGCAGAAGTGGTTAAAGAGATGAACCGAAAAAGCAGCATCGAAGCCAGAACGTGGTATGAGGAAAAACGAGCGCGTGGCATTGGCCGAACCCTTTTGAAAATGGTGTATCGGTTTGCAATCGTTTACTTTATTCAAGGGAAGATTTTCAAAGGGTTCATGGGCCTTGCCGAAGCAAAAACCGAAGCGCTTTACGAACTGATCACGTACGCGAAGTATTGGGAACTCATGGAACGGGAAAAGGGGCGAATGTGATGACTCTATTTGCGAGAAGCACCTCCTCGGTTTTGTGCGCGGCGTTTCTATTTTTGGCATGTCTTCCGTCAACTTTCGCGGCGATCGAAAGCGGCAACAAGAAGCTGATCGATCCGTTTGATGTTCAACAGGCTCTGGCTCAAGCCGGTTATTACCAAGGCCCGATTGACGGCATCATCGGCCGGAACACTCAAGCGGCTCTCCGAGCTTTTCAAAAAGATCAAGGTTTGAAAGCTGATGGTATCTGCGGTCCGAAAACGTGGGCGAGACTTCAACCGTACGCCCACATTGAACCAACGTCTGGGAGTGATCTTTCTACGAACTCTACGATTGAAGAAGCTCCTCCGGGTGTGATGGAACAAGAGGACCGCGAATTAACTCAGGATGAGCTCAAGCGAAAACTAATTCCATAATTGAGCGTG
>MHFO01000036.1 GCA_001804225.1 Omnitrophica bacterium RIFCSPLOWO2_01_FULL_50_24 | reverse complement strand
CCGTCCGCCCGATTCGCGCACCGCCTGTAATCAAAGCAACTTTATGTTTGGGATTCATGGTTTAAAACAAAATTCCTTCTGTGGATTCTTTTCTTTGATCTTGTCTGTTATTAATGCGATAAATTCTTCCAGGACGCTCTTTGCATCCACAATCTCCTTCTCCGTACATTGATGGGGTCCCGGCTCGTAAAGAAATTGATGGCGCCGCCTTCTCATTCGGTCAAAAAATTGCATCTTGGACTCGTAGCGTTTCCCGAGCGCGTGAGCCACGTATTCAACTACGGTTTTGTGCTTCCCTTTGATGTCAGGCTGCACAGCATCACTCACCATATAAGCCAGAGCACTGTGAAGCATGCCATCATAGAGAAGTTGATAAGCAACTTCTAAGTCCTTGGTTTCGATGAGCCCAGCGGTTGAAAGATCTTTTTTCGCCCTCTTGATGAAATTCTCCACCCTTTTGAAATCAAGAGGACAGGGTTTAATTCTGGGCTTAAGATTTTCTGGTAATTCTTTTTTCAAACTCACTCAGGCTGCCTTTCAGGATTCGGTGCGGCTCTTTTAAAACATTGGTCACAAAACTATCTTGAGTGTCAATTTTCTTTCTAAATTCCAGAGGAGAGTAAGCGGTGGGGTTAATTTCCCTATTAAATTTAAGTTCTAGCTTTGAAATAGCTGAATAAAAAGCTTCCAACTTTTTGTCTGAAACAATCAAAAGATCGATATCGCTTTCGCCATGCTCCTCATTTCTTGCAAACGAACCGTACAAAGCAGCAAAGCTAATTTCCTTGTGTTTGGCCACTAAATCTCTAAGCCCTGCTTCAATACCTGAAGTTTTTAGAACCAATGATTTTATCTCAGCGTAAAGCGCATGGCGAGGATTCAACACATAAAAGTTCAAATTTCCTTTTTTCTTTACTTGGATGAGTTCATCTTGAACGAATCTGGAAATTTCGCGCTGAATGTTACCGGGAGAAGTTTCGACCAGGCGGGCTAATTCAGAGAGGTAAAATTCTTTTCTTGGATTTGAGAAGAGAAAACCTAAAAGTTTTCTTCTGATTTTGGATTTGGTGAGATAGAGGGTTTCAAGCATATCTTACTCATTTTTGAGTAAGATCGTACTCAAAATGGACTAACCGTCAAGGAATTTTTGCCGTTCCGCTGTTCTGCTGTGGGCGGGAGTTATGGGGTAATGGCAGCGCCGAAGGCGCAGTCATCGTTACCCCTCTTTTTTCATTCATAAAAACGGTGGCGGGAGCGACGGGACTTGCCCCTCACTCCGTTCGGGACTATACGCCTTGTTAGCGACAGTCATCACTTCCCATTTCGTTAAATCTATAAAGGTGATGGCGGGAGCGACGGGACTTGAACCCGCAACCCTCAGATCGACAATCTGATGCTCTAACCAATTGAGCTACGCCCCCATGATGAATGTTCAAACGGAAAGGAGAGTATAACCAAAAAAGGATGTTTCGACAACATGGGCGTGTCAGGGATCGAACCTGAGACCTCTTCCGTGTAAAGGAAGCGCTCTAACCAGCTGAGCTACACGCCCCAAAATACATTTTGCTCTAACCCCCGCCAAACAACGCGGCGGAAGCTACGCACCCTGATTGCCCATGCAATTGATGGCGTCCACCATGCACTTGAGACGGCCGAAACTATGACGATCAAAATGCAGAACGAGACGCGGCAGTGTTAACGAAGCTGCATCATTGGACTCAACAGCCAACGGTTTTGAAGGTTCGATCTTCCCTTTTGTCACAATGTCACCAAATTGGCGGTTCAGTTGTTTGACTTCGGAATCCCGAAGCGGATGTTTCAATCGTATGACCAATCGATCACCCACAAACCGCATGGAATGATAATTCCTATAAAAATCGAGGATGACGTCACGGGCCTGCTCAGGCGTTCGGGCCATCTGAAACAAATGGAGATCCGCAGAATCAATCCTGCGTTTCCCAAGCAATGAGCCCTTCACAAACGCAAGCCAACGCCGCCAATAAGTTCCTCCGGCCGGCTCCAAAAGCACCACCGGCCTCGGCATCATCTTGCCGGTTTGAAGCAGCGTAAACGCTTCAAATCCTTCATCCAACGTTCCAAACCCGCCCGGAAAAAGACAGAGGGCGTCGGATTCTTTCACAAAGACGAGTTTGCGGGTGAAAAAATATTTGAAATGAATTAACTTTTTGTCGTCCCGTATCACGGGGTTAACGCCTTGTTCGATGGGCAATTTGATGTTCGCGCCAAAACTATGAGCGCGGCCCGCACCTTCATTGCCCGCATGCATAATTCCGGTAGATCCCCCGGTGATAATCATCCATCCGCTTTCCACCATCAATTTGCTGAAGTCCCGGGCTACTTTAAAAACAGGGTCTGTCCGCTTGGTTCGTGCCGAACCGAAGACGGTCACTTTGGGAATGTGGCGGTACGGAGCAAAAACGCGAAACGCCCAGCGTAATTCCTTTAGACTTGAATTGAGAATCTTAAGATCACCTCGGTCGACCTTTTCGCCCTGAAGTTTCAACGCCGTAGTAATCATCTGAATCAGCAGATCAGAGTTCTCGGACTTGCCTGCTTTCGCAACGAGCGAGCGAACCGCTTCATTCAAGCTTTCATCGTGCAATAGGTAAGGGTGTTGTGTCTTCATAGGTACTTTGCTTTAGAGTGATCCTTCATGGCCGGTGATCGAGTTTAGGGTAGCTTGGGAAACCATCGCGAGAAATGTTGCCTTCCAATTCTGGGGCACCACCCAGATGTTGACTCCCGCCTCGTCCCACGAAACACGGTCGGGATCGCACGGAAATAATTGAACCTTGGAGCCGTTGGACTGCGCAGAGAAAAAGTCAAGCGGCTGAGATGAATAGGTCCTGAACGCGCGTGCTATTTCTTTCTGGGAAATCCCCCGATTCCTTCGAATGCCGGTTGAATTTTCAATCAGCCAGATCGGCGGGGCTTGAGAACCAAGAACCAACTTGGCACCCGAAACCACCTCCAATTCGGCTCCTTCTACGTCACACTTAATGAAATCGACTTGGCGAATCGATTGTCCGCTGCAATAATCATCGACCGTTATCGTTTCCACCGTTACGCTTTTGTTTCCGGTTCTCACAAGCGACGACTGGTCCGAGCAATCGTATACATAAAACGGCTGTGCACCGGTGATTTGTGAAACTGCTTTTTGGTTCAAGGTGATTCTGGAACGGTCTCCCAGATTTTTCCAAAGCATCTTAAACGTTTGCTCTGAAGGTTCAAACGCATGAACGGCAGCGCGAGGTGCCCATTTCCAGAGGAGTGACGAATAATAACCGATGTGTGCTCCCAGATCAAAAACGACGTTGAAGGATCGAGCTCCGGATATCAAGATGGCCGAATCCAACCGTTCCCGGAGCAAACCTGACTCCAAAAAATAGGCGCATTGCCCGCGATCCGACAAATCAACCCACAAGGAACCGATCCCGGGAATTTGTGCTTGAACAACGCTCGTGGAAGGAACCAAAGAAGCGAACATCCGCGCCAACCAAGAATGACCTCGGGGTAGGATTCCCGTTCGATGAAGATATCGGATCGCGCGATAAACCCCATGAAGAGTTCGGTCATGGATAGAATCCGATGGTACACCCAAATCGGTTGCCGTCTTCTTCATCTCCATGATTTTTTAACCCTTCACGATCCATATCATGAGGGGACAGGCACACGATCCAGTGTGATCAATTGCCTGTCCCCTCATTGTGTCGTTTTATTAAATGGTGGAGCTGGTGGGAATTAGGTGATCGGTAAATCACTTTTTGTGAGATCGTTCTCTTACTTTAAAAGAGCTGTAATCTTCCGTTTTAACTCAGGCAGGTCACGTTCCACCGCACTCCATACTACATCCACATCAATGCCAAAATAATCATGTACTAAAATGTTCCGCATCCCGATGATCTTTGACCAAGAAATGTCGGGATGTTTCTCTCGGAGGTCTAATGATAAAGAACGGGTCGCCTCTCCAATAATTTGAAGGTGCCGAACAATCCAATTCTGAACAAGTTCATCGCTCTCAAATGCTTTTCGCCCTTTGGCAGAATATCTTTCTATCCTCTCGATGGCTTCGAGGATATCCTGGAGCCGTTCCCTATCGTCTCTCACAGCGGAACTGCTTCCTTCAGGACTCGGCTCCGAATGCGATCCCTCAGGCCTTTTGCAGTAACAACATCCACACGGCGGCCCAAAAGATCTTGCAGATCCATTAAAAGACCGCCTAAATCGAGAAGACTGCGCCCCGATTCTAAATCGACAAGCACATCGATGTCACTATCCTCTCTTGCATCCCCTCTTGCCACCGACCCAAAGATTCGGACATTCCGTGCGCCATATTTTTTAGCAAGCGAAAGGATTTCCTGCCTGTGCCCCTGAATTTTTTCATTAAGTTCCATAAGCAACCTGTTTATTAATCGACATGTAGCGTTAAATATTGATCACTCCGTCGTGAGTCCATGGTAGGAATTGGTCGATTGGCAAACCTCAACTTCCAGCGGTTCCTCATCGAAAAGCTGGTTTACAATGAAAATGGTGGAGCTGGTGGGAATTGCACCCACGTCCAGTGAGACTCAAACCAGCGGATCTCCATGCTCAGACTGCAATTTAATTTAATCCCAAATCACCCACAGTCAGGAGAAGTTTGGAACGAGCCTTCTTGCCATTCGCCACATGCATCGAAAGCAAACACATGTGACTATCCTTGTGCTGGTCGTTTCAAAAGCCCCCAAGGCTAAAGACCTCAGAAACGTCGCTGGACCTAATTAGGCAGCGATGGGAAGAGCCACAGGCCCAAAGGACCTGTTGCTCCAGCTGATTTTGTCAGCATTTTTGTAGTGTGACGTGTTTTACGAGGCCTCGCCACCACCTCGGCATGCACCTGCTTGCCTGATCGCCCCCTGTCGATCCTAATCAGCCCCTTAAAGAACTCGCTTTTCTTTCATCAAGCGTTACGCCAAAAATCAGAAAGGGTGGTTACAATGGACCGGAGTCGCTTTTTTCAAAAAACACCAACGAGATTTAAGACTCGTTACCTCCGACATTTCGAGAAGGCGTTTATCATACCTTATCTACTTTTGTGTTTCAACGCCTGTCTGATCTCACGATCGTACATTTTCTTCTTAAGTGCTTGCCGTTTATCGTGTTGCTGCTTCCCTTTGGCAACCCCGATTTGAACTTTCGCCACACCCTTTTTGAAATAAAGAGACAATGGAACACAGGTCAAACCCTTCCGTGAAATAAGTCCTGCGAGTTTGCCGATTTCTGACTTATGAAGCAGGAGCTTCCGGGTTCGGATCGGATCAATGGCGGCGATATTTTGAGCATGAGAATAAACACCGATGTGCATTCCGACCACAAATGCCTCGCCGCGCAAAAGAGTGACGTATGCATCTTGCAGGTTCACTTTGTGCTCCCGGACGGATTTGACCTCCGTTCCGGTCAGGACAATTCCAGCTTCAAATTTTTCGGAAATGAAATATTCGTATTGCGCGCGCCGGTTTACGGCGATGGATGGTGAACTCATTTCGGAGCGGATTATAACACAAACTCCTTGACGAGATCGAGGCCCAGAATATACTCGTTCAAGTCCTCACGCTGGAGTGGCGGAACTGGCAGACGCGCACGATTCAGGGTCGTGTGGGGAAACCCGTGCAGGTTCAACTCCTGTCTCCAGCACTTGCTACCGATTTATTTGTATCAATGAAAGCAAGTGCAGTCCTGATTTCCCATAGATCGTCTAAAGGATGATTTAATGAAAATCAGGGCAGCACCATCACGCTCGGTTCAAGGAGTGGCAACTCACTTGAACTAGCTAAAAATCAGCTAACTCATCTTTCAATTTTGGTGTTTCCGCCGAAGGCCCATCGACCATCAAATCAAAGTATTCGGCGGGCGAACGTTTTCCGGGGTCGCTCGAAATCGCGTAAATCGGGTAGGAAATCGGTGAGATCGCGAAGAAACCAATGCGGAGCGGCGCTTTTTTTACGGCGTAAGACGCGTCGCTTGGGATTTTGTACTTCGCTTTTATCTTTGGGGCGAGTTCGGCTCTGCGCGATTGAAATCGTTCCCACGCCGTTTTTTCATCGGTAGGATATTCCCCTCGCTCGTTGACGACATATTCCGGAATGATGACATTGTTGTGAGCAACGGCGTAAAACTGCTGGAATTCGCCGGCCGAATCCACGCCGCGCGCGACAGGAACCACCCGATACGACGCGCACGCAAGCTGCGTCATCGTGATCGTCAGGAATCCGACCACCGCAAGGATTTTCGCCATAAAACTCCGCAAAAGATGGTGGGCGATAGAGGACTTGAACCTCTGACCTTTCGGATGTGAACCGAACGCTCTAACCGACTGAGCTAATCGCCCGCGAAATCTAATTCCGTTACTGCCGCCCTAAATACTCGCCCGTTCGGGTGTCCACCTTGACGACGTCGCCTTCTTTCAGAAAAATGGGCACTTGAATTTTGAGGCCCGTTTCGGCAACGGCAGGTTTCATATTGTTCGACACCGAATCCCCTTTGACCCAAGGCGGCGACTCGGTCAACTTTAAATAAACGTGATTGGGAATGACCACACGCACCGGCTGCCCTTCGTAAAAATCAACATCCATTTCGTCATTTTCTTTTAAATAATACTTTTTCTCGCCGATCAACGTGTCGGAAATGGGAAAAGAATGGAACTCCGCCAAATCCATAAAGTGGTGGCCTTCTTGATCACGATAAAGAAACTGGCACCGTTTTGAATCCAGATTGGCTTCTTGGATTTCCTCAGTGGATGAAAAACGGTTCTGGACAATCTTCCCCGTTCGGAGCGATTGGATCGTTGCCTGAACAAATCCCCTTTTATTCCCCGGCGTATAATGTCGGAAGTCGGTAACGATTTGAATGTCGCCTTTGACGACAATCGTGGCGCCCTGCCTTAAATCCTTTGCTTGCATCTTATCTGTCTCCGTTCTGAACCAGCTTGACCACAGACAACATGTGATGAGTTTGAACTCCATCCCGCCGGTAGGACACAAATCGATCGGCCGTGCACGAAGTACAAAGCCCCGAATCGTGCATCTGATTTTCGCCGACGCCGGCCTCGGCAAGGTCTTCTCGAATCCATTTTGCCAAATCTAAAAAACACGTTTCGTTCCGGACCGAAATAGACGAATCAAACCAATCCTTAAATTCCGCGCCCACTTCATAGCAGCACCTTCGGATCATAGGGCCAAATCCTACCACAAGATTTTGGGTTTCCGAAGAAAACCTTGATTGAAACGTCCGAACCACCCGAGACGCCAACCGTTTTTGGGCACCGCGCCAACCAACGTGCGCGATTCCGACAATCCGGGCAACCGGATCCAGGAAAAAAAGAGGCGCACAGTCCGCCGTGTGAATAGCCAAGGCAACGTTGGAAGATTTCGTCAAAACCGCGTCGACGTCCGGAATTGCGCTTTGACGTTCGGATCCAACGCGATCGGAACCAAAAACATCTTCCATCACGGCGACTTTTTC
>MHFO01000035.1 GCA_001804225.1 Omnitrophica bacterium RIFCSPLOWO2_01_FULL_50_24 | reverse complement strand
GGATCATCAATGAACATTTGGTGAACGGAACGCCGGTTCGCGAGTGGATGATTCCAATTCAGTGAAGCCCGTTCTTCCTCCCGCCTTTGATCTTGACGTTGCTCCGCGTAACAGCTAAAATCTGCTTCAACATTGGTATGAAAACAGATGCCGCTCGTAACCCCCAAACCCAAAAAGAAGTGGATCCGGAGATTCGCGCAGGCAAGTTATTTGCCGCCATTGGTTATTTTTCATTCCTCTGTTTTGTTCCGCTGTTTTTAAATCGGGATAACAAATTCGCGCAGTTTCATGGGCGGCAAGCATTGGTTCTGTTTATTTTTGAGCTGGCCGCTTCCATGCTGAAAGTGATTCCGATTTTGGGAGAAGTCATTTTTAAGGTGGCGTGGGCGGGATTCGGCATTTTATCTTTGATCGCGGTCGTGCGGGTTTTAATGAATGAATATTGGGAACTTCCGCTCATTTCGAGCGTTGCGCGCAAAATGACACTTTAGCTATGTTACTCGGAAAAAAATCTAAACCTGAACGTCAACTCGATTGGGCAGTCATCTTAGACCGTGCCGCGGATGACTTTGCCAAAAAACGCGTGTCGCAAAAATTAGCTCAGGTGTTTCACCTGTCCCTCCAAGAAGCAGGTGATCTGACTGAAAATACGCCCCTCATTTTATTCGATCAGCTTTCCGAAGATGTTGCTTCAAAAATCAAGTCGTATTTTTCGCAGTCGAGGATTAATTGCTTTCTGACGAGCGACACCTTTACCAAACGTAAATGTTTCCGAGCCGTTTGGCCCGAAGGGCCTAATCTCGCTCCTTTCCTCGCCAAGACCAACGGATTTGGTTCTACGGGATTTGGTTCCGGAGACGGAACCGAGTTGCAGGATTCCGAAAAACCCGGCTCGGTCGGCGGGTCTTTCTCTAACCTCTCGGCTGAACAACAACCAAATACCTCTCTTGCGGGAACAGCTCAGACCCAACGGCTGCCTTCCTCAAGGGACAATACGCTTGAGACTCAAGCGGCCGAGCTGATGCGTGAAGTCGAAAATGTGCGCGCCGAGAAAGCCGGTTTATTGGAACAGCTTGCCCGTGCCGAAGGTGAAAACGCAAGATTGAATCAGTTGAAAACGGAATGGGAACAGCAGTCTTACGAACGCAAGGAACACTTCGAAGACAACACCCTTCAAGAAACCAGAGCGAAGATGGAAGAAATGAAAAGCCAGCTCGAACAGTTTCGTTCCGAACATGTCCGGTTGCAGCATCTTCTTAGAAAAGCCGGAGAAGATACCCAACGCACTCAGGATGAATGTCGCGAGATTCAAGAATCCCTTCACAGCGCTCAAATAGAAGCACGCCAGTACCAGTCCGAGTGGTCGAAGACACAAAAAGAACTGTCCGAAGCGCGACTTGAGTGCGAAGAATTGAAACGCATGCTGAGTCAAACGGAGACGAACTCCGTTCAATTAAAAGAAGATTTGGAACAAGTGCGGGCGGAACTGACGGGACGGTTTGAGTCCCAGATGTCTGAGCTTGAGGAGTGGAAACGGAAAGCGGCGGATTGGAGCTCCAATTATTCAAAGGTGATTCAAGAGAACGAGTTCCTGCGCGCACAGCAGAGCGAAGAACTGGATAGTTTGCGCGTTCGGAATCGAGAGCTGGCAAACCAGCTTGAACAGGCGCAAAAGCAAATCCGGGGTTTTTCAAGTCAGGTAGAACAGCAGGAATTGATCCAGAAACGGATGAAAGTTGCAGGCGAGTTAACGGAGCACGAAGCAAAGTTGAAAACGTTGGTTCAAAATCAGCGCGCTTTGGAAAAAGAGCTCAGCCGGACGGAGGAAGAATTAAAAAATGCGCTGGCCGAGCAGGATATCATCGAGCGGGAAGTGGTCAAAGCCAAACAGGTCCAAAAATATCTCATGGAACAGTCGAAACTCAGAACCAAAAGCCGATTCGGTCGTTCCGGAACCGAAGAGCCGTTGTCCTCTTCCTTTGACGAACCCGGGACAGATTTTTCAACCTCAGGCAGCTAAAGAGAGCTTTCATGATTAAGCTTGTCCTCAATAAAATCAAGATCGATGAAAATCGAAACGAGCAAATCATTGTGCTCAAGGAAGAGACGGGAAGTCGCTATTTGCCTGTGGTGATCGGAGTTGCCGAAGTGAATGCGATTAAATTGAAATTAAGCGGAATCAATCCGCCGCGGCCTTTGACACACGACCTCTTGCTTCGCTCCATCGAGTCTTTGGGCGCCAAGCTTAAAGAAATTCATATTGATAAACTGGAACAAAATACTTTCTTTGCAAAGCTCGTGATGACCCGAAACGGCTCGGGAGAAGTGAAGGTAGATGCGAGGCCGTCCGACAGCATTGCTCTCGCGCTTCGGGCCGGTGTCCCTATTTTTGTTGTGGAAGAGGTGCTGGAACAAGCCGGTATCTCTGAAATCTAAACATTTGTTTCCGGAATCATACCCAACCGATGGATTCTTACGACGTTCTCATTATTGGCGGCGGCGGCGCGGGCTTTACCGCAGCCATTTACACGTCTCGCGCGAAACTCAAGACGCTTCTGCTTGAGAAGTTGACTCCCGGAGGTCAAATTGCGCTGACGGACGTTGTCGAAAATTATCCGGGTTTTCCCGAAGGCGTTACCGGCGCTGATATTTCTCAGAGGATGGAGGAACAAGCCAAAAAATATGGAACCCAAATCGGATACGAGGAAGTTACCTCCATCGCGAAAAAAGGAGAACGTTTCGAAGCCGCCACGAACAAAGGGAGTCATTCGGCAAAGGCGGTGATTCTTGCTGCCGGCGCATCGTTTCGAACGTTGGGGGTTCCCCGGGAAAAAGAATTAACGGGCCGCGGCGTTTCCTATTGCGCAACGTGCGACGGCGCGTTTTTTAAGGGCAAAAATATCATTGTCATTGGCGGCGGTGATTCGGCGCTGCAAGAAGGATTATTTCTAACCCGGTTTGTAAATCACTTGGACGTAGTCCATCGGCGCGACCAATTGCGCGCGAGTCCCATTCTTCAGGAGCGAGCTCGCGAGAATTCGAAAATCGGTTTTATTTGGGACACGGTGGTAACAGCTATAGAAGGGGATCAAAAGGTCAAAGGCGTCCGGCTTAAAAACGTCAAAACAGGAAAAGAACGACCTTATCCGACGGACGGAGTGTTTGTGTTTATCGGCCACGATCCCTCGACCGGTTTTTTAAAGAACTTCGTCGCCTTTGATGACAAGGGTTATGTGAAGACAGACGAAAGGCTTCGCACTTCAGTTCTCGGAGTTTTTGCGGCAGGTGAGGTTCGTTCGGGAGCGGTGAAACAACTCGTTTCCGCCTGCGGGGAAGGATGCGAAGCAGCGCTTGAAGCACAGGCATATCTGGAACAATTGGAACTGGCCGCACATACCAAAGGAGGTGGCGGGTGATGAACTACGGCAACAACATGGATCCTGATATCGAAAAATTGATCCAACTGTTCAAAAAGATCATGAAAAAGCATCCACAGGAAGCTGAGCATCTTTCCAAGATTTTTGATTCGAAGTCGATCAATTTAAATCTTTGTTTTCTGGCATTTGTTCCCATGTCGGAAGAAGAGGTCGGCGAACTAAATGAAATTTACGAGGATGCCTTGAGTCGTTCCGAAGATGCTTTACAGCACGACCTTGAACATAATCTTGAGTTTCGATTGACCAACGGCGATCTCGATTTTCTGAAGAAGAACGGAATCCAGTTTTAGAGTGTCCTCCACGTACGACCGGCCCGATTCGGACCCGGTATTTGTGGAAGTGTTCCGCATGATTTTGATTGTGATGTTCCTCCTTTTTTCTCCTTCCTGCGTTTTCGCCCAGTCCGGTTTCGCAACAGACCATTCTTCGTGGGACCAGGTTCTTCGTGATTATGTAACGAATGGCCGAGTTCGATATGGTGAACTGAAACAGCGCCGCGCGAAACTCGATTCCTACCTGGAACAGCTCAAAGAAGTCACCGTAGAGGATTTGGCGGAGTTGGAACGGGAAGAACGAATGGCATTTTGGATCAATCTCTACAACGCAAGTGTTGTCCGAATCGTTCTGGATCAGTATCCGGTCAAAGACGTCGAAGCGATTCCGGCCATGTTTCGAACGAGAACCGTTGAAACCTTAAACGATGCCTTTAGTCCCGCCGAGCTCAGGGATGAAATTCTCCGCCTCGGGTTCCGTGACGAACGTCTCGTAACAGCCCTCGTTTCCGGCCGGATGGATTCACCGCGGCTTGCTCCCGAAGCGTTTTCGGGCGGCCGTTTAAACGAACAACTCGATCAGGCCGCTCAGGTGTTTGTGGATGACGACACGTTTAACCGTATTGAGCCCGGAAAGAAGAAGATTTTTCTGTCCCCGCTCTTCAAAGAATTTGGCGACGATTTCATCTTAAATTACGGTACAGCGAAACCCCCCGACGGATTTTCAGAACCTGAAGCGGCCGTCATCGGTTTTATTCTCGACCATTCAAAGGATCCCCCAAAACGTTTGTTTTTAAATGCCGGCCGCTACAAAATTTCTTATTTTCCTCCCAACAGCGGCCTCAATGAATATCAGGAACCGGAAAAATAACCCGTGTTGTTTTAACGTAATCGTGTAACTTGATGAAACCATTTACAGCCGCTCGAACCTCCGATCGGAAAAAAGTAGAACAATTCATTCGGGAGCACTTAGACGATCTGTACGGTTTTGCGTTGTCGCTTGCGAGAAACTCAAGCGACGCGGAAGACCTGGTGAGTGAGGCCTGCCTCAAAGCTCTTCGTCACGTTGAACGTGTGACGGAACAAACGAACCTCAAAGCGTGGTTTTTTACGGTCATCCGAAATCAGTTCATCAGTTGGTGGCGGCAGAAAAAACGCAGGGACACCTTACAGGAGAAGACGGGCGGCGCCGGCTTTTCTCTGTACGACCGTGTTTTAGACGCCGAGATCCCTTCCTTGGTTCAACCCTCCAGCTCACTCGATCCAAAGAAACTGGGCGATCTTGTAAGCGATGAAGTGTCGGCCGCACTCGATCAACTACCGCCCGAGTACCGGGAAGTTATTTTTCTGGCAGACGTTCAAGAATTTTCCTACTCTGAAATATCAAACGTTTTGGCTTGCCCCGTGGGGACAGTCCGGTCACGGCTCGCCCGAGCGCGGGGATTACTCCAAAAACGGCTTTGGGAATACGCCCGCCGGCATGGTTTTGTAGCCAGCCGCAAGAAGTAACCGAACAAAAGGCCCGGCACTTTTATACCGAAACTTTTTTCTAAAAATCTGGAACTTTTTGGAGCCATAAAGCGTTATTGCTTATAGAAAGAGGAGGAGTCAATACATCCGATGATTAACTGTGAACAGGTTCGTTCGGTCATCTACGCTTATTTGGATCGCGAGCTTTCACGATCCGAGGCGAAAGCAATCCTTGAACACGTTCAAAAGTGCAAACACTGCTTTTCAGAGCTTGAGTTCGAGAAAATCTTAAAACGGCTCACACGCCGCGCGCTGTCGCGTCCGTCTGCCGGCCCCTCCTTTCGAAAGAAAATAACTTCCATCCTGAAAGGAGAGACCCATCGTGGGTAAATCTCTTCGGAAGATCATTCTCTTGTTTGTCATTTTGGGCACGTCTTTTTTTGCGTTCCGGTTTACACCCCTTGCGAGTTTCGCCACCGTTGATCGTCTCCTTTTTTTCGTCGGCCTCGTCAAAAATGAATGGTGGGGAGCGGCCGCGTTCATTTTAATCTACGGCGTCGCTTGCGTAGTTGCAATTCCGGGTTCTGTGTTAACAATAACAGGCGGCGTTATTTTCGGGCTTTGGCCCGGAACGCTTTACAACTTGGCGGGTGCCAATCTGGGCGCGGCACTCGCGTTTTTAATGGCGAGGTTTTTGGGACGCGATTTTATTGCGGGACTCATCAAAGGCAAGAAACTCGCCACCTTTGACGAGCAGGTGGGTAAATCCGGATTTGCCACTATTTTCAGACTGCGGCTCATTCCGCTGGTTCCGTTTAATGGACTTAACTTCGGTGCCGGGTTTTCTTCCGTTCGTTTTGGGGATTACCTTTTGGCTTCCGTGTTTGGGATGATTCCCGGTTGTTTCATCTACACGTACTTTGCCGATTCGCTTTTGAACGGTATTTCGGAAGCGAGCAGAGCTGCGTTTCTCAATCTTGCCCTTGCGGGCGCACTCCTCATCGGGCTGTCTTTTTTGCCGGCGATTCTTCAGAAAGGGAATTGGTTTGCATCCCGGAAAGGTAAGTCTTAGCACATGGAGTACAACGTAGTTGTGATCGGAGCAGGTTCGGGAGGATTAGTCGCCGCCTACATCTCCGCTCTTCTCAAGGCAAAGGTTGCGCTCATCGAGAAGCATCAAATGGGCGGCGATTGCTTGAATACGGGCTGTGTCCCGTCGAAAGCGCTTATCCGGACCACGACGCTCCTTTCTCACATCAAACGGCATCGGGAGTTTGGTCTTTCGCACGTTTCGGCTGAGTTCGATTTTGCTCAGGTGATGGAGCGCGTGGCGCGAGTGATCCAAAAGATCAAACCCCACGATTCCGTTGAGCGGTACAC
This sequence comes from Omnitrophica bacterium RIFCSPLOWO2_01_FULL_50_24, assembly GCA_001804225.1. Taxonomy (GTDB): domain Bacteria; phylum Omnitrophota; class Omnitrophia; order Omnitrophales; family Danuiimicrobiaceae; genus 2-01-FULL-50-24. Next base: position 14,710 of record MHFO01000035.1, on the reverse strand, counting down.
GGCCTTGGGCGTCGAGTGCATTCAAGGTGAAGCGCGCGTCGCTTCTCGGTATCACGTGGAAGTGAACGGAAGAACGCTTACAACCAAAAGTATTATTGTTGCAACAGGCGGTCGTCCGGCCGTCCCTGAGATTCCGGGACTCGATCAAATCAAAGTTCTTCACACGGACAACGTGTGGGAACTTCGGAAGCAGCCCAAGCGGCTCGTCATTGTGGGCGGAGGGCCAATCGGCTGCGAACTTGGTCAGTGTTTTGCGCGCCTCGGTACGAATGTGACCTTAATCCAGCACGACTCCCAATTATTATTCCGGGAAGACGATGAGATCGTAAAAATTATGGAACGGAGATTTCAAGAAGAGGGAATTGACCTTCGATTAGAAACAAAACCTCTTGAAGTAGTTTGCCGGCACGGAAAGAAAATTCTTCGAGCGGAGTGCCGGGGCACTAATTCCGAGATCGAATTTGATGAGATGTTGGTGGCAGTGGGGCGCCAACCGAACAGCAGGGGATTTGGTTTGGAGGAACTTGGCGTGACGTTCAATTCAAAAGGGGCGATTAGAGTGGACGAGCACAGCCGAACGCGTGTGAAAAATATTTTTGCTTGCGGCGATGCAACAAGTCCCTACCAATTTACACACATGGCAGCCCATCAAGCTTGGTATTGCGCGGTCAACGCTCTCTTTCAGCCGCTTCGGAAATGGAAGGTCGACTTTACCACGGTTCCCTGGTGCACCTACACGGATCCTGAGATTGCCAGAGTGGGCTTGAATGAAAAAGAGGCCAAGGCAAAGGGAATTCGGTACGAAGTGACCACTTATTCTTTGGATGATTTGGACCGAGCCATTACGGATGAGGAGGACCGTGGGGTGGTCAAGGTTCTGACTCGCCCCGGAACAGATCAAATTCTCGGGGTTACCATTTGCGGTTACCACGCGGGAGATCTTCTTGCGGAATTTGTTTTGGCACGGACGCACGGTCTTGGTTTGAACGATCTGTTAAACACGATCCATGTGTATCCGACCATGTCCGAGGCCAATAAATATGCCGCTGGCGTATGGAAAAAAGCCCATGCGCCGCAAGGGCTGTTGAAAGTCCTTGCCAAGGTTCACGCCTGGCGAAGGAGGTTTTAAATCGCGTGGCACACTCTTTGAAAGCGAATTCGATTCTCTATTTTGTGAAATATCCGGAGCCGGGGATGGTGAAGACGCGGCTTGCAAAGTCCATCGGCTCTTGCGAGGCGGCGAGGGTGTATCGTGAGTTGGCAGAATCCAATCTCCTGAAACTTGTGCCGCTTGCCGAGAACGGTGTTTCGATCACGATTGCGTTTGATCCTCCCGAGAAAGAAGCGGAGGTAAAACGGTGGCTGCCGCGCGGCTTTTTCTATGTGGCTCAAACCGGTGCGACATTGGGCGAACGACTCCAGAACGCGTTTTCGCATGCGTTTGAAATGGGCGCGAAGAAAGTGCTCGCTTTGGGAAGTGACACGATGGGCTTAACTGCGGATGTAGTTGAGGCGGCATTTGATGCACTTGACAGGCGGGATGTGGTGCTTGGTCCCACCGAAGACGGAGGTTATTACTTAATTGGGCTTAACCAATGCGTGCCGGAAATTTTCCAGCATATTCCGTGGAGCACCCCGCGCGTGCTTAGCGAAACAATTTCCCGCGGCACAGAGTTACGGCTATCGTACCAATTGATCGATGAACTTTGCGATTTGGATGAGGTCAAAGATTTAAAACGAAAGGAAGCATGTTTATGAAACAAGTGACGAATGGTCAAACGAACGGCCACGCTCGTGCAGCCGAGAACGTGGAGCTCGCGGTTCTCAAGCGGTATGCCGAAGGTGCGCTCAAGAAGCAGAAGAAATTGTGCTGTCCCGTAACGTACAACCCGAAGTACCTCAATGCCATCCCACAGGAAATTTTGGAAAAAGACTACGGCTGCGGCGATCCGTCAGCGTATCTCAAAGAAGGAGAAGTCGTACTCGATTTGGGATCCGGCGCCGGGAAAATTTGTTACATTGCCTCACAAGTGGTGGGGCCTCGCGGAAAAGTGATCGGTATTGATTTTAATCCGGAGATGCTTGAGCTTGCTCACAAATACCAAAAAGAAGTGAGCACACGGATTGGCTGGAACAATGTTTCGTTCCTTCGAGGCAGAATTCAGGATTTAAAGACCGATTCAGACTGGGTCGAACGGGAGTTAAGGAAGAAAAGCGTTCAGTCTTTGGAGGATCTCACCCGTTTTGAAGCAAAGATCAAAGCGCATCAAGATCACCATCCGCTTATTGCAGATGAATCCGTGGATGTCATCGTGTCCAATTGCGTGTTGAATCTCGTTCGAACCGAAGACAAAAAACAGTTGTTCCGCGAAATGCACCGTGTCCTTAAAAAAGGAGGTCGTATCGCGGTCTCGGACATCGTTTCGGACGAAGAAGTTCCGGAATCGATGCAGCGTAATCCTAAGTTGTGGAGCGGTTGTATTGCGGGGGCGTTTCAGGAAAAAGCGTTTATCCGCGCTTTTGAGGAGGCCGGCTTTTACGGGATCACCCTTGAGAAACGCGACGACACGTCTTGGCAGACCGTCCGCGGGATTGAATTCAGGTCCGTGACGGTGGTCGCGTACAAAGGCAAAGAAGGCGCGTGCTGGGAACGGAATCAAGCCGTGATCTACAAGGGGCCGTGGAAGCAAGTTGAGGACGATGATCACCACGTTCTTCGGCGTGGCGCTCGGACTGCGGTGTGCGACAAAACCTTTCAGATTTATTCGAAGGAGCCCTACCGGGGCCAATTTTATTTTGTCGAACCGTTGAAGGCCGTTTCGATCTCAAATGCAATTTCGTTCTCCGCCACAAAGCGCAGCGGATCCGCCGCTCAGTTTGGCGGAGATTGCGAGCGGGACGAAGAGCGCGATCCGCGCGAAACGAAGGGGCACGCCTACCGAAAAACGAAAAAACCGGAGTCCGTTTGCATGGACGGAGGATGTTGTTAATGGTTTGGTTCGCCGCGATTTTACTTGCGACGCTCTTCATCGCCTATGCCAACGGCGCGAATGACAACTTTAAAGGTGTTGCCACGTTGTTCGGAAGCGGAACCACCGATTACCGGAAAGCTCTCTGGTGGGCAACGGTAACTACCTTTGCGGGTTCGCTCGCGGCTTTTTTTCTGGCGCAGAAACTCGTCAAAACTTTCAGCGGCGAGGGACTCCTTCCCAATGCCGTCATCGGAAACCCGTCGTTTATGGTATCCGTCGTATTAGGAGCGGGCCTCACCGTTTATTCGGCAGCAAGAATGGGTCTGCCCATTTCAACCACGCACAGTTTAATCGGGGCACTCGTCGGAACCGGTTTCGTTGTTGCGGGCTCTACGATACACGTTCAGGTGATGTGGAATCGTTTTTTTCTTCCGCTCCTTCTTAGTCCCGTGATTGCAGTTGTGGGCACCGGTCTTTTGTATGGCCTGTTTCATTCAACGCGGCGGATGTTCAAAATCAACCGATCCACCTGCCTCTGCGTCGGGGAAAAAAGAGTTCCCGTTTGTTCGCTTACCGATACGGGAGGTCTCGCAATTCCGTTCAGTTCCGCGTCGTCCGTAGATGTGGTTGTGGATGACAAAAAAAACTGTGACACACGCATCCTTGAAATTTACGAAGGAAATTGGTTCGGAGTCGAGGTTCAGCAGATTTTAGATGGCTTGCATTTCCTAAGCGCAGGTGCCGTAAGTTTTGCTCGAGGGTTAAACGATACTCCCAAGCTCGTGGCGCTCGGCGTTGCGGCAAGTGTCATGGGTCTGGAGTGGAATGTTGCATTGGTTGCGCTTGCAATGGCTTTTGGAGGCCTCGTGAGCGCAAGGCGTGTTGCGGAAACGGTGTCGCACAAAATCACGAAGATGAATCACGGTCAGGGATTGACGGCCAACCTCGTCACAGCGGGGCTTGTCATTTTTGCGTCTCGTTTAGGCGTTCCAGTGTCGACGACCCATGTTTCCTGCGGAGCGTTATTTGGGATTGGGCTCGCGAATGGAAAGGCGCGGTGGAATGTCATCTCCTCCATTTTAGGTGCGTGGTTTCTGACGCTTCCTATCGCCGCGATTTTGTCTGGGATAACGTCTTGGATTCTTACAACGTAGGGGCGAACCTATGTGTTCGCCCTTGTTTCGGGCAGACACGCGGGTCTGCCCCTACAAAAGGAACCATGAATCATTTTGAAGAAAAAATTCGATCCAGGGGATTCAATCTGACCAAAAGACCTATTGAGGTCCTGCAGGTGAACGTCGGAAAGTTTTGCAATATGGCCTGCAGCCACTGTCACGTAGAAGCGGGGCCTAAAAAAACAGTCGAGAATATGACGCAAGAAACGGCTGAAGCAGTGGTGCAGGCACTTGATCGGCTCCACATCAAAACGTTTGACCTCACGGGGGGTGCGCCTGAGCTTAATCCTCATTTTCGATTTTTGGTCCGCGAAGCGCACCGTCGCGGTATTCACATCATGGACCGGTGCAATTTAACGGTTTTGTTTGTGCCGGGCCAGGAAGATTTAGCCGAGTTTCTTGCCTCTTACAAAGTGGAAGTTGTCGCTTCGTTGCCTTGTTACTTACAAGAGAATGTGGACAAACAAAGAGGCAAGGGTGCATTCGATGAATCCATCAAAGCCCTTTTGAAATTAAATAAATTGGGATATGGCAAGGTAGGGGCGGACCTGCGTGTCCGCCCTAGGAATATTGAAACCGAGGGCGCACACATGGGTGCGCCCCTACAGCTGAATCTTGTGTACAATCCCGTTGGGCCGCATCTTCCGCCCGACCAAAAGAAGCTTGAAGAGGAATATCGATCGCGGCTCGGCGAAGATTTCGGCGTTCGATTTAACAAGTTGTATTGTCTTGCCAATATGCCCATTACTCGATACGCAGCATATCTTAAAAACCACCGCCAGTACGACGCATATGCAGAGCTTTTGGAAACCCATTTCAATTTCGAGACCGTGGACGGACTCATGTGTCGGAGCACGTTGAGTGTGGGGTGGGACGGCCGCGTGTATGACTGCGATTTCAATCAGGCCTTGGGTCTGGCGTTGGGGAACGGTACGCCACTCCGTCTTGACGATGTGGGTGCCGGCGGTTTGAACGCGAATGAGATTCGAACCGGCGACCATTGTTTTGGGTGCACGGCGGGTGCGGGATCAAGCTGCCGCGGAGCATTAACTTAAAAGGGATACAATGAACATTTCGGTTATTATTCCTACGTTTAATGAAGAAACTACGATTGAACGAACACTCAAAGCTTTGGTGACGGACGGGTATGCTCACGAAGTCATTGTGGTGGACGGCGGCTCAACCGATAAAACCGTTCGGCTGGTCGATGAAACGGCAGCACAGCTTCCGCCTTCCGTAAAAACCAGACTTCGCCTGATTTATTCTCAAAAAGGCCGAGCAGTTCAAATGAATGAAGGCGCCCGATGTGCTGCGGGGGATGTCTTTTTGTTTCTCCACGCCGACACGACTCTGCCGGCAGACGGCCTCAAATCAATTGGACGCGAAGTTACTCAAGGCGCACGAGCAGGGCGTTTTCGCATGAAGTTCGACGATCCGAATTGGCTGTTGAACCTGTATTCGGCGTACACAAGGTTTCACGCATTTTCTTATGGCGATCAAGGTTTTTTCGCGGCCCGTGATTTGTTTCGTGAGGTAGGGGGTTTCCGCACGGACGTCCCTTTTGAAGACATTGATTTCTACCGGCGTGTGAGAAACGTGACAAAGCCCGTGATCATTGCCAAACCGGTGACGACGTCGGCGAGGCGCTTCCGGCAATTCGGATTTTTCAAGCAGAAGGGGATTAACATCTGGCTTGTCGGATTGCATGCTTTGGGGTTTGATGTTGCGCCGATTAAAAAAAGGATTTATCCTGATTTTCGCTCGTGAGCCGCGTCTCAAATGGGGAGAACAGGCGAAACGGATGAACGGAAATAAGATGAAACGATTTTCGTGGATCGCTGCTTTTTTGATTCTTTCGCTCGCGGTGGTCGCGTGGTTTGGCCGCGGCGCTGCACTGTTTGGTCAAGCGCCGGTTGGGCGCTCGTTCGAACAGTACCGCGCGGTCGGCGCTGCCAAAGCTCAAACTCCGTGGTCTCCTCAGGCGTTTGCAATTACATACGGAGGGCGTATCGAATTAAATGCGGAAGAAGGGCAGAACGTCAAGGTTTGGCTGCCGCTCGCTTCGGACCGTGACGGCCAGAAAATCCTGAAGCGCGAGATTCACATTCCGTACGACTTTGAAGTAACGCGGGACCCCGTGCACGAAAACGAAATGGCGTTTTTTGAGGTGCCGAGTCCGGCGCCAAGTGCGATTGAGTTTACAATCGATTACGTTGCGGAAGTATCCCAAGATGAATTTTATCGTCGGAACGAGGAACAGTCTGCAGAAAAGTATTTAACACCGAGCCGGCTGATGGTGATTGACGAAGAAGTCGAAAAACGGGTCAAGGCCGCGACGATGGGCCGCAATTCCGTCCTTCAAAAAGCCCGCGCCATTTTTGACGATGTGCTTGGGCACATGTCTTATGACAAGTCAATGCCGGGATGGGGGCACGGCGACACACTGCGGGCGTGTCTTTTGGGGAAAGGCAACTGCACCGATTTTCACTCTCTCTTTATCTCGATGTCTTTGGCAAGCCATATTCCGTCACGGTTTAAAATCGGGCTTCCGATCCCGGATGAATCGGAAGGGAGCATTTCGGGGTATCACTGTTGGGCTGAATTTTACGATCCCCGCTCAGGATGGCAGCCGGTGGACGTGTCCGAGTCCTGGAAACACCCAGAATTAACGAACGCTTATTTTGCCCGTTTCAGCACAAATAAGTTCTTGTTAAGCGTAGGGAGAGACCTTATATTGGTTCCCCGTCAGTCTGATGCGCCGGTCAATATCTTTTTCAATCCGTATGTCGAAATCGACGGCGTAGCAAGCGAAGCGAAGTTTGAGCCGGAATTTTATTTTAGAAAACAGAACCAGAAGTAAACCGGAGGAAAATCAAATGAAACAAGCAGTATGGGTGTTGGTAGGTGCCGTTTTAATCGTCGGATTGATGGTTTGGGGTGTCCCCGCGCTGGTGGCAGCAGAGCACGGCGGAACGACCTTAAACGAACACGGCGGAACAGCCATGCATGAACATGCAGGTGATGACCATGCCGCCGTTACCGAAGAAGCGGATGTGCCGGAAATGACGTCTGAAGACGATGATATCGCCGTCCTCTTACAGGCAGCGGACGAATTGGAAGCTAAAAATCCTGATCTCGCCGCCAAAGTTAGGACCATTGCAAGAGAATATTAAAACACAGGTGATGGTAAAGGCCGGTCGAGTTTCAAGCGGCCGGCCTTTATCTTTTAAGGAGAAAGAATTTATGCGGAAGAATTATGTGGTTTTTGGTATGGCTCTTTTACTGACCGGGTTATTCGCCGGACCTGCGTTGGCCGAACCAACGCCCGAGGCATTGCATCAGACGATTCGCGATTACATTGCCAATGAAGAGCAGTCGAAAGGTGCATTCGAAATTTTGGATGAGCGCGGCGTCGTCTTACGACGGCTTGAACTCGTCCGGGTCCACGAGCGTGTCGGCAAGACAGGCGATTATTATTATTCCTGCACAGACATGAAGGACGTTATTACCGGCGACCTGCTCGATTTGGATTTTGATGTCGAAGACCTGAACGGAACTTTAAACGTGGTCGGTATCCGGATTCACAAGGACAACGGTAATCCCCGTTACACCTACGACGATAACGACCAAATGGTCCCGCTTCCGTCTGCGACGACTGCTTCGCTGTCGTAGCGTGCCGACAACGTTCATCCGAGTTGTTTTATTTCTATTGTAGTTACGGGGCGTAGCTCAGCTTCCGCCAAAAAGCACGGCGGACTCGTCCACAAAGCGATGAACAAAGTGCTTTTGGACGGACTCGCCGCGCTTTGTGGCGAGGGCTTAGAACCCCTGCTTTGACGATGAGTTTCTTGATATCGGGGCGTAGCTCAGCTGGCTTAGAGCACCTGCTTTAGGAGCAGGGGGTCGGAGGTTCAAATCCTCTCGCCCCGAGAACCCTCGGCGGGACTTGAAAACAGTTTTGCGCCGGAGTGCCGATCATTACTGAGTCAAGCTGGTACGCTTTTCCGAGTGAGTTTTGGGGGAGGAAGGTCTGAATTAAGCAAAATGGTATTGCCCAGAGGTAGCAAAGAACGGTTTCACGTTATTCTCATTAAACCCTCCAAGTACGACGACGACGGTTATGTCATCCGGTGGTGGCGCGCCGTGGTCACCAGCAATTCTCTCGCATGTTTAAATGCCCTTACCGAAAGTGCGCGCGACCGTCACGTTTTGGGTTCCGAGGTTGAAATTGCCATCCATCTCTGCGACGAAACGGTCCAACGTGTGCCGATTCGGAAGTGGGCGAGAAGTATCAAGAAAGCGGGAGAAACCGGTATTGTTTGTCTGGTAGGTGTTCAGAGCAATCAGTTCCCGCGCGCGGTTGATTTGGCCAAAGAGTTTCAAAAAGAGGGTATTCGATCCATGATCGGCGGTTTCCACGTGTCGGGCTGTCTTGAAATGCTTCCGGAGTTAACGCCCGAGATCAAAGAAGCGCGCGACGCAGGCATTACCTTGGTTGCAGGCGAAGTGGAAAACCGCTGGGACGGGCTTCTTCGGGAAGCGTATGAAGGGACTTTGCAGCCGATTTATAATTTTGTCGCGGACAAACCCAGTCTTGAAGGAGTTCCAGGTCCCTTAGTATCCAAGAACGATCTCAAATATTTCATCAACGCTCAAAGCAGTTTCGACGCCGGCCGCGGCTGTCCGTTCCATTGTTCGTTTTGCACGATCATTAACATTCAGGGCAATCAAATGAGAGGCCGAACCGCAGACGACATCGAGCGTCTGGTGCGGCTCAATCACGCACAGGGGCTTACTCATTTTTTTATCACGGACGACAATTTTGCGAGAAACCGCGGCTGGGAAGCGATCGCCGATCGGCTCATTCACCTCAGGGAGCAAGAAGGGCTTCACTCGTCCATCATGATTCAGACGGACACGCTTGCGCACAAAATCCCAAGGTTCATCGAGAAAATGACACGGGCTGGGTGCCGGCGCGTGTTTATCGGGCTTGAAAGTGTGAATCCAGACAATCTGGCCGAATGCGGGAAACGTCAAAATATGCTGAGCGAGTACCGGCGAATGCTTCAAACGTGGCGGGACCACAACGCGATTACGTATGCGGGATACATCATCGGTTTTCCCGGAGACACTTATGAATCCATTATGCGCGATGTCGAGTATCTTAAGCGCGAGATCCCGCTCGATTTTGCCGAGTTTTTTATTTGGACGCCGCTTCCGGGATCCAAAGACCACCAAGCGTTGTATCGCAAAGGGGCTCGGATGAATCCTGATATGAACTTGTACGAAACTGCGCACGTCGTCATGGAACACCCCAAAATGTCCACCGACGAATTGATGCGCGCGTACCACGACGCATGGAGTTCGTTTTACAGTAAGGAGCACTGTTTGACCCTCTTGAAAAGGAGGAAAGGCCCTCGCCGCCGTTTGCTTTTTGCGTCGCTTGTCTGGTTCCGAAGCACGGTGTTTCTCGAAAACATTCATCCTTTGCTCGGCGGTTACATTCGCCTAAAAGGAAGAAAAAACCGGCGTCCCGGTTATCCGATTGAATCGTTTTGGATCTATTATATGAAGCGCTTCGCGGATTTTTTTCGGTACAGTGTGGGTATGATTCAACTCGTTTCGGAGATGTATGGGTTGGTTCGAACGGCCACCCTGCCTGAATTTGCCGATTATGAGGATATTGCAACGAAACCTGAAACAACGGAAACTGCCGGAGGTCTCTCTCTGATTCAAAAGCAGAAGAGGGCGGTGGTCGCGTAACAAAAGAAGCAACGGATTCTTTGAATTTTTCCTTCGACCCGTTCGGTGTTTTAATGGTAACGCAAAAGATGAAAGTGAGGTGCAGTGATGGCTCATTTTGTTGTTTTGGCTAGTTTCACGGACAAAGGAATCGCGGCAATTAAAGATACCGCTAAGAGGGCTAAGTCCTTTCGGGAGCTTGCTTCAACGTTTGGCGTTAAGATCAGCACCATTTATTGGACGATGGGTCGTTATGATGTGGTTCTCACGTTGGAGGCCTCAAGCGACGAGTCGGTGGCTGCGCTGCTCATGAAAGCGGGGTCGCTTGGAAATTTGAAGTCCGAAACGCTTCGAGCTTTTTCAGAATCTGAAATCAGCTCGTTGGTTTCAAAATTGTAACTCGAAGTAAAAGCTAAGCAAAGGGGAGAGGTAACGATGGCGCGTCTGGTCAAAGTCGCTGCGACCGGCGACTTGGAAAAAGGTCAAGGAAAAGTGGTGGATGCCGAGGGAGTTCCAGTGGCGCTCTTTCATATTGACGGACAATTTCACGCCGTTGCCAATGAGTGTCCGCACCGCGGCGGCCCATTGGGTGAGGGAAGTCTCGCCGGAACCCAAGTGATTTGTCCCTGGCACGGATGGCAGTTTGACGTGGTGTCTGGGGCGTGTACCACCAATCCGGAGGCACGCCAAACCACGTATCCGGTTCACCTAAAGGGCGACGAAATATTAATAGAAATCTGATTGACAAACGCCATCAATCTCGTTATGATCCCGCATGTTCTTAACAGGAGTAAGTCAGTAGTTAAGGACATCAGTAAATCAAAAAGTGCAAAAAAGTGCGTGGGAATGTCAATAACACCGCAAGGTTGAGCCAAACTCGCCTCGCGGTTTTTTTTATTTCTGCGACAGAAAAAGGAGAAAGACAAGATCATGGCAAAAGGTAAAGTAAAGTGGTTTAGCAGCCAAAAAGGTTATGGTTTTATTACCCCGGAACACGGAAATGATGTGTTTGTTCATCATACCGCCATTCAAGGTGAAGGGTATAAGACTTTAGAAGAGGGCCAAGAAGTTGAATTTGAAATTACGAAGGGCCCCAAAGGCGACCAAGCCACGAACGTTAAGAAACTGTCGTAGTTGTAGTCCTTCCTACGTCAACACCTCTGATTTCATAAGCATCACACCATTCGGGCCTGAACGGTGCGGGGCATTGTGTCAGGCCCTCTGCTTGTAAAGTCTGCTGGGGATCAGCCGTTTATTCAAAGCGATGAAGAGAGGCTTATTTTCTATCCTCATTTTAAGCTTTTTGAGCGCGTCCGTTGTGTGGGGCGAAACGCTGCCGGCCTTGCCCAAGGGTCCGCTTCTTTTAACGGGCATGACCCCCGAGCAGCTTTCGCCAGATTATTGGATCAATCGGCTCCCCAATCCTGATCAAGCGATCAAAACCCCGGAAGAACTTGAACTGTTTAACCGGGAAATCGACGCTATGGTAGCGGAACGGGTGGATCTCTTTGCGCTCGAGAGGGAACGCGGCGGGCGTTCGGTTCGTGACCAACTCCGCCTTGAGTTTGATACCGTCCGCGGCCGCATTCTTTTTGACGTGGAAGGAAAACGCATTCGGCAAGATTTGTTTTCCGGTGAGATCGGACCTAACATGGGCTTTGACCTCGTTTCGGCGCGCATCCGCTTGAAGTGGGGCGTCGCGACGCAGGCCACCTCGATCCGTGCGCTTCCCACGCAGGTCAAGATGCTCGAAGAAGTGGGCGACATCGAGTTTGACCAACTGCAATTCAGCCTCATTAAATTGTGGACTCCGGTTGCCATCCTTCACGAATCACGCGACGGAGCTTGGTTTTATGTTCAAGCCCCGTACGTGAGAGGTTGGGTGCGCGCTAAAGACATCGCTCTTTTTTCAAGCCGCGATGAATTGAAACAGTGGGCTTCCTCCAAAAAAATTCTGGTCGTGACGGGTGAAAGCATCGCCATTTACTTGGATGCAGCTCTGACCGATTCTTCGCTTCGTGCGAGCATGGGAACGACGCTTCCCTTGATCGCGCAAAGCGAGTCGGCGTACGAAATCAGAATTCCGACGAGGAAAGCCGACGGTTCCGTGCTGATCGGTCCCGCTTATGTTGATTTAAAAAGCGACGTATCCATTGGGTATCCCGCATTCACGCAGCGGAACGTTATTCGCCAAGCATTTAAACTGCTTGGAGCCAGATACGGTTGGGGCGGGATGTACGACGGACGCGATTGTTCCGGATTTACCCACGACGTTTATTTAAGTCTTGGGGTCCAAATTCCCCGGGATTCCAAACAGCAAGGCCTCGTCGGAACGCAGCTCGGTCATTTTGAACCGGGAGAGTATGAGCGCGAGAAGATAAACGCTCTGAGGACAGGAATGCCGGGGAACACGCTTCTTCGGATGCCGCTTCACATGATGCTTTATCTCGGAGAAATCGACGGACGTTTTTTCGTCGTTCATTCGACCTGGGCGGAACGCGTTTCGATGACCTCGGATGAAAAGAACAGAATTAACCAAGTGGTCGTCTCCGATCTTAGTTTAAACGGCAAGTCGTACCTCGGGTCTCTCTTCGATCGTATCGTGTCCATCAACGAATTGAATTAAGCTCAGTCGTTCCTTCCGGCTGTTCCCCAGCGGGGTTAATCTTCTTGTCATCGTACCGTAACATTAGCTACAATACGGCGTTTCGATGCGTTACCGCAAGAAAGGGGAATACTCATGAACATGCCTGGCCCTCTTGAACTTCTGATCATTTTCGTAGTGATCCTTCTCCTGTTTGGCGGCAAAAAGCTGCCGGAATTCGGCAGAGCCCTTGGGGAAGGGATTCGCGAATTCAAAAAAGCGTTGCAGCAAAAGTCTGATTCTGACGACACACCGAAAAAGAAATAAACCAAACTCGATATTCCATGGGGAGTAAGATGCCTCGGGCGAAGCCGCATCATACCCAGCGCGAGCAGTGGGCAACTCGTATTGGTTTGGTCTTTGCGATGGCGGGCAACGCCGTCGGTCTCGGTAATTTCCTCCGGTTCCCGGTTCAGTGCGCTCAAAACGGCGGCGGCGCCTTCATGATCCCGTACTTCGTTGCTTTTCTGCTGCTCGGCATTCCTTTGATGTGGATCGAGTGGGGGATCGGCAGGTTCGGCGGCAAATACGGCCACGGGACCACTCCGGGAATGTTTCATTATTTATGGCAGCATCCCCTTTCAAAATACCTGGGCGCGATCGGCATGGCGATTCCGTTTGGACTTGTGGTTTATTACACCTACATCGAATCGTGGACGCTTGCCTATAGCTTTTTTTCTTTGACGGGGAAGTATGCGGGCATTCAAACGCGAGAGGGAATGGCGCAGTTTTTAACCGCCTATCAGGGAGGAACTCAAAACGAGTATTTTTCAAACATTGGGACTGCGTACTTGTTTTTTGTCATCACGCTCGCCCTTAATTTTTGGATTCTTTCCCGCGGATTGGTGCGCGGCATCGAGCAAATCTCAAAAGTGGCGCTTCCGTTGCTTTTTGTTTTTGGCCTGATCTTGGTCGTCCGGGTTTTTTCGATCGGAGCGCCGGACCCCGCATATCCCGAACGAACTGTGTTGAGCGGCCTTGCGTTTATTTGGAATCCCGATTTTAGGACGCTTACGGATAGCCGTGTGTGGGTGGCCGCGGCAGGACAAATCTTTTTTACCTTGAGTGTCGGGTTCGGCGCGATTCAGACCTATGCGAGCTATATGTCCAAGAGGGACGATATTGTTACGTCGGGTTTAGCCACTGCCAGTACGAATGAATTTGCAGAGGTCGTGATAGGGGGATCAATCGCGATACCGGTGGCGGTGGCTTTTTTTGGTCTTCAGGCCACGCAAGACGTAGCGCAAGGCGGAGCATTTAATCTGGGTTTTTTTGCGATGCCGATTATTTTTCAGCGGATGCCCGGCGCAGAATTTTTCGGCACCATTTGGTTCCTCCTTTTATTCCTCGCCGGCATCACCTCCTCAGTCGCTATGGCACAGCCGCTCATGGCCTTTTTGCAGGAGGAGTTTCACATGCGGCGCCAAACGGCCGCTGTTCTCGTCGGCGGGCTTGCGTTTTTTTTGATGCAGCCCGTGATTTTTTTCCTGCCGTACGGATTTTTGGACGAAATGGATTTTTGGATCGGGACCATGGGTTTGGTGGTCTTTGCGATTATCGAAGTGGTTTTGTTTGTGTGGGTGTTCGGTTCCCGAAAGGCGTGGAAGGAAATTTGCGCGGGGAGCGACATTCGGCTGCCGCGCATTTTCTATTTCGTGATTAAATATGTGACTCCCTTTTATTTGTTTGTCTTGCTTGGATTTTGGCTGATTCAGGACGGCTGGAGCGTTTTGACGATGAGCCACGTTCCGAAAGAGAATTACATTTACATCTGGTTTGCGCGTTTCCTGCTGACTGGAATTTTGCTGCTCATGATTCTTTTGGTGCGGATTGCATGGCAGCGCAAACATGTGATCGCGCAAAAGGTTCCGAAATGAAACCCGAGGGCTGGATGTTCATGATTTTAAGTTGGGCATTCATCATCACCCTGAATATCTACGCTTATTGGTACGTTCTGAGACCGAAGAAAAAGAAGTAGCCGTTTGCTTTTTTGATGCGCCCGCATTGACTTTCGATTGAATAGTAGGGGAAGTCAATACTGGCGCGAATCTCGATGAAGTAAAAGAAATATTAGTGTTATTCGCGCCCGTCCCGCAAAAGACGTGCGGGACTGCGAGGTAACGGGGAGTGGAGTTAATACGTGCGGGACTGCGAGGTAACGGGGAGTGGAGTTAATA
>MHFO01000034.1 GCA_001804225.1 Omnitrophica bacterium RIFCSPLOWO2_01_FULL_50_24 | reverse complement strand
ATGAATTATACGACTGCTCCCGAAGCGGAAGAAGCCGTTAAAGATATTCTTTCGGAGCGCGGCAAAGTCAAGTCAGTGGCTCGGGCCAACATGCTGGTGGTGACTGATATCCCGACGAATTTATTTAAGATTAGAGAAGTCATTGAAAAGTTAGATCGAGCGACACCTCAAGCTTATGTGGATGCGAAAATTGTTAAAACCCAAATTCAAATCGGAGAAAATTTAGGTATCCAATGGGCCACACAAGTAACCGCGACGGGTTCGCAACGGCCTGCCACATTTCCATTTGGGTCGCTGAATAAGTCCAAGGATTCTGACTTTTTTGATCGCGCGCTGAACAGATTTTTTCCCTCAACCGCAAACACAGCCGTTTCAAATCCCCTGAATCCGCTCGGATTTCCGACTCTGGAGGGAGATGCGACACCTATTTTTGCAGGTGGGGACAGCATGCCTTTTACGTTTGGCACTCTTGACTTTACATCGTTTCAAAGCGTCCTTCAATTTCTGAGGGAACGGACGAATACAAAAGTCATTTCAAATCCGCGCATTACGGTATTGAATAATCAAACCGCAAGAATCAATGCCGGTGACGAGGTTCCGTTACCTACGCTTGAGCGCAATGAGACTACGGGAAGTTTGGAGATCACGGGTTTTGAATATAGGGATACGGGTGTTGTGCTTGAAGTTACTCCACACATCAATGATGCGAATGAGATCTTGGTTGATCTGAAACCTGAAGTGAGCGCACAAAATGGTTCTCAAGATTTCGGCAACGGTGACTTTACTGATATACCAATTTTTTCGGTAGAATCGGCGCAAACGCAGGTTTTAATCAAGAGCGGGGAAACGATTGCCATCGGAGGATTACAAACGGACAGCGTAGATTCCTCGGAAGTGAAAGTGCCGATCTTGGGAGATGTTCCCTTGTTGGGTAAGCTGTTCCGGTCTAAGAGGCAAACGAAAGGGTCGGATAATCGCAAAAGGGAAATTTTGTTTTTCGTTACGGTTACCGTTGTTGATACCGAAGGGCAACCGGTCCTTCCAGTTTTATCAAAGCGCCTTAAAAGCAATGGCATGCTTCCTTCCCCGGGAGTAAAGTCAGCTAGCCGGTAACCAAAAGAACCCCCGTTTAGCAGTATCGCCAGACGTCTAAATTTCACCTTTTCTTGAGCTTGGTAACGGTCGGGTGGTGTGCTATACTATTTCATCATTTTATAAAGGAGTAACACCTGCAGAATGACTCCAGTAACGGTACATATCCCTATGGAAAATAGGCAATGGAAGCTAAAAAGAGGGGGTATGAGTTTGTCGAGCCTCGCGAACAGAAACGGTGGTTTCGATGTTTTGAAACAAGTCTGCCGTGTTGCAACACAGCAGGAACCAGTTGCCAATTTATTTGATCAGGACAACACAATCGTACAAAAATCAGTGGCACGTGATGTGCCTGACGTATTTGTGTTGCTAACCAAGAATCATCAAAAAGGAATGGTCGAGAATCATGAAAAAAGAAGTATTGATATCGCTCGAGGCCAACGAGAAACGTGTGGCAATTCTCGAGGATGGAAAGTTGGAAGAATTTTTTATCGAACGGGCCGACACGAATCGGATGTTCGGCAATATCTACAAGGGAAAAGTCAAATCGATTGTACCGGGGATTCAAGCAGCATTTGTCGACTTAGGAACCAAGAAGGATGGTTTTCTCTATGTTGCGGACGCGGTTGAATCTCCGCTCGATATCGATTCTGCGTTTGACGAAGTAGATTTTCGTCAGCGGCGGGATCGAAGTAGAATCCCAAGAATCGAAAATGTATTAAAGGAAGGCCAAGAGATTACGGTTCAGGTCGTCAAGGAACCGATTCGCGATAAAGGGCCTCGCCTCACGACACACATCGCACTTCCTGCCAGGTATTTGGTTTCCATCCCCGGAGAATCGAAATCAGGTATTTCACGAAGGATTGACAACCCAGAAGAACGGGAACGCATCCGAACCATCTTAGCCGAACTGAATCTTCCCACCGAGTGCGGATTCATCGTCCGAACGGCAGGAGAGGGGAAAAGCAAAAGCGATTTGATCCGCGATGCGAAGTATCTGAACAAGACTTGGAAAACCATCAAGGCAGATACGGCGCGGAAAAAAGCTTGTGCTCTGATACACCAGGAGCTGGATTTAGTAGAACGGATCGTTCGGGATTATCTGACCGAGGATATGGCCAGAGTCGTTGTAGATCAAAAAGATCTGTTCTACCGGGTGAAACGGTTTGTACGTATCTATCTGCCAGGGACGCAAATCCGCGTGGAACGGCACGAAGGGGAAGAGGGACTCTTTGACCGGTATCGCATTGAACGGGAAATTGAAAAAACGTTTCAGAAAAAGGTATTTCTCAGATCGGGCGGTCATATTGTGATTGAACAAACCGAAGGTTTGGTCGCGATTGATGTCAACACCGGAAAATTTACGGGTCAATCAAATTTGGAGGAAACCGTCTATCGAACCAATCTGGAGGCGGCTCAAGAAGTAGCAAGACAAATACGTTTGAGAGACATGGGCGGCATCGTGATCATTGATTTCATTGACATGTCCAAAGCCGATCATCGGTGGCACTTGTATCAATTATTTCGAGATGCCGTCAAACGGGATCGAGCGAAAACAAATATCCTGCCTATGTCCGAGCTTGGGCTCATTGAAATGACACGGCAGCGAATACGCCCTTCACTTGAAAGCGCCGTCTATGGGACTTGTCCCTATTGTGAAGGCAAAGGCATCGTCAAGTCGGTTACCACCATGGCCATCCAAGCATTCAAGGAAGTGAAGAAAACACTTAATCACTCGAAAGACAGAGTATTGAATGTGTATGTACATCCTCAGGTGGCAGAACGGCTTCTGAATCAGGAACAAAAATCTATACGGGATCTTGAGAAAACCACTCAAAGTCGAATCGTCGTGTTGGCAGACCCTAGCTTACATCGGGAAGATGTCAACATTACGTTTGTGAAGTAAGATTTCGAGGCCAAGACAACGTTATTGAGTATTCTGAGATTTGGGTTTATAATTCCAGAATAAATCATAACTTGTTATTGTATCAACACTTAGTTGAGGGTTAACGTCTCATGAGTCTTATTTGGTTCCAAGCTGGAATTTTAGTTGTAGCGTTATTCATCCTTGTGACGACGTGGCTCATTTTGATGAGTCATGGCAAGCGATTGCGGCGGGAACTTTTAGACATTACCGAGCGCGTTCATCATCATTTGGAACAAAGCGCCAAATGGTCCCAACAAACGGGCGAGGGGACCGTTAAGGTTGTGAGCGATGTCTACACAAGACTTGGAATTCTTGAGGAATCAAGCAGGAGAATCATAGAACTTGGAGCGGAGATCGGGCAGCTTCAGGATGTGCTGAAAGCGCCGAAAGCGCGCGGAGGGTTCGGGGAATTTTTGCTCGCGGATTTGATCGCACAGATGATTCCGCAGGATCATTTTCAGCTTCAATACCAATTTCGAAACGGGTCGCGCGTGGATGCGACCGTTTTGGTCGGCAACCGAATCGTTCCCATCGATGCAAAATTTCCTCTGGAGAACTTTCAACGTTTGCTGTCCGTTCCTGCCGAGGAGAAGAAAAAAATCAGGAAGGAGTTTGCCCGCGATGTGAAAAGGCACGTCGATGCCATTGCCGAGCGGTACATTCAGCCCGATGAAGGAACGTTCGATTTTGCTCTTATGTACATTCCTGCCGAAAGCGTTTATTATGAGGTGATCATACCAGATGAAGAAGAAGGCCGGTCTTCTTTGAGCCATTACGCTCTTCAACATAATGTAATTCCTGTTTCCCCTAATAGTTTTTATGCGTATTTGCAAGTCATTCTCATGGGTCTTCGGGGCTTGAAAGTGGATGAAGCCGCGAGAGAAATAGCCGAATCCCTTACCAAGATGCAGAGTGATTTTAAACGAATCCTTGGAAATTATGATACGTTGGGCTCTCACTTAAACCATGCGAAAAATGCTTTTGATCGGGTACAAAGAGACATGGACCAATTTGAGGGAAAGTTGGCTTTGGTGGATCAGGTGCATGCTGTTGCAAGCGAAAAAAAGGATTCATTAGAGACAACTGCATGATTGAAAGACCGACACCGGTATGGTCCGGGGAGATACTGATGAGATGCTTATCGATTCTTACGTATTTCGTACTCATCTGGATTTTTTGTCATTCGGAAGCAATGGCAGAAAGTGCAAAGGTGTCGATTCAAAAATATGATGACCGAACGGAAGCATTAGTGACTGTGACCGGGATCAGTGATGAATCATTAGATTCTAAGAACAGTGCCGTTCAGGAAACGTTTGAAGCAATTGAAGACGGTACCCTTGATGTGATGGGGACCTCTCATGAATTAGTTGCTCGAGGAACGGATCAAACCGTGGAAACGGTGCAATCGGTCGGCCATTCTGCATTTTCATGGTTTTTTCGCGCCCTTGATTTTCAAAAGGAAAACTCTGAGCAAAAAACAACTCAATCACCCTGAGTATCGTTTGGCCTTTAACGTATGGCTGAACAGCACCCTCACGTGAGCATTAATATGAGCCGGGGACAGCTCAAGGATAGCGTCGAATGTCTCAAACAGAGGGAAGAAATGATCGAGCGGCAACTCATACGCCGCGGGATCAAGGACCCAAAAGTTCTGAACGCATTTCATCGTGTGCCACGTCAATTTTTTGTTGATCCACCTTTGGTTTCCCGAGCTTATGAAGATCAGCCTCTAGCGATTGGGTTTGGGCAGACGATCTCGCAGCCGTTTATTGTAGCGTTCATGACGGAACAACTGGGACTGAATGCTGAAGACCAGGTTTTAGAAATCGGTACGGGGTCCGGTTATCAAACGGCGATTTTGTCTGAGTTGGTCAAAGCCGTTTATTCAGTCGAAATCAACGAGTCGCTTTATGTCAGAGCGCGTGGTCGGCTGAACGCTTTGGGTTATCAAAATGTTTTTTTGAAATGCGGCGATGGATCGCATGGATGGCAAGAACACGCACCTTTTAGATGTATCATCGTGACGGCAGGAGCCCCAAGCATTCCGAGAGCATTGAGTGATCAATTGAGCGAGGGAGGGAAACTGATCATACCGATTGGAGAAGGAGACCAAGATTTAGTGGTGGGCGTTAAAACACGCGGCGTTTTGGTTACAAAACAAGTCATGCGGGTTAGGTTTGTGCCGTTTCTCAGCAAGTCTCAACCTGCATGATCCGTGAGAGACGGGAAAGGAGGAGGGGAAGAAATGGCTTCGAAGAGAAAGAAAAAAGTAAGCCGTAAAAAAGTGACTGTTCGAAAGAAGAAGAAAGTAAAAAAGGCGACATCGGCAAAAAAGAAGCGTCAAACAGTTTTGGGAGTTGTGACACACTATTTTCCTAAGGTGAATGCGGCAGTCGTCAAACTCAAGAAACCATTATCTGTCGGAGACAGGGTCCAGTTTCAAGGTCATACCACCCAATTTTCGCAGGAAGTGAAATCGATGCAAATCGATCACGAGCCTATTCAAAAAGCTGCGAAGGGAAAAGAAATCGGACTCGAAGTGAACGAGCGGGTACGAACGCACGACGTGATGGTTCCGGCTAAAAAGGAATAGGGTTTTCGAGCGTGACCGGGACCGCTTAGCGTGGGAATAAAAAGGTACCCAGATTTAAATTCAGATTAAGATTCGTGAGGTCACACATGGACGTATGGCTCCGCCTGTGGGCGCGAAAAGAACTTTCGGACGTTCAAAAACATCTTTTGATTGTTGGGGACGTCAAAGGAGATTGCGCCAGTTGTCGGGAAATCGGCCTTGACTACAAGACCGTTAAAAGTTGTCCTCAATGCGGAACCGCATTCCACTATGTGACGTGTCGCCGCTTTGAATCTCATCCGGAAGAACGTTTTCAAATTGTGAAACGCGTAAACCAAATTCGTACCGACCTCGTTTGGATTGATTATTCCGATTATCAAAAGCTGACGGGTCGTCAGCGCGCTCGAGAGTTTTTTTCAAACACCGATTCATGATCGTTGACAAGGGTGTCGCAAGACTCGCAGCGATTGTCTATTTCATTCAAGGATCGCTCGGAATCGCAAGTATCGCATTGCCGCTTTATATGCGGGCTCAAGGGCTTAGCATTGCCACGATCACGTTGATTACCTCTGTTTCCACAGCCCCATGGTTTTGTAAGATTCTTTACGGAGCACTTTCTGATAGTTTTCCCATCAACGGGCTTAGACGAAAACCCTATTTGATCATTTGTTCTGGGATTTCATGTTTAGGTTGGCTGTTGATCAGTATTCTTCCACCGCAAACAGCTTTTCTGATTTTGGGGCTCTCCGTTGCGAATTTGGGCCTTGCCGCGACAGACGTAATCACGGACGGGTTAGTGGTAGAACACTCGGTTGAGGGGACCGCTCAGCTATACCAGGGCATTTCGTGGGGCTCAAGAAGCGTGGGCTCTGTGTTGGCAGGTGTTATAGGCGGATTTTTGGCGGCGCAAGTATCCGCACCTGTTGTTTTTTCCATTACCGCAGCACTGCCCTTAATTTCGTTGGGCGCATCTTTTTTTCTCGAAGAGCAATCTTTCGACAGAGCGGGGGTTCGGATGTCGATTCTGAGCCCGATTGTCAAGAGTTTGAAACAGCTTGTCCGAGGTGATTTGAAATGGTTTTCCGGCTTTCTTTTTGTTGCATCATGCTCTGCGGCCATTGGAACCCCATTGTTCTTTTATATGCGCGAACAGCTGCGTTTTGACGAGGTCTTTCTCGGTATCCTTGGCAGCGTCGGTTGGTTGGGAGCTATTTTGGGATGTATCATTTTTTTATTGCTTTCTCGAGTGTTGTCTGTCAAACAGACCTTATATGGCGTTATTGGATTGGGGGTGTTTGATGTGCTTTTGACACTTTTGATTCAATCGCATGTGACCGCGTTTGCCATCACCCTTTTTTCCGGGATATTAGGGTTTATGATTTTTTTGCCGCTTCTTTCGGCGGCTGCAAAATTGTCTCACGGTACCGGTGTTGAAAGTTCGTTGTTTGCCGTGTTGGCCAGTTTGTATAATTTAGGATTGGCATGTTCTGGTTTAGCAGGGGGATTGATATACGAGTGGATTGGTTTGCATGGGCTGATTCTCGTGACGGCCGTATTTCTTTTGTCTGGTTTTTTCATAGTTCCGAGGATGAGGATGTTGTGAACAAACGTGCCCATTTATTTATTTCAGGAGTGGTTCAAGGCGTTTTTTACCGTGCAAGTGCCCAACAAGAAGCCAAGGACCTGAGTTTACATGGTTATTCTCGTAATTTGAGCGATGGGCGCGTCGAGGTCGTTGTGGAGGGGGATGAGGCAAAAGTTGGGAACTTGATTGAGTGGTGTCGAAAAGGCCCTCCGCGTGCGCGAGTTGACAACGTTCAAGTGACGTGGTCCCGCTCGACGGGTGAGTTTACTGAGTTTCGTACCAGATAGATTTGTGGCACAAGAACGAAAATATATGACGACACATCTAAGGGCAGCTCTGGATATTTTAAAGAAATTAACGCAAAACGGATATACAGCTTATTTTGCAGGTGGATGCGTCCGCGATCTGGTGATGAAGAGAACGCCCAAAGATTATGATATCGCAACGACCGCATCGCCCGAAGAAATCGAACGGCTGTTTCCCAAATGCGTTCCGGTAGGGAAACAATTCGGCGTTATTTTGGTCGTTGCGGGACCACGCCGATTTGAAGTATCCACGTTTCGAAAAGAAGGTCCTTATAAAGATGGCAGACATCCGGAAGGCGTTTCCTTTACGACGCCTGAAGAGGACGCCAAGCGGCGAGATTTTACCGTTAATGGGTTGTTTCATGATCCTGTAAAGCATCAAACGATTGA
>MHFO01000033.1:0-7782 GCA_001804225.1 Omnitrophica bacterium RIFCSPLOWO2_01_FULL_50_24 | reverse complement strand
TATCTCAATTATTCAGTTTTGGGAGCCATTGTCACTAAAACCGTAACCCTAAAGCCCAGAGCGGGGAACCCCATGCCGCGCATTTGGGAAACTCCGAGCGGAATGCTGAACGCTATAGGGCTTCAAAACAAGGGGATCGACGACTTTATCGAAAATAAAATCCCATTTTTTAGGAACATTAAAACCCATTTGATTGTCAACATTGCCGGAGAAAGTGTTCATGAGTTTGTAAACTTGGCGAAGAGGTTGGACGGCGAACGGGGCGTATCGGCTCTGGAACTCAACATCTCGTGTCCAAATGTGAAAAAAGGACTGGAGTTTTGTGCGTCACCTGAACTTGCGGGCGAAGTGGTTCGGGCGGTAAAAGGCGCTACGCGGCTGCCGATCTTTACAAAACTTTCTCCGGAAGCCAAGGATTTTTTGGGGGTTGCCGAGGCAGTCATCAACAGCGGAAGCAACGCGGTCAGTTTGATCAATACCATTCGCGGAATGGCGGTGGACATTGAAAACTGCCGGCCTCAGATCGCGAACGTTTTTGGAGGGCTTAGCGGTCCTGCCATTCGTCCGATTGCCCTTCGGTATGTGTATGAAGTGAAAAAGCGCTTTGACGTTCCGGTGATGGCCATGGGTGGGATTACGAACGCTCAGGACGCGCTTGAATTTTTGATTACGGGAGCCGATTTGATTGCCATCGGCACAGCTAATTTTGTGAATCCTCGTGCGACGGTTGAGGTTTTAAGCGGAATCAAAGCATATCTCAAAAGAAAAAGGTATCGGTCCATCGATCAAGTGCGTGGTTCTCTTAAAGTTAAAGTCAAATTGAAACGCGAAGGCATTCCTGCGGGGTGAATACGGTGAAGAAAACAAAAATAGATCTCAATCGAACCGAACTTCAGAAAAGAGTGATCGTAGCTCTCGATACCGCAGATTTGATTTTTGCCAAGAAGCTCGTTCACCGGCTTAAGGATTCGATTCAGATGTTTAAAGTGGGAAGCGAATTGTTTACTGCCCACGGGCCCAAGGCCGTGGAGATGGTGAAAAAAGCGGGACGGGATGTTTTTTTGGATCTCAAATTTCACGATATTCCCAATACCGTTTCTCAAGCAACGCGCTCTGCCGTCCGATTGGGTGTTTCCATGCTCAATGTGCATATTGGCGGCGGACTTCAGATGATGCAAGAAGCTTGTATTGCGTGTGCCGATGAAGCCAGGAAAGTAGGATCAAAACCTCCCCAATTGATTGGCGTAACGCTGTTAACCAGTCTGGATGAGAACGTCATCCAGAATGAAATCGGAATTACCGGGCCCATGGAAGGAACGATTCTTCGATACGTTGAGCTTGCCCAAAAAGCAGGTCTCGACGGTGTAGTGGCTTCGGCATTGGAAGTAGAAAAGATCAGAACGGTGAGCGGTCCTGATTTTGTGGTTGTAACTCCCGGGATACGTCCCGAATGGGCATCCCGCGATGATCAAGTGCGCGTTCTCACTCCTCAAGAAGCGTTCGCTTTAGGCGCAAGTTACATTGTCGTCGGGAGACCCATTACGGAAGCGGAAGACCCGAAAGAAGCTGCTCTCCGAATTTTCGAATCCTTGTAGTTTCCGCATCAGAATCTCCCTTTTTAACTTAAAACGACTTCCACGTTCATTTTAGAAACTTACTCCAAAGAGTTCTTTTACCTAAAAAGTAAGTGCCCCTTTGTTGTTTTGGGGCTTTTGGGAAGCTATACTTTTTAAGTGTACGTAAGCATTTTCTACGTAAGGATCAAAGAGAAATCCAGTTTTGAAGTGCACGAGTTTAAAACGTAGACACTCCGGAACGAAAGGGGAACGATGTTCGAGGATTGAGATAAAGATTCCGGTCTTCGAGCCACAACATCAGCGCTCAAACGAAACACATGAACGGACATAAGAAAAAATTGTTGATCGTCGAAGATGATGATGCGATCGCGCGCTTGCTTTCCATGTTTCTCAGGGAACAGAAATTTGAAGTATCGGTTGCGCAGGACGGCGAGGCCGCATTGCAAGAAGCGAAATCTACCACGCCCGATTTGATTATTTTAGATTTGATTCTTCCTTCTTTATCGGGTGAAGAAATCTGCAAGGCGATCCGGGAAGATGATGATGAAGAAGTCGCACGGATTCCGATCGTCGTCTTGACGGCAAAAAGTGCAGACGTAGATCGCATTGTGTGTAAGGTGACCGGAGCCAATAGTTACGTGACGAAGCCATTTGACCGTCAAGGTTTGCTGGAAGAGATCAGGAAATGGATCTGAAAAAGTTTGTGGGACATTTGAATGAGGAGCGTGCCGCAATGCGCGTTGGAAAAGAAGGAATCGAACCCAATGGTCTGTCGTTGGAGAACATGAAAGGAGCGTTGAGCTCGCTCGTGGAGTCTATTGTGTGGACAGATCAAGAAGGGAAAATTCAATGGTCCAACGATCCTTTCGATTGCCTTGTAGAGCAGAAACACAAAAAAGTACTTGGAAGCAAACTCATAGACCTCATGCCGCTTATGCAGAACGGACACAAACTCCCCTCCCGCCTTTATCCGGTTAATTTGCTGCTCGACGGCGAACACCAGGTACGTGAACTGTATCAATGGCAGAAACCGAGCGGAAAATTGCTCGACCTCGAAGTTTCAGGCGTGCAAATGGATTGGAACCGGAGTGGGAAAAATGCCTTTGTTTCGTTCCACGATATTACCGAACAAAAACATACCGAAGAAGAGCTGAGAGAAGCACAACTGCAATTGATCCAAGCTGTGAAAATGGAATCGGTCGGCGGATTGGCAGCCGGCATCGCTCATGAAGTGAAAAACCCATTGGCGGTTTTGCAAATGGGTGTGGATTATCTTGCCAACAGCGCGAACGGTACGGGCGAGATTCAGGCAGTTCTGCGTGATATGAAACAAGCGATCGTGAGAGCGGATAACGTCATTAAGGGGTTACTCGATTTCTCCGTCTCCAGAAAGCTCGAATTTGTATTAAGCGACCTCAATCCGCTCGTGAACAGGTCTTTAAATTTGGTCAAGCACGAGTTACATAAAAAACAAATGACCGTGGTGACCGATTTAGCCGAAGACCTTCCCAAGATTTGCGTCGACCGGAATAAAATGGAGCAAGTATTTGTGAATTTGTACATGAATGCGATTCAAGCCGTGCTGAAAGGCGGCACCATGAGGGTCAAAACCTATCAAAAACGTCTCGTGAAAATCGGAAAAGTGGTTGGCAGGCGTAAAACGGATATTTTCAAAGTCGGAGAAAAGGTAGTTGTGGCGGAGATTGAAGACACAGGTGTTGGAATTCCCGAAGCAAACATGGATAGAATCTTTGACCCCTTTTTCACCACCAAACCGCTTGAACAAGGAACCGGTTTGGGGCTTGCGGTTACGGAGAAAATTGTTCAGATGCATAAGGCGTCGATTGATATCGAAAATAAACCGGAAGGCGGTGTACGGGTGACGCTCATGTTTAAAGTGAAAGGAGAGAACGGTTGAACATGGTCAAAAGAAAAATTCTCGCGGTTGATGATGAACCAAGTTTTACGCGCATGTTAAAACGGAATCTGGAGCGCACAGGGGCCTACGAAGTCGAAGAAGAAAATCTGGGGACCCGCTGCCTCAGTACCGCTCGAAGATTCCATCCCGATCTGATTTTATTGGATATTATTATGCCGGATGTGGAAGGTCATTTTCTTCTGTCCCAGTTCAAAACCGATCAAACAACGCGAAGTATTCCCATCGTGTTTCTTACCGCAACACTCACAAAAGAGGAGATGCGAAAAAACAAAGGTGCTTTAGAGGGTGTGCCCGCCCTTGCCAAGCCCGTTGACATGCGTCTCCTTCTCTCGTGCATTGAAAAATACCTGAAGAAATAAATCCTTCTCTTCTCATTTCATTTCTCATTCCGTGTCATCGTTTTGATTAGAACCTCATTTGAATTTGCACTCTTCTAAAGGTGTTTGTAAACGCCGTCTGGTTTGCCCAATCCTATCCAATTTCCGCCGATCGGCGGAAATTGGCGAGAAGGAGAGATTGACACTCCATATCTCCGCGTCTATAATAAACGCTTTAAATACCTCGTTTAGTCTCCTAAACAATTGTTCTACAAGGACTTAAGACAGAAACTATGATGCGAAGCATGACGGGCTTCGGCCAGGCGGAGGGAGGAAAGTCTTCTCTTCAGTGGTCCGTTGAGATTCGATCCTTAAATCATCGGTTCTTCGATTGCGCGATTCGGCTTCCCGCTGCGCTGGCTGGGCTGGAGGAAAAGGTCCGCGAAGCGGTCCGAACTCGGATCAAACGAGGGAAAATCACGGTTTCGATTTCTGCGAAGAAAAGGGCCGATCTTTCAAATGGTTTGGTTTTGGATAAGGCAAAAATCCGTTTTTACATCCAATCACTTCGTCAAATTCAAAAAACCTTTCGACTGGCTCAAGAACCGATTAGCATCAATACACTTTTAAGTATTCCCAATCTGTTCACGGTTGATCTGCCGGAACGGGCAAATGACGAATATTGGCATTCGCTTCAGAGCGTGATTGACCGAGCGGTGAGCCGGTTGATTCTCGCACAAGAGAAAGAAGGTTTGGCGCTTGAACGTGATTTGAAGGGAAGGGTCAGAATCATAAAGGGTTCTTTAAAACGCATCGAGTCGGCGGCGCGTCGTCTTCCCTTTGAGAGGTCGAAGCAACTGGTTGAGCGCATTTCAAAACACAACGGTGCGTTCACCCTTGATGCCAACCGTTTAGAACAAGAGGTGGCTTTGTGGACCGATCGATCGGATATTACTGAAGAGGTAATTCGAGCGAGTCATCATATTGAGCAGTTTCAAAAGTCGTGTGCTGCATCGGGCGAAAAAGGCAAAAAACTTGACTTCATCACGCAAGAAATACACCGTGAAGTAAATACGATGGCGTCCAAGGCGCAAAGTTCCGTTGTTTCGAGCGAAACGATCAAAATCAAAAGTGAGCTTGACAAGATTCGGGAACAAATTCAGAACGTTGAATAAGCGGCTTAAACGTTCTGGGTTTCGTGATGAGCCGTCGTTGATTTCGAAAATAATTCAGCCAAGTGCGCTGCGGTCTAAACCATGAAGACGCAAAAAGGAAAACTGGTGGTGGTTTCGGCGCCGTCCGGTTGTGGAAAAACCACCTTGATCCAGCGGTTGCTCGAACGCAATCAGTCTTTGGTTCGTTCCGTTTCTTATACCACGCGCCTGCCGAGAACAGGCGAGGTCAACGGGCGGGATTATTTTTTTGTATCTGAAGATGATTTTAAGGCGAAAAAAGCTGCCGACTTTTTTCTCGAAACAGCAAAAGTGTTTGATAGTTGGTACGGGACCTCAAGAGATTTTGTACTTGAACATGTCGCAAATGGCAAGAACGTTGTTCTCGCCATCGATGTCCAAGGGATGAAGCAGATTAACCAAAAACGGACGTCCAACAAACTTTCAATGATTTCCATTTTTATTTTGCCGCCGTCACCGGATGCACTTCAGGAACGGCTTCGAAATCGGAAAACAGAAAACGCCGGCGAAATCGACCAAAGGCTTCGAGAAGCCAAAGCAGAACTGGCTCAGAAACATCTTTATGATTTTCAGGTAATCAATACGGATATTGATCGTGCGGTTCAAGAACTCGAGGAGATTGTGAAATGACCATACCCATTGAAAAACTTTTACAAGAAGAACCCAGCCATTATCGACTGGTTCTTCTTGGAGCAAGAAGAGCAAATGAATTGGCGGGAGGCGCGCAGCCGTTGATTCATCCGGTTTCTAAAAAGTCAGGCGTGAATGCTCTTGCAGAAATCGCGGCAGGTAAAGTGCACAACGAGGTTTTAGATGAAAAAGGCGCAAAAAATTCAGCGAGAACCAAGAGAGCAGCCAAAGTCAAAAAGTCTTAACGGTTCGCACATTCTGCTTTGTATTTCGGGAAGTATCGCTGCTTATCGTTCGTGCGATCTCGTTCGAGTGCTTCGTAAGGGCGGAGCTGAGGTTACCTGTTTGATGACCAAGGCTGCCGCGCGTTTTGTTTCTCCCTTAACCTTTCGAGCGTTAAGCGGCAAACCGGTTTATTCGGATCCCTTTAGTGAGCAAGAAGATTGGACCGTACTTCATACCACGTTGGCGGATCAAGCCGATCTTATTTTGGTTTCGCCTGCAACTGCGGATCTCATTGCTCGTTTGGCGAATGGATTTGCCGATGATTTGGTGACGTCGGTGGCGTTGGCTTCGCGAGCCAAGGTGTTAATTGTACCCGCGATGAACGACCATATGTTTACGCATCCCGCAACTCAAGAAAACATTCGTACCTTAAAGCAGATCGGTTATGAAGTTTTGGAGCCCATTGCCGGTGATTTGGTTTGTGGGAGGACTGGAATCGGGCATTTGCCGGAGACCGAAGACATCCTTCGATCCGTTGAAAAGCTGTTGGCCTAACGGCCGAGTAACCTGGAACGTATCCTTAAGAGACCAGCCCCCTAAATACTTTTGGCACGCCGCTTATGGGAAAAAAACAACACATGGTGATTACCGCAGGTCCGACGCGCGAAATGTTGGATCCGGTTCGTTTCCTATCTAATGTTTCCACAGGTGTTATGGGCTACGTCTTAGCTCGCCAGGCGGAACGTCTTGGATTTCGCGTCACCTTGGTGAGCGGGCCTACCACGTTAAAACCTCCGGATGGTGTTACGTTCGTTCCCGTCGTGACGGCTCAAGAAATGAAGCAGGCACTTTCCGAAGTGTGGCCAACGGCAGACATTTTGGTCATGACCGCAGCCGTGTGCGATTATACTCCCGTAGAATATTCAAAGACCAAGATCAAACGGATCGAACAACAAACGATCCGCTTGAGACAGACAGAAGATATTGTCAAGTGGTTTGGTGAGCAAAAAGGAAAACGTTTCGTCGTTGGTTTTGCACTCGAAACAGAAAATTATATGGCAAATGCTGTACGAAAACTTCAAGAGAAGAATCTGGACTTGATCGTACTGAATTGGTATGGCCAGGGGAACAATCCGTTTGGGACTGCTCAGACATCGATGATTTTGGTTGATCGGAGCGGAGCTCAAAAAAAACTTGATCGAATGACTAAAGGAGACGCGGCCAAGATCATTTTGGACGAAATTTTAAAACGGTGCGCGAAAAAGGATTGAATTTGAACTAGGATTGTGATACATCGTTGAGCGCACAAATTGGCCTTAAAACTTTGAATTAAAGGAGGATTTTATGAAGCGAGTAGCGAGCGTATTGCTCATTTTGGGATTGGCCTTAACCGCTTGCGCGGAAGGCAGTGGTCTGTCAGAGCGTGAGAGTGGAGCTTTGTTGGGAAGCGGCCTGGGTGCAGGTTTAGGTGCCATTGTCGGTCATCAAACGGGTCATGCAGGGGCCGGTACCGCGATTGGTGCCGCTACCGGTGCGTTGGCTGGCGGTTTGGCGGGAGAGGGTATGCGCAGGACGAAAGAGTCGGCTAAGGAAGAAATAAGACAGGAAATGATGCAGCAGCAATATCAACAGGGTTATGCTCCTCAATATGCTGCAGCACCTCAATATGCGACGCCGCAAGTCGCGCGGACGGCGGCTCCTCAGCAAGAAGTCCATACCAAATACAATCCAAGAACGGGTCTAACGTTTCCCGAACAATATCAATTTGATCCAGCGACCGGTGAGGAGCTTAAATATATCCGGTAGACTCGTGTCTTTCTGTTGACTTTAATGAAGGCCAGGTCCAATCTCGGGAAGAGGGATCTGGCCTTTCTTATTTATGTCATGTAAGAGTAGCAAGC
>MHFO01000032.1:9544-9648 GCA_001804225.1 Omnitrophica bacterium RIFCSPLOWO2_01_FULL_50_24 | reverse complement strand
CTATGAGGCAGTTATGATCATTTACGAAGAAATCTTGCGCGAATTTCAAAAGCAAAAAGTGAAGTATGTCTTGGTGGGTGGGATAGCTGTCAATCTGCTCGGAT
>MHFO01000032.1:8598-9486 GCA_001804225.1 Omnitrophica bacterium RIFCSPLOWO2_01_FULL_50_24 | reverse complement strand
AAAAGTGGTACGTATATTGAGACGAAAGGGTTATTGTGTCAAACAACCGGTGGACCCAATGGGAATAGCCGATCAGAAAACCCGCGAGGATTGGATTAAGAACAAGCATATGAAAGCATTCAATTTTTATAAGTATGATGAGTTAAAAGAAGTTGACTTGATTATTGATTCGCCCGTTTCGTATTCACAAGCTAGGAAAAAGATGATTCAAATGAAAAGCGGCGACATTATCCTGCCCGTGGTCTCGATGGATCACTTGATTCGAATGAAGAAAAATACGGGGCGGAGTGTCGATCAACTGGATATTGCCGAGCTGAAAAAGATCAAGCGATTTAGGAATCAAAGATGAATTTTGATTGGGAAAGCGATGAAGAACGTCTCAAAAAGTTCATGAAAATTCCAGCCAAGAAAAAGCTCGAGTGGCTTCATCAGATGCTCGAGTTTACCGTCAAAACTTCCTCGAAACGCCAGAGGTCGATCCGGTGGAAGTTGCGAGGTCTCCGTTAAAGTGAGTGCAAATCCGAACGTTATCCCTTAAGATACCGCTTTTATGAATGCGCGCGGGTGGTGGAACCCGCCAAAATGCTCGGCGGGCAAGTTGGCTGGTTTAGCCGCCATTGTTTTGGCGGCTGCCGCAAGTTAAAAACGGTTTTTGATGAATAGCTATGTTGATGCGCGGGTGGTGGAATTGGCAGACACGCCAGCTTGAGGGGCTGGTGCCGCAAGGCATGCAGGTTCAAGTCCTGTCCCGCGCAGGTTTCAATAGAATAGGGAGGACAGGACTTGAAGTGAGCTCGCGAGCTTTTGGACAGAGCCGCGACCTTGCGGAAGCGGCGACTTCCTACGAGCGAGCGGCTGGCCGACCGGAGCCGAGCACAAAAACTGCGG
>MHFO01000032.1:2383-8566 GCA_001804225.1 Omnitrophica bacterium RIFCSPLOWO2_01_FULL_50_24 | reverse complement strand
GCACGATCTGCTTTGAGCTCGATCGGAGCGAAAGGACAGATCGCCCCAAATCGATCGGATTTGGGGTCAAATCAAAAAGGAAAGTTGTGAATAAAAACATCTTCCGCCAATATGATATTCGCGGCGTTGCCGATCAAGATCTCACAAACGAGGTCGTCACACTTATCGGAAGAGCGTTTAGCGCCCATCTTCTCAAGCAGGTTCCCGCGAAAAACCCAAAAGTAGTCTTGGGCCGTGACATTCGACCCAGTTCAGTACGAATCAAAAAAGCTATTTCCGATGCGCTGCGTGCTTCTGGTGTGTCGGTGATAGACATCGGGGTTGTCACCACCCCTATCTGCTATTTCTCGATTTCTCACCTAAAAGCTTCCGGCGGCATCATGATTACGGGTTCTCACAATCCGCCAGAATACAACGGGCTTAAAATGCTTGTAGGAAAAAACTCGCTTTTCGGGGAAGAGATTCAGAAACTGAAAGCACGTATCGAAGCGAAAGATTTTGTCACCGGACGCGGAACGTGCGAGGAAGTTTTAACCATCTCTGCGTATCAAGATTATCTTACGAAATCATTCCAATTCAAACGTAAGTTAAAGGTTGTGGTGGATTCCGGAAACGGCACGGCGGGTTTAATCGCCCCCGAGGTGCTTCGAAAGTTTGGGCACGACGTTGTGGAGCTCTTCAGTGAACCCGACAGCCGATTTCCCAATCATCACCCCGATCCCACCGTGGAGAAAAATCTCCAGGATGCGATTCGGAAAGTCAAAGAGACGGGCGCCGATGTCGCTTTGGCGTTTGACGGCGATGCCGACCGACTCGGAGTTGTTGACGATCGCGGCCAAATCGTATGGGGGGACAAACTTTTGATTTTGTTTGCGCGGTCCATCTTAGAGAAGAACCCAAGCGCAAAGTTTGTTGCGGATGTGAAGTGTTCAAACCTTCTCTTCGAGGACGTTCGAAAACGCGGCGGCAACATTATGATGTGGAAAACAGGCCACTCGCTCATCAAACAAAAACTTCGGGAAGAACATGCCCAACTGGCGGGCGAAATGAGCGGGCACATGTTTTTTGCCGATCGGTACTTTGGATTTGACGACGGCGTCTATGCGGGGATTCGGGTCCTGGAGATTTTGGATCAAACCGGTCAGAAGTTATCAAACCTTTTGAATGACCTTCCTCGAACTTATGCTACTCCCGAGCTTCGCGTTGATTGTCCGGACGATGAAAAGTTTGAAGTGGTCAAACGCGTGAGCAAATACTTCAAGGCGCATTATCGAACGATAGATATCGACGGCGTTCGAATCGACTTTGGCGACGGATGGGGTCTGGTGCGGGCATCAAATACGCAGCCGGTGCTTGTGACTCGTTTCGAGGCTTCCCACGAAAAACGATTGAATGAAATTCGGGCACTGGTCGAGGAAAAAATCAAGGAATTTTCCCCTTCCTCCCAAACCAAAGTAAAACGAGTAAAGAGATAACCCTCATGCTGTGGGCCCTGGTCATGGCCGGCGGACGCGGGACGCGGCTCAAGCCGCTTACCCTTAAGACGCCGAAACCACTCCTCAAACTGTTCCGAGGTGAGCAGTCCCTTTTAAGCGAAACGTTAAAACGGATCGCGCCTTTGGTTCCTTCGTCCCGAACTTTGGTGATCGGCAATCAGGAATTTATCCGAGCGTTACGGAAAGTTGCTAGGCGCGTTCCTCGATCGCAAGTCATCGCCGAGCCGGTGTCCCGCAATACGGCAGCCACGGTGGGTTTGGGAGCAGCGCATATCTTGAAGTGGGATTCCGACGCACGCGTGCTTGTGCTGCCTGCGGATCACCGGATTCGAAACAAACGGAAATTTCAAATTGCGGTCAAACAAGCTGAGACACTAGCCATGCGCACGAACGGCTTTTCGATTTTGGGGATTCGACCCACTTCTGCTTCGTCGTTCTATGGGTACATCGAAATGGGAAAGCGAATCTCGGACTCCGCGTTTCGGTTAAAGCGATTCGTTGAAAAACCGAACGAACGCCGCGCTCGCCGATTTGTCCGGTCGCACCGCTTTTTGTGGCACGCCGGGATTTTTTTAGCACCGGCAAAAACCATTCTCCGGTCTATCGAACACTACCAACCCCGGCTTGCTTCTCGTCTTCGAACGATATACGTCAAGGGGGGTGCGGTGCGGCCTCAAGCGGCCTTTAAAAAATTACCTGATATTTCCATCGATTATGCCGTTTTGGAACGGGTCAAGAGTGCAAGTCTTGTCCGATGCGATTTCGACTGGAGCGATGTCGGCACGTTTCAATCGTTGATGGAGCAGCCAGATCTTACGTTCCGGTTCCGTCGTTTTGTAGCTTCCCGCGTGTGCGAGAAATGACCCTCGCGCAGGCAGTCATTCTAGGCGGCCTTCAAGGTTTGACCGAATTCCTTCCGGTTTCAAGTTCGGCGCATCTCGTCATCGTTCAATATTGGTTCCGGCTTCAAGGCCCGGCCCTTCTTGTTTTTGATGTCGCAGTTCACCTCGGCACATTAAGCGCCGTGCTCGTTTATTTTGCAAAGGATCTGTTCCCGATCACAAAGCTTGGGAAACGGATGCTCGGGATGATCGTTTTGGCGACCATTCCGACGGGGGTAATCGGTTTGCTTTTGAAACATCGGATCGACTATTTTTTTTCCACTTTGAAACCCGTGTCCATTGCACTCCTTGTTAATTCACTCATTCTTTGGTCGACCCATTGCATTCGTTCTGACTCGAACCGGAGAATGGGCCGATGGCTGGATGCGATTCTCATCGGAATTGTTCAGGGTCTTTCGGTGGTTCCGGGAGTGTCGCGGTCCGGATCTACCATTTCTGCGGCTTTGTGGCTTAAGCTCCACAGGGAAGACGCCGTTCGCTTTTCATTTTTCATTTCCATTCCCGCCATTTTAGGAGCAACGGTTATTGTTCTCCCAGATGCGGTCGCCTTATTGCCGGGTTTCAGCTTGCCCGTTCTTTTGACCGGAGTTTTGACCGCGTTCGTGACCGGTTATTTTTCCATTTCTATTTTGTTTCGAATGGTGTTTCAAGGGAAACTGCACTGGTTTGCGGTCTATACGCTTCTTCTGGCGGCCGCTGCGTTTTTCTTCTCGACGGGAGGAGCCAAACCGTGAAGTCAGTTTCACAAGAGGCGCGCGTCATTTTAAAGTCCAAACGTGATAAACCCGTTCGCGCGTTTCATCCTTGGATTTATTCGGGCGCAATCGACCAAGTAGATTCTGCGCTTACGCCGGGAAGCGTGGTTCGTGTTTATTCGAGTGAGAACGAATTTTTGGGCGTCGGCTATTTTAACCCTCGATCTCAAATCACCGTTCGAATGCTGACATTTCAGGAAGAATCAATCGACGTGTCGTTTTTCTCGAAACGCTTTGAAACCGCCGAACGTTTGCGCCTTGATTTAATCCCGGCCCATACCAATGCCTATCGGTGTGTTCATTCGGAAGGAGATTTTCTTCCCGGATTGATCGTTGACCGATACGGTGATTATCTGGTTTCCCAATTTTTGACGGCCGGAATGGAAGCACTCAAACCGGTGGTAGCGAAAGCTCTTGAAGATGTGTTTCATCCAAAGGGCATTTATGAGCGCAGTGATGTTTCTCAAAGAAAGTTGGAAGGTCTTCCGGAACACAAGGGACTCGTGAGTGGGGAAGAACCGCCTGAAAAGTTTGAGGTCGAAGAGTGTGGAAATCGGTTTGTCGTGGACATCCGAGGAGGCCAAAAGACGGGACTGTTTCTGGATCAGCGTGAAAATCGTGGGTTGGTCGCAAGGTGCGCAAAGGGAAAGCGCGTGTTGGATGGCTGCGCTTACGCGGGTGGCTTTTCCATTTCGCTCGCTCGAGCGGGTGCAGCGGCTGTTACCGCGGTAGAAACGCAAAGCCGTGCGTTTGAACGCCTCAAAGAAAACTTCGAATTGAACGGGTTGGCAGGAGAGCAGTATCGGTGCATTCAAGACGACATTTTTGAATTTTTGAGGCGGGACAAAGATACGTATGATTTGATTGTGCTCGACCCGCCGGCTTTTTGTAAGTCGAAAAACCAGGTACAGCAAGCAGCTCGGGGGTATAAAGATATTAATTTAAATGCCGTGAAGCGGCTTGCGCCGGGCGGTTTGATTTTTACTTCGTCGTGCTCGTCATTCATAGACCCGGAACTCTTTCAAAAAATCGTGTTCGGTGCCGCCAAAGATGCGGGGCGCGAAGTCCAAATCCTCGCCAAAACAGCTCACTCCATCGACCATCCCGTTAGTCTCTATCATCCTGAGGGCGCTTATCTCAAGGGTCTGCTCCTCAGAGTTTTCTAACTTGCCCCACCCCATTTTCTTTTGATTCCTACTGATTTTCTCCTTTTTCTCTACGTCTTGAGCTTAGATTCATTGACAAAGAATATAATCTCTTCTAGAATCTAACCCTTTTATTAGCAAAAGGATAGGAGAAGCGCCGCGTCGAAAACCGCGGTACGAAAGGGAAAAAGGTACAGAATGCCAAAGCGGATTCTGAGCGGAGTGCGGCCGACCAATAAACTTCATCTGGGTAATTTGCTCGGCGCATTGGAAAATTGGAAGAAGTTGGAGAGCGCCGAGTCGTACTTTATGATTGCCGATTGGCACGCGCTCACCACCGAATACGAATCAAAAATCAAGATCAAAGAGACGGTCATCGAGGTAGTCATCGATTTTCTTGCGGCCGGGCTCGATCCGAACACGTCGACCATCTTTTTACAGAGTCTCGTACCGGAACACGCAGAGCTTGCTTTGCTGCTTTCGATCATTACGCCGCTTTCCTGGTTGGAACGGAATCCAACCTATAAAGATCAGATCAAGGAGCAAAAGGGCAAGGAACTGGCAACGCACGGTTTTTTAGGTTATCCGGTTCTGCAGGCCGCTGATATATTGTTGTACAAAGCGAATGCGGTTCCCGTGGGCGAAGATCAGCTTCCCCATTTGGAACTGGCCCGCGAAATTGCCAGGCGTTTCAATCACCTTTATCGGAAGAATGTCTTTGTGGAAGCAGAGGCGCTCTTGACCAAAGTACCGAAGCTTCCCGGTGTGGACGGCCGCAAGATGAGTAAAAGTTATGGAAATACGATCGATCTTTCAGATTCACCCGAAGAAGTCGATAAAAAGGTAATGCGCATGGTGACGGATCCCGCTCGGAAACGGCGGGAGGATCTTGGGCATCCTGACGTGTGCCCCGTGTATTATTTTCACACTATTTTTAATCAAAAAAATCACGAGACGGTGGCTCAAGAATGCCGCCAAGCGAAACGCGGCTGTGTGGAATGCAAACAAGAGATGGCTTCCTACCTTGTGCGCTTTACGAAGCCCATTTATGAGCGGAGGAAGGAGCTTGAAAGAGGTCGTTCCAAAATTCGTGAAATGCTCGTGGAGGGTTCAAAAAAAGCTCGGTCGGTTGCGTGTCTGACCCTGGCGGAAGCAAAAGAGGCGGTAGGAATAGCGTGATGGATGACGAGGAAAAGGGAAAAATAGAAACCGATTCAAACGTCGAGACACCCCAAGGGAAACAACCCTACGATCCCCTCGTGGTCAATTTGCCGGTTTATCAAGGTCCGTTCGAGCTTCTTCTCGATTTGATCACGAAGAATGAAATGGATATTTACAATATCCAGATTTCGGTCATTACGGATCAATACCTCGGCTATTTAAAAAGCATGAAAAAGTATGACTTGGAAATCGCGGGGGAGTTTCTCGTGATGGCGGCCACGTTGATCTACATTAAATCTAAGATGCTGCTGCCTCCTTCGGAAGAAGAAGATGAAGAAGAGGGCGGTGATCCGCGCGCAGAACTCGTTCGAAAGTTATTGGAATATCAAGCGTTTCGCGAAGCGGCCAAAGGGCTCGGGATGCTCGAAGACGAACGCGGAAAGGTTTTTACGCGCCAAGTTGCGGATTATTATCTAAGCCAGCTTTCGGTGGATGACGCATCGATTCAAACGTTCAGTGCTGATCTCTATGATTTGCTCAACGCGTTTCAGACCGTTCTCAAAGACATTTCAACGGAAAAAGTTCATGAAGTTTATGAGGAAATCGTTACGATCGAGGAACGCATCGCAGAGTTAAAGATAATTCTCAACGAACGAACCGAAATCGTTTTTCGGGAGCTTTTTTCAAAGGAGAAGATCACAGCGGAGGAAACCCATGGCTTGTC
>MHFO01000032.1:0-2361 GCA_001804225.1 Omnitrophica bacterium RIFCSPLOWO2_01_FULL_50_24 | reverse complement strand
GCCCGTGGCTACAGGCCACGGACGGGTGGCGACCCGAAGGGTCGTCCCTTGACCAAGAATTTGGTGATCGTGACCTTTTTAGCGTTGCTGGAAATGATCCGGTCCAAATGGGCGCGCGTGGTTCAAAAAGAGCCCTTTGGCGATATTTTGATTTCGAAGGTGTCCTAAATGGCGGCTATCCGATCCAAGAAAGAAAAGCAAAAAGAAAGACAAAAAGCACTGGAGGCATTGCGAAAAGAGCTTGCAGCGGAAATTGTAGCTCAACTTCCTCCCCAGATGCAGGGCGATGTTCCAAGGGGGCGCGAGAAGACATCGCCTAGCGGCGTGAAAGTTCACGATGATCAAGAAGCGAAGCGAGTCATCGAAGCCATTCTCTTTACTGCGTCCAGACCGGTAACCAATGCGGAGATCAAACGGGCACTGGACGGATATCAAACGTCCAAAATTGATCAGTTGGTACGGGAACTTCAGACAGAATATGCGCGAGAGGGAAGAAGTTTTCGGATCCACGAAATCGCCGGCGGGTACGAATGTGCGACGGATCCCAAGTATGCGCCGTGGATCATGGCGCTTGAGCTGCAAAAGAAAGCGAAACAGGCAACGCGCTCCGCTTTGGAAACGTTGGCCATTCTGGCGTACAAACAGCCGATGACACGGGCAGAAATCGAAGACATCAGAGGGGTAGACGTGTCGGGCGTACTGAGTACGCTTGTCGAGCGGAAATTGATCAAGATTGTCGGCCGGAAGGAAATACCGGGCAGGCCATTCCTATACGGCACAACGGAAAAATTTCTGGAACACTTCGGTTTAAAATCTTTGGAGGATCTTCCCAACATTACGGAAATCCGGGAATTGGTGGAACAGTCCGTGAAGCGCGAAGATTTGTTGAGAACTGAACACATCGTTTCAAAAGAGCCGCCCGCGACTACAACGGAGGCGGATCAAACAGGAGGCAGCCAAGAGAGCGCTCTTCTCAAGCCCGAAGAGCCGAGGGCGTCTGATACACCGCTATGAAATCGCATGATGCTATGAGTTTGGACGGTATTCGAAAAAAGATTGATCAATTAGATCATCAGATCATCGGTTTGTTAAACGATCGGACACGGCTCGCACTTGAAATCGGCAAGCTCAAGAGTGAGAAACAATCCGAGGTGTACCAACCGGCCCGCGAAAGCGAAATTTATCGGAAGATCGATGAGCTTGCAAAGGGCCCGCTTCCGAAAGATTCGCTCAAAGCGATTTATCGAGAAATTATGTCCGCATCCCGAGCGCTCGAAAAGCCCATTTCGACAGCTTACCTGGGTCCGGAAGCAACGTTTACGCACTTGGCCTCTATTTCTAAATTTGGGTCCAGTGTGCGGTACGTTCCGTGCGCGAGCATTACGGAAGTGTTTGGCGAAGTGAATCACAAGCGCGTGGATTACGGTGTTGTACCGGTTGAAAACTCGATCGAGGGGGCGGTGAGTCACTCGCTCGATATGTTTATTGATTCCGATTTGAAAATTTGCTCCGAGATTCTGTTTGAAATTTCGCACAATTTGATGGCGTCTTGCCGTTTGAAGGACATCAAACGTGTGTACTCCAATCCTCAGGTGTTTGGGCAATGCCGGATGTGGTTGGAGCGGAATTTGCCCGGGGTCCAGTTGTTCGAAGTCGCAAGCACGACCCAAGCAGCGCAAAAAGCGCAAGTCGAGGACGGCGCCGCGGCGATTGCGTCGGAACTTGCGGCCACCATTTACAACTTGAATGTGCTCGAACGCGGAATCGAAGATTTGCCGCACAACGTTACCCGCTTTCTGGTCATCGGGCGACACATTTCACCTCCTACGCGGCACGACAAAACGTCCATCTTGGTTTCGATTAAGGACAAAGTAGGTGCCCTGTACGAAATGTTGGACCCCATCCGCAAGAACCGTGTCAACATGACTAAAATTGAATCCCGCCCGTCCAAGAAACGGGCCTGGGATTATTACTTTTTTATTGATTTGGAAGGACACGTCGAGGATCGGCGTGTCAAAAAGGCTCTGAACGCCATTGAAGAACGAGTCAGATTCCTGAAGGTGCTCGGATCTTATCCCCAGATCAAGTCGTAATACCGGATGCCGTATCCGGTATCAAATGAGCACAGATTCCCCCTCTTTTTTGAGACAGAGTAAGGGGTTAGGACGAATTGGTGCCGCCCGGCACCAATTGGAAACGGGCGGTGTCCGGTATTATTAAAATAGTAGAAGATGACCCAATTCTTTAAAGACTATATCACGAAAATAATTCCTTATGAACCGGGTCGGCCGATTGAGGAAGTGGCCCGGACGCTTGGCCTTTCCAAGGTCATTAAGTTGGCGTCTAATGAAAATCCTCTTG
>MHFO01000031.1 GCA_001804225.1 Omnitrophica bacterium RIFCSPLOWO2_01_FULL_50_24 | reverse complement strand
AACTTCAAGTATAATCGGTGAACGTGATGACCCAAACCGCCGGAACAAAAACCCTAAGCTGCGCAGCGTAAACGGTTGAGGAATGTCTATGTCCTTCTGGAAGGATAAGAAAGTGCTGGTCACCGGCGGTGCCGGCATGGTGGGCTCCTACTTGACCGAATGGCTGGTCCGTGACGGTGCTCAGGTCACCGTAGCCGACAACCTTTCAAGCGGCAAGCTCGAATACCTCAAAGCGGTTCTTGACGATATCAGCTTCCATCCCATCGACCTCGCTGATCTCGCAAATTGCGAACGCGTGTGTCAGGGTCAGGAAGTCGTCTTTAACCTTGCGGCCAAAGTGACCGGGATTGGTTTTAACATCACGCACCACGCCGAGATGTTTGAGTCCAACATGCTGCTCCAGCAAAATGTGATTCATGCAGCGGCCGGTCAGCGTGTCAAACGGTTCGTCCAAGTCAGTACCGCTTGCGTGTACCCTCACGACGCTGCGGTTCCTACTCCGGAATCAGAAGGCACGAGGGGAGAACCAGAGCCGACCAATCGGGGTTACGGATGGGCGAAACGGATGGGAGAGCGGCTTGCGGAATACTACACGCGCGAGACCGAAATGGAAGCGGTCATTGTCCGGCCCTTTAATGCCTACAGCCCGAGGGATCATTTTGATCCCGAAATGTGCCACGTGATTCCGGCGCTCATTCACAAAATCTTCGAGGGAAACAATCCGATTGAAATATGGGGTTCCGGAAATCAATCGCGTGTGTTCGTCCACGCCAAAGACGTTGCCCGCGGAATGCAGCTTTTGGCCGAACACGCGCAGCCAGCCGATCCGGTGAACATCGGCCATGAACAGATGATTACGATCCGCGAGCTTTTTGAATTAATTTCCGATACGATTGGGTTGAACGTAAGAGCTTTTTTCGACAGCTCCAAACCGGAGGGCTATCCGAAACGTGCTGCCGACACAACCAAATTTAGAACCTTAACCGGTTACTCCCCCGTAATCCCGCTCCGCAAGGGTATTGCGGAAACCATTGCCGCCTACCAAACGCAGCGCCGACCGCGCAGACCACTACAACCGCTATTTCCCCGATTGTGACATCCGGCCAAGAGCCGTTACAAAAGTAAGCGCCGTTAAAACCAGAAGCGCAATCATGCCGACGTCGGGACGAACGGAAATATCTTTCACAAAATGCTGTGTCACAAAAAAGAATGGGCTTTCTTCAGCTTTGGCAAGTGCTTCCGAAAAAACTTGCTGTGACAGTGCATTCAGGTAAAAAACTCCAACCACGGCGTACGCCGCACAAACCGTCGCAAAACCCGATAGGAAAATAAAAAACCCGCTTTTCTTCAGGGGCGCCGTCAAAAGTCCCAAAACTAAAACCAAGTAGGTGAGCCCAAGAGCGACCGGCACCAAAGCGCCGATGGCCAAATGAACCAACCGTTTTGGAACCGCAATTTTTCCTTCTCCTGCGGGTTCCACCGCTCTGACCAAATCGATGACGTCAAACGACACGGAAAGTTTCGTTTTTTCCCCGCCTGTTGGACTAAACCCTTTTGGGATCGTTTTCACAATATCACGCACGTTCCAACTGATCTCACCAACCGCCGGAATGTTTAAGCCGACCGTCGGCAAAAAATAGGTAGCGATTCCGCCCGCCAAAAAAATATAAATCAGAACGGTTAACGCGCCTTCCAATCCCTTTTTCGATTTTGAAGTTGCCATGTTGAACTTCCTCCTTCCTCTCGCGAGAGGTTTGAACTACATCTGAAATTTCGAATACACTTCCTGATAAGCCAGATAGGTTTGATCGTCGAAGAGAACGAAACGAACCCGTTCGATTTCCGAGTGGCTGGTTAAATACCGCTTCACGGTATTGAGCGCGATGGGCGCGGCTTCCCGTACCGGATATCCATAGACGCCGGTACTGATCGACGGAAACGCAATGGATCGAATCCGATGTTTGGAACACAGCTCAAGGGAAGCTTGATAGGCGCCGGCCAGAAGCTCTGCGTCTTTTGGTTTTCCCGAATACACCGGACCCACCGCATGAATCACGTATTTCGCCTTTAAGTGCCCGCCGCCGGTAATCACCGCGCTTCCGGTCGGACATCCCCGATATTTTTCCCGAAGTTCCTTCATGATCTCATGCCCGCCTGAGCGATGAATTGCCCCATCTACCCCGCCGCCCCCGGCCAACCGGCTGTTCGCAGCATTTCCGATCGCTTCGGTCGCTTCCTGAGTAATGTCCCCTTTAGCGAGTTCGAGCTTCATACCGTCCACACTAGATCGAATACAATTCGGAAAATTTCTCGGACTGCTCGCTAATCCACCGGTGTGCCGCTTCTTCCTCAGAAACCACCTGCCCGGTTCGTTTGGACAGTTTCCTGCGGTACTCATCGATGTGACACAGTTGTTCCGCCAGTTTGATTTTAAAGAGCTGCGATGTGTTCGAAAAGCAGACACCCGTATGATACGTTCCGGTTTCCCGGTCGAGAACGGAATGAACCACCCGTGCTTTCAGAGTCATTAACTGATCCTTAATGGGAAAGGTGATCTCAAAAACAGTTCCGATCGGATAGGATTTTGGCGACAAAAACCGAAGACCGCCTTCTGACAGGTTCGAGGTGTAATGGCGTTCAGGCGTTTCGGACCCCGCTTTTTTCGCGGACGGAATCTCCCGATAGTGAATCGGAAGCGTCATAAAATGCCTTTGACTTAAACGTCTTTCCTTTTGCATGGGAACCTTTCTTTAAGATTCCATTCGCTTTTTTGAGGGTACGTTGCGGAGGACAAGCAAACGCGGTTACTTGCCGTGAAGCCAATCGATCGGAACGGCTGAATGCACGATTAAAAGCGCTTCGCGCAAGATTCAGCAAGATCCTATAAGGATTGCTCCGACCACTCCTCAATCAACCGCACGCCGCCATGAGGCAACGGTATATTTACCGGAAGCCAGAAGAAAGCTACTTTGAGAGCTCCGCCAACGGTAAAAATGACCGAATTAAACACGCCTTCGACGATACCATACGGAGGAAATTCAACTCGGTGCGGCCGTACCAAAATGTCCGTCCAACCCAGGGTCAAGTTTTCGAGGCCCGTCCCGAGATTTAAGAGGATGCGCTCTGGATAATACGTGGCTACGTCCCAACTCGTTTTCACCGGATCCGTCCACTCGACTTTCCCCGCAAACGCGAACGGCTGAACCGGGGCAATCAGCATAGATAATACAAGTATCCCGACCAGAATCTTTTTCATTCTTAGTTTCTCCTATTGATCAGTTCCGAACGGCCCAACTTTAACTTCCCTACATATATCGGATTAGT
Organism: Omnitrophica bacterium RIFCSPLOWO2_01_FULL_50_24; assembly: GCA_001804225.1. Lineage (GTDB taxonomy): Bacteria > Omnitrophota > Omnitrophia > Omnitrophales > Danuiimicrobiaceae > 2-01-FULL-50-24. The sequence continues at coordinate 11,440 of MHFO01000031.1, read as the reverse complement.
TTATCGAATCATAAGTAGCTCCACAACAAAAAGTTTACGAATTTACGCATGTAGGGGCGACCACAAGGCCCGCCCCTACTTGGTTTTCCGGCACATCTCGACAAAACTTCGAAACAGTTTCTTCTGAACCGGATCACGTTCTTGCCGTTCCGGGTGCCACTGCACCGCAATCGTTTTGGGGGGTCCTTCAATCGCTTCAATAATCCAATCCGAGGAATAACCGACCGCGCGCAGAGACCGACCCAGTCGTTTCACGGCTTGATGGTGTTCGCTGTGCACTAAAAAATCGGTTTTCCCGACCATTCGGGCAAGCTGCGATCCTTTTTCGATGTGAAGCGAGTGCATGGGTTTTCGTTTCGAGCGGTGATTTTTGGCCATGAGAACTTGTTTTTGGATGTCTTGGTACAGAGTCCCGCCGTAAATGACGTTTAAAAGCTGCGTCCCGTAACAAATGGCGAGCACGGGAAGTTTGCGCCGTTTGGCCGCGTGATACAAATTCATGTCGAACTTGGTACGGCCCCGATACATGGGTTCAATTTTATGACGGCTCGGCTCCCCATAAAAACTCGGATGAATGTCGGCGCCGCCGACAATGACGAGGCCTTTGATATTCTGCAAAAGTTTTCCGATATCGCGTTTGAAAGGGTTGATCGGAATCAGCAAGGGAATTCCGCCGGCTCGAACGATGGCGCGAATATATTGATAATCGCACACGAGCTCGAATTCCGAATAATAGGGCCTCAATTTATGAACCTCGCAGGTGACTCCTATGAGGGGCCTGCCTGTTCGGCGGGCAAGCCTGCTTGTTCGCTTCCTTTTCCTCACCATCTCGCTTCCTTCCGTCCCAGCCACGTTCTGTCAATGTTGGGAAGACGAACCCCCAAGGTCTTCGCAAACGTTGCAAAGGTGTTTCCGTCGAGCAAAGATTCGATCGCATGGGCATACCGTTTCGCAAACCGGCGTTCCCACGTCGGCCGATGACTCCAGAGTGATCTTTGCACCGCTCGACGAATCACCGTCGATTGGTTCCAGCCCTTCTTAAGATATTTGAACAAATCGATGACCTCCCCCGGAATATGAAGTTGATCCAACTCGTCCTTATATTTACGGAAGAAAAGATCCGCATATTGAGCCACAGTAATCACGTGGTGGTTCCAATAAAGTTTGGCTCCGGGACCGTAGTGAACCGCCTGGTCCCGCGCCACCACATAATTTTCATGGCTCAAGTGATTCAGGGTTGGCTTGCCTGCTAACCACCTAAGGGCTACTGCCTTAATCACGCACACGGCCGCCAGGATATATTCCGGAACGCCCGAGTCCGGCACGCGCAGTTCAAGCGTTGGAGGTTTCCTTTTTCCGCCTGCGTTGAGTGTCAGCTCACTGTACCGATGCTTTGAAAGCTCTGAACCTTTCGTGATCTTGCAATAGGTTTTTGTTCCCAACAACAAGCGATTTGAGTTGAGTTGATTCAGCCGATCGCGCCACACGGGTGAATTTCCCGTGAGTGCGATGATAAACGGAATGTGGCTGTGAAGACACCTGGCGAGCCGCTGTGCTTGTTTCGGATCGAGCTTTTTTTTGGCCAATGCGACATGGATGTGACTTCCGGCAAACCGATCCGTCCATCCGCCCACCAAAAAAAGCGTGTGGCGATCCCGTTCCCGCGGTGCGCGATAGTGAATGTATTTTCTCAAGCCGTTTTTGAGGAGGAACAACGCTTCCCGGACGGTGTAAAAAATCTTGCTGTTGTATTCATTTCCGATGCTGACGTCTTTGGTGAACCGCTCACCCGCCTCCGCTGCGCTGCGGCGCGGAAAATGGAGCGACCGAGAAATCTTGTAGTCCGGGATAGAAATGGAATAGGCCTCAAGCTCCACACCAATCGAAACGGTGCGCTCCGAACAGCGTGATCTGAATAATCTTGTTTTTCTTCTTTTACGGGACATAAAACTCATGAGCTGGAAAAAGGAGGTATATGATACATGAAAGAGCGGCAATTGGGCGACCAATGTAGGGGCGCGTTTTAAAAAAGGGCGACACCAGACCGCGATTTTAGGGGAGGTCACGCTCTGGTAAGCGTAATCGACGGTCCGGAAGTCGCCCTCAACTCAAGTTCAATTTTGATAGACTCAATTCACCCAATCGCTTGTTTTGCTGCCTCCCGGCAGCAGCATTGGATTGAATCTCGCAATGGTTCGTTCGGCGGCGGAGCCGGCTGATAAACACAAGCGGAATCTTCTTCCAAATAATCACCCGTCAATGCGTACGCGCGGGAACGCGAGCCGCCGCATACCTCGCGATACGGGCAAATGCCGCAGCGTCCTTTTAACCGCGACGGATCCCTGAGTTCCCGAAACAGCGGGGCATTCTGATAGATTTCAGCAAGAGACCGTCTGCGAATACTGCCGCCGGACAAGGGCAAAAAACCGCTCGGCAACACTTCTCCGTTGTATGAAATAAATACGAATCCTTTTCCCGCATTAACGCCCTGAGGTGCCCGCCCAATCGATCCGCCGGGCCCTTTGGCTCTGGTGAGATAAGCGGGTAAATTAATTTCTTCGAGTCTCAACCGGCGTGAATCGATTCCCTGTTCGCGCATCCGCTGCTCAATATAATACCTTCGATACTGAGGCGCTTCGGTGATCTTGATCACAAAAGAAGCTTTTTGGCTTAAGTCATAAATTTTCGAAAACGCCTCTTCAAATTTTTGCGCGCTCATCAGCGGAAGTTCTTTCCCGCGGCCCACGGGTACGAGAAAAAAAACTTCCCAAAATACGATGTCCAACCCTTCAACGAGACGGATCAACAGTTCGAGCTGCTTTTCATTATGAACGTTCACGAGCGAATTGATCTGAACCGCCAGACCACGCTCGTTCGCGTATCGTACACTCTGAAGCGTGCGCTCAAAAACACCCGGCACTTGCCGGAAGCGATCGTGTTCTTCACTCACGGCAGAATCCAAACTGAACGCAATTTGATCAAGACCCGAATCCTTTAAGGACCGAATGCGGTCCGGAGTAAGGGCCGGAGTCGCTGCGGGGATCGCACCTGTTCTCAGCCCCAGAGATTTAGCGTACCGGATCAATTCAGGCAGGTCTTTTCTTTTGAGCGGATCGCCTCCGCTAAAGACCAGAATGGGCGTTTTCATTTTTCGGACTTGACTCACGAGGTCGAGCGCTTCCTCGTGGGTCAGTTCATCAGGCTTGGGATTCGGTTCCGCTTCGGCCCGACAGTGGACGCACGCCAGATCGCATGCGCGGGTCGTTTCCCAAATGACCAAAAAGGGTCGTTCCGAAAAGTTAAAGGCGTGAGGATGCGCTTTCACGGCGCATTTTTATCAATTCGACAGGGGTTAGGTCTGTGACGCAAGTCACTTGGAAGGACCGGGATATCCTTAAGTTTTGGCCGTCGAGCGGCCTTACGGCAGGGCTTGTTCCCTACTTCGTTTTCTGATCTTCCTCTTCAATGGCTTCAACCACGAGGGCAAAATAACGGTCCAACCCGCAATCCGCTTCACTCCGCAATTGGCAGGTGCCGTCCGGATTTTGATTTTTGCAGTCCGAACAAACGTGTTTCCTCAATTGCTCAACGTAGTCCTTTAATTTTTTACTGCGAACGGAATGAACCACGTCGACGATTTTCTCAAGGTAAAGTTCTACGCCGCACCTCTGGTCACCGCTTAAGGAACAGCAGCCGTCTTCGCCTTGATCAATGCACCGGTTGCACACCTTGGCTCTGATCGCCTTCCGGTATCGTTCGAGGTCTTTCATTTGTTCCCGCTCCTTTTCTATTCTTTCACTCGGAATCAGGATTTTTTTGACATGTGAGTGAGCAGCCAACCGATCACAATTCCGATCAGAACGCTCAAAAAGAGGACAATCGCGCGGCTCACTTGAACGGACCAAATCAGAAAACGGAGCTCAACCACTTCGTAGTTTTGAACCACGAAAACGACGAGCAAAAGCAAAAGAGACAGGACAAATCCTGTTTTCCAATTCATGTTTGAACCCTTATCGATATGTACTGGCGCCCATGCGCCAGTACTCATCGCACTGCGCGCTTTTTGCGCGAGCACTTTCAGGGAAGAACTTGACGTTCTTCTCCAGAAGTGTGGCGACTTTGACGTCGCCTACGATGATGTGTCGGCACTCATTTACTTGGTTTGAATCACCGGAAACTTGAATTCGGAAATGCTGCTCGGCACATCTCCGCCTGTTTTGCCCATCACTTCAAAAAAAGTCTCAAGATCGCAAATCAGTTTTTTGACGTTGATGCCGAACGCCTGAGATTGGTACCGCGTCAATTTAATTTTTCTGGGTTCGCGGTACCGTTTGGTCAAGCGCCGGTCGGGCGCTCGTTCGAACGGCACTGCGCGGTTGGCGCAGTACTGTGCATCCGCCATGAAACTTGGCGGATTGACTGCGCACTGGTAGGGTTTGAGATAGCGCACCGCACTCCGATAAACTTGAAGAGCGCCCTTCCCATTATGGTTCTGAACGTGATGAAGGGCCGCCGCGGCCTGGATCAACCCCTTGTAGAAATTGCGATGTTCTGTCGATGGATCTAGCCAAACGGCTTCGATCATTTCGTGACTTTCAAAGAACTTCCCCCGGTTGAACAACCGAATACCTTTTTTGAATCTGGGATCAAGGATCATCGCCAAGATAAAGAAAGCGAGGTTAACGGCTTCCTTGCTTTCGAGAAAAAATTTTGAGTCGTGCCTGAATCGACTTGCGCTTTTCGCGCAAGAGTCTCGAAATCTGTTTTTGCCTTCGAGTGGGGATCCCTTTAGCCATGATGATTGCTCAACCTAACACGATTGGGAATTATTCGCCTGGGAAAAGGGTAAACCGTTTGCCCGTTGGGAGGGCTCTTTCCGCAAGCGCTTTCCTGCGCTCTTCGTAGCTTCGCAAGTTCAAACTCCAGATTACGAATTCAACATACGCCCGTGTGCTCACCAACTTGGGCGGAGGGAGCGGTTGATCAAATACAGGAAAATGTAAGTCATCCATCCGATTCACCGTGCATTCTAATTTTATGGTACAGTTCAGGAGTGCCAAATTTCAGACACATCGATTTGAACGCATCCCGGCAGACATCTATTTTGTTGGCCCTAATTAATTCGACAACATCGGCCAGGTCCTTAAGTTCCCGAGAACGCGGTTGTTGTTTAATGGCGTGGAGTTTAAGCGCGATTAAATGTTCAACCTTGGGGACCAAAAATTTTGCTTCTTTGTAATCTTCTTCCGTTGCGTCTCCGTAAACACCTTCGAATGTTTTGGCATCGACGAATAAAAAGTCAATGTCTACAAAACATCCTGACTCCGCACGCAGTTTCGCTGCCACATGGGTCCGGACCACTTCCCTAAAACCGCGCGCGCACACCGCGTTCATGAGCCGGTCATAGTCCGTGTCCACAATCATAAAATCCACGTCGAGCGTCATGCGTTGGTACCCGCGTGATCCCAAAGCTTGCCCGCCGATCAGTATAACGCGGACACCTGTTTCGTGACAGGCGTCTCTCACTACAGAAAACGGAAGGTTTGTCGCCATAATTTAAATTCCGGGAACATCATAGAATGGCACTGATTTTGATAGATTGAAAAAACGGATAGTCAGTACTGCCCGATTTTTAAAATACTGTGGAAGGGACGGTCCGCGCGAAGCGCGGCAGTCCCGATTACCCATTTCGTTTTATCAGGAAGTCCCGCGTCGGCCCTTCGGGCCTCATGGGACGACCAACACAAAAATGAATAAAATAAAATGGGGAGTGTTGGTCGGGACGGCACTTGATGTCGAGCTGTCGACATCAAGTACTGCCCGAGTACTGATAAATAAAAAGAATCTCGGGACGGCGAGATTTGAACTCGCGACCCCACGCACCCCAAGCGTGTGCGCTACCGGGCTGCGCCACGTCCCGACGACGTACACGTCACTCCTTAGAAGTGACGTCGTCGCACTTACACGTCGGTGTAAGTGCTAACGTTGTACTGGAAAAGAACATTCATAAAAATCGGGGGCATCCCGTAATATCCCGACAAAAAACAATTAAAAATTAAAAGCGCAAAGTTAAAAATTTGGGAGCCGTCGCGGAGCAACGCCTTAACTTCTAATTTTTAAATTTTACTTGCTTTAATATTGTTTCATTTCCTCGTGCGCTTCTCGGCTCAGCAAATCCTCAAGCGCCTGGGCGGGATCTTTGTCCTCGTAGATGACCTTGTAAATTTCGCTGATGATGGCTGCCGTGACACCGTGCTTTCGAGCTAATTGATAAGCGCTCCGGGCCGTCTCTACGCCTTCGGCAACCATTTCCATCTCGGACAAAATGTCTTTGATCTTTCTACCTTCGCCCAACAGACGGCCGACCTTGAGGTTCCGCCCATATTCAGAAATGCACGTGGTCACCAAGTCTCCCAAGCCGGACAACCCGAAAAACGTGTTCGGGTTTGCCCCCATTCGCACTCCAAGCTGTGTCATTTCCAACAGACCGCGCGTCAGAAGCGCCGCCTTAGTATTGGACCCCAATTTTAGTCCGTCGCAAAGACCCGCTCCGATCGCAATTACATTTTTAAATGCGCCGCCCAATTCAATTCCGGTCACATCGTTTTGAACGTACACCCGAAAACGCGAATCGTGAAACGCCTCTTGCGTCTTGACGGAACACTCAGGCCGTTTTGATCCCACCACCACCAGAGTCGGAATTTCACGCGCCACCTCCTCCGCGTGAGAGGGCCCGGCCAAAGCGACCAAAGGAACGTCTCCCAGAATCGAGTGCGTAATTTGTGAAGGACTTGCGAGTGTCTTGGCTTCAAGCCCTTTTGCCACGCTCACGAATATTTTTTTCGAAAGAGTGAAGCCCTTTATTTTAAAGATGACATTTCTTAAGAACTGCGACGGAACTGCCAGAACAATGAAATCTCCGAATGCCACGGCTTTGCTTAAGTCCGACGTAATGGTCATCGAGCTCGGAATTTTAACTCCCGGAAGAAACTTGATGTTTTCCCGCTTTTCGTGGAGAACCTTCGCATACTCGGGGAAAATGCTCCACAACAGGACGTCATTACCCTTTCGTGCATTGACCAAAGCAAGGGCCGTTCCCCAACCGCCGTCTCCCAAAACGCTGACTTTAAATGATTTAGGCATTTTTAAAGGTCCTCTCCTATCCATCTTTTATTCAAACAAAACACGCGCGGGTAGTCTAGCACGCACATTCTTTTTGGGTCAAGGGACGGCTCTACTCCGCATCGCCGTTTGACGCAATCGGTTCAATGGAAATGTCTTTCAGGTAGACGGCCCCTTTGGTGTTGAACGCGCCCACCCGCGTGTTTTCAATCACAAAGACAATTTCAGAAACGGGGGTAGCTTTTTGCGCCATAAAATCAAACGAGTACAAGCGCCATTCGTTCGTAATGGGCTTTACGGCAAATCCCCGGACCGTCGTCAGGTTTTCCTTAACTTCAATTCGGATCACAGCCGGTGCGGGGCGGGCGGGATCGCTTTTTAATTGAAACGAGAGCCGTTTAAATTTGGACAAATCAAGATCGCGTGTTTTCAGATACAGGCCGGAAAAAGAATTTTGGGGATACACGTCGTAATCAATCCGCAACGTAACGGTCCCGAGTTCATCCTTGTAGAATTTTCGATTGGCATAGCCGCTGTTGGGCGTAAAAAAGGTGCCTTCGTCAATCACATGCCGGAAAAGAGTGCCTGCGTCTTTTCGCATGTCATACTGTTCTTCGATTTCTTTCTTGGTCGCAAACACCAAATCACGGACTTCATTCAAGGCGCGCCACTCCTGATACGTAAGACGCTTGGGCATTGGAAGTTCACGTTCATTCTCCGTGAACATAATGCTTTCGAGTTCCTTGACGGCAAGCGGCTCTTCAGATCCAAAAGGGCGGACCTCCGCAGATCCTTCCAAAACACCTACGGAAGACCACGCTTTCTCGCTGCCTTCGACTAAAAACAGGGCTTTCCGAAAGGAGGCTCGAAGCCGGCTCGTCTCAACGGCCAATTCAAGATCCTTGAATTCGTCTCGCGTCATTCCAAGAATCGAACCGCGGACCAGTTTAAGCCCGAGCGTCGAATCATTTTGTTTGGTCGTCACCTCAAGTTCCGATTCAGGTTTTATCCTCAGATTGACCAAGCCGGGAATTTTTAAATCAATATCGGCACCTTTGCCGGTTCTGATTCGATCGCCGCGGTGGAACACAACATCGTGGTACGTCTTAAACAAAACTTTTTCCCACGTCTTCGTTTGGGAAGAATAGAGTTCCACGGGTCCCGAGAACCGCTCAACTTGGTACGGATGAGCCGTCGTTTGAGAAAGCGGACCCATGAAAAAAAGGACAAGACCGGCTCCCAACAGAACGATTGGGATTAAGACGAGAAGAAACCCTCTCCAAAACGAGCTTTGCCTCTGACCGCTCATTCCGTTCATCGAATCACCTCTTGGCCTGGGATCTGTTCAGTTCCGTCGTTACGGCTGTTTCGTTTTTGTAATTCGCGGTTTTTGACCTGCCGAACCCTAAATTCAAACTTCACCGACCACGCTTCCTGGATCGAATTGTACGCATCACCTTTCGCGAGTTCAAGCGCAACCTTTTAAAGATCAAGACTTGCGAGCTCCACCTTCGACCTTAAAGGTTCTGGAATTCGGATGGGTTTTAGATTTGAATTGCTGAATACATGAACCGTGTAGCCGGTCACAATCGGCTTTTCATTCTTTTCCTTAAAAACTTGATACTCGAAACGGATCGAACTCTGCCGCATTTGTGCAACACTGGTTCTGACGGTCAGCAGATCATCATAGGTGCTCGGCGCAAAATACCGGCAATGAGCTTCCGCAACGGGAAGCAAAATGCCCTGTTGCTCAAATTCAGAATACACAAAACCCAAAGCGCGAAAATACTCCGTCCTTGCCGATTCAAACCAAACCAAATAATTTGCATAATAACTCACGCCCATCCGGTCGGTTTCTCCGTAACGGACTCGGACTTTGAAATCGTAATAGGTCATGAAGGGGATTTATGGGTTGGGCCGAGGTGAGGAAGGGGTAGTCTTTGTTTCGGATGGTTTGCGGTTGGAATCTGCCTTTTTTTCAGGCGCATTGCTTTTCTTTTCTGCCTCGGCTCCTTTTTGATAAGACGGCGAACGATAATCGGTCTTGTAAAATCCGCTGCCCTTAAACAGAATTCCCGCGCCCGCTCCGATCAAACGCCGAACCGAGCCGCCGCACTGGGGACATTCCGCAATCGGCTTGGCCGATATGAGCTGAAACTGCTCAAATGAATGACTGCACTTGGTGCACTCGTATTGATAGGTGGGCATGATGCGCTACCGGTTCTGCCAGCGGCCGAACAGGCTTTTCCCTTTCCTTTGACTTGCATGTAACCTGCCAAATTCTTCGAGCACTTTTCGTTCTTCGTTCGTCAGTTTTTCCGGAATTTCAACATTGACACGTACCAGCTGGTCGCCGACGCCAAAGCCGCGCAAATCGGCGATCCCTTTTCCTTTCAAGCGGAACACCTTGCCGGGCTGAGTCCCCGGCGGAATTTTCAGTCTGACTTTTCCGTTCAAGGTCGGCACTTCGATCTCGGTGCCCAATGCGGCTCCGTCAATACCAACGTTGACTTCCAAAAGCAAATGGTTGCCGGACCGCTCAAACACGGGATGGGGCTTAACGGTCACATACACGTACAAATTCCCCCGCGAACCGCCTCGTTCTCCCGCCTCTCCTTCTCCAGTAATTTTGAGTTGAGAGCCGTCGTCGATCCCCGCCGGAATTTTAATGTTTAGTTTTCGGGTTTGCTTCGTGCGGCCTGTCCCGCGACACTCGCGACAAGGCTTGTTGATCTGCTCGCCTTCGCCCCCGCACGTCGGACATGTGCGTCTCCACGTGAAAAAACCCTGGGTGCTCCGCACCTCACCGACACCCCCGCAGTCCGGACAAGTCGTTTTTTTAGTGCCGGGCTCTGCGCCGCTGCCTTGGCACGTAGAACAACGTTCGGCTCGCGGAAATTCGATCTTCATTTCCTTGCCGTGAGCTACGTCTTCCAAAGACATTTCCACAGAATACTCCAGATCCGCGCCTCGTATACCGCTTGCGGAACCGTGCCTTCTCTGGGAGGTACCAAAAAAATCTTCGAACAAATCGCCGAAGACGTCGCTAAAACCGCGGAAGTTCTCTTCAAAACCCTGAAAACCTTGAAAACCCGAGCCGCCCAGCGAATGACCAAATTGATCGTATTGTGCCCGCTTATTGGAGTCGCTTAAAATCGCATACGCTTCCGCGGCTTCTTTAAAACGTTCCTCTGCTACCTTATCGTCTTTGTTTCGATCCGGATGGTTTTTAAGCGCTAGTTTTCGGTAGGCCTTTTTAATCTGATCCAGCGTCGCGTCTTTGGGAACGCCGAGGACTTCGTAATAATCCCGTTTATGAGTGCTTGTTGCCATAATGAACAAACGTCATTTTGATTACCCCGTTTAACGTATCTACTTCCAACGGCGCTTCACTCACACAGAGCGAAGCCAACGTACTCAAGATGACGACTCCTTGGTTGCTGCTACTTTTACTTTGGCCGGCCGGATTAATTTTCCGTTTAACTCGTACCCCACAAGGACCTCTTCTAAGATGGTGCCTTCCGGTTCTTGGGTTTCCGTGATGTGCTCCACTGCGTCATGAATATGCGGATCAAACGGTTTCCCGATCACCTCGATCCGTTTCAGCCCGCGCTCAGCCAGTGTTTGTGCCAATTGCTTTTGGATTAAAACAAATCCGTCTCGGATTGGTTTCATTTTCTCATCGTTGCCTTCAATGTGAGCAATAGCCCGTTCCAGATTATCCATCACCGGCAATAAGCCAAAGACAACGTCTTCAAGCGCATACTTAAAGAAGGCCTCCCGTTCGCGAACTAATCGTTTTTTGGCGTTTTCAAAATCCGCCGCAGAGCGAAGATAACGATCCCTAACCTGAGCCAGTTCTTTGCTCTCCTTGATGAGGGTTTCGTACTCGGCCTTGATCATCTGAACCGTTTGGGAAGTTTCGGAAGCCTTCTCGGACGAAACCTCTTTCGGCTTGCCGAGAAAATCAGCGTCGGTTTGTTCTATTTTTTCTCTGTGGGTCTCGTCTTCTCTTTTGTTCTTACTCATCATTCGATACCATGTTCCAATGCTTCACCAAAACGACGCGAAACATAATCGACCAGTGACACCGCTTGGTCGTAACGCATCCGTTTGGGCCCAAGGATGCCAAGGTTTCCGACATACCGGTCACGCACGTGATAAGAAGCAGCTACCAAAGAACAGTCGCAGACGTCATCATCTTGGTTTTCAACACCAATGTGCACGTGAACTCCTTCCGTATCAACCGTGCAGCCAAGCAACCGAAGCAAAGAATCCGGAGTCTTGAGCACTCGGAACAGCCGGTGCGAACGTTCGG
>MHFO01000030.1:542-8799 GCA_001804225.1 Omnitrophica bacterium RIFCSPLOWO2_01_FULL_50_24 | reverse complement strand
GTTCGCCGATTAAAGTGGTACGTGAGCTGGGTTCAGAACGTCGTGAGACAGTTCGGTCCCTATCTATTGTGGGCGTAGGAATCTTGAGGGATTCTCTTCCTAGTACGAGAGGACCGGAAGAGGCGAACCTCTGGTGTACCAGCTATTCCGCCAGGAGTAGCGCTGGGTATCTAGGTTCGGAACGGATAAGCGCTGAAAGCATCTAAGTGCCAAGCCTTCTCCAAGATAAGGATTCCCAATCCCTTCGGGGATTTTGAAGACCCCTTGTAGACTACAAGGTTGATAGGCGGGAAGTGTAAGGGTAGTGATACCTTCAGCTGACCCGTACTAATTGGTCGTTCGGCTTGACTTCTTTTCCTCCACATTTTGTGGAGGACGATTTCATTCATGCAATCTTTTGGTACTACAGTTTGCCATTTTTTGTTGATTTATGTTCTCGGTGGCCATAGGAGAGGGGTCACACCCGTTCCCATTCCGAATACGGTCGTTAAGCCCTCTACCGCAGATGGTACTTGCCTCAAAAGGGGCTGGGAGAGTATGAAACTGCCGGGATTTATTTTGAAAAAGGCCGATCTTGCCAAAGGTCGGCCTTTTTTCTTTTTGGAATGGTTCGGCGTCTTGAGCGTTCTTACGCGGCCGAACCCCGTATGATGAGCTCTGGTTGAAATTCTTTCCTGATCGGCTGCGTCGAGCCGCCCTCAATTCTCTGGACCAAGATCTTCACCATTTCGCGTCCCATAGCTTCAAGGGGTTGGCGGACGCTCGTGAGAGGAGGATCGACATATTTCCCTCGTTCCAAACCGTCATATCCGACAATAGCCACTTGCTGCGGGCAACTGATTTTTTCTTCTTTGAGCGCCCGCAGAGCGCCGATCGCAATGTCATCGTTAAAGCAAAATACGGCACGAGGGAGGGTGGGTGCATGGTGAATGAGGTCAAGCATTTTTAAGTAGCCGTCCTCTTCGAAAAAATAGTCGCACTTTCTAAAATAATTGGAATTAAATTCAAGACCCGACGCATCGAGAGTTTCCCGATAGACTTTGTACCGCACTTGGGCGTCGCGGGAATCTTCGTCAGGACCTTGAATCATGCCGATCCTCCGATACCCTCGATGGATCAGATATTGAAACGCTTTGCGGGTTCCGATCGTATGGTTGCAATACACGATGTTGGTTTCCACTTCCGGCGAAAAGTCATTGACCAAAACGACGGGGAGATTTTTGAATCCGCGGCGCGCGTCTTGGACAAATTTAGGATGGATCGTCCACGTGAGGAACATCAGGCCGTCTACGTTGTGCTGCTGGAGAATATCGGTGGGTTCGCGGGGATCATCGTGGCTGATCATGATGAACCGGAGATCGTAGCTTGTGTTTCGCATGGCATCGATGATTCCGTAGATGATGCGGGTAAAGTATTCGCATTTGAAAATTTCAGGCGTAAACGAGGTAACCAAACCGAGACTTCGTTTTATCATCGAGGTACTTTGTGGTTAGATAGTGACGGATTACTATACCATACTTTGGCATTCTTTCAGAATTCCGATGTTACTTTTTGCCTTGCGCGGCGCTGATGGCTTGATTGATTTTCTCGATGAGGGATTCTAGCTCGTCGCCGGGGCGGAGCTTCAGGACGTGTGTAAAATTATGGGTGCGGATCATCGTATCCAATTCGTTTTCAATCCGTTTGAGCGGTCCCGCGATCCTGTGCGACAAACCGGCTGCAAGCAAAAAGATGAAGACCGAAACAAAAGGAAGGGCAATGATCAGAATCGCATTGACTCTGTGATAGGCGGGCAGCAGAGTTTGGAAAATCAGTTCCGGAATGGCAAGTTGGTACGCTACGGTTTGCCAAATGAGGTAATACAAACAGCCGCCGATCACGATTGCGGGCACAAACATAGCGACGGCTACCAAACTTAGATATTTGATTTGAATCGGGTGGTTGACAAACGGCAGCCGCCTGCGGTTGTTAATGATTTTGCTCATCACACTCCGTCCTTTCCGATTCGTATATCGTCAAAAAGAGCCTCGGCTTCACTTGCGGTTCCTTCCGAGTCGGTCATGATCGCGATTGCGGCCACTTTTCGTTCTGGAGGTTTCCCAAATAATAATTCGTAGTCCTTTGCAATATTCCGATTTTCAGAAACCCACTCATGTTCTGGAACGGGGCCGCTTTGAACGACCAATTGCCGGATTTGGTCCGAGTAAGGGCTTTTGAGGATCGTTCCCTCCTGGAGCGTTTCGTCCCACACGTATTCAACACACTCGATGTTCGTAAAAAAAGCAGACAGAAAGACGACGTACATTCGCGCCGCAAAATCGTCGCCGGCGATTTGATCTTGAGCGCCCTCTTTTTGAGGAAACCGGACTGCGTGCCACTTCCAGGAGAGAATGGGATAATTTTTGGGATCAAACTTGAGCCGACGGAAAATAGCGGAAGATGTGTTCTCGCTTTTAGAGTGTACAAATCCTCCTCCGCCTCCAAAGTCCACCCAGTAAGCGACTTTACCGGAAAAAATTTTTTCTTCCCATTGTTTTAAAGCATTTTTTTGGTTGAAATCGAAATGGCGGAAGACCGTTTCCATAGATCCTGCCCACCTTCGAAGTGCCTGTTGGAGCTTTTCGGGTTTTTCAAAAGGACTCCACAAAATCTGGATGACGATCAAAAGGATGGGAAGGGCTATCAGCAGCATTTTGGCGAATTTTTTAACCTGCATAATGACATTATCGGCTCGGGAGGTCGAAGATTGACTTTCAAAATGTTCCTCACAGCCAGGCGGTGTAAATTTGAATGCTTTTTTAAAGTTCAAGTGATATCATGATTCGGATTTGAAAGGGATTTGTATGCCGTATGTCAATGTGAAAGTAGTAGGCAAGCTTACCAAAGAGCAGAAGCGAAAAATATCGAAAGATATTTCGGAATCTCTGCTGACCCATGCCCAAAAACCTAAAGACCATACCTACATTGTGTTTGAGGAAGTTGCGGGAGAAAATTGGGCCAAAGGGGATCAACTTTTTGGGTAACGGTTGTGTGCTTTTGGTCGCACAAGATTCGCTTAAGAGAGTCTCATTCGCAGATTGGGACGAACGGTTTGCAAGATGTGATTTAATCCACACGAGCTCCCAGATGCCTCTTAAAAAGCAGTTATCTGTCTTTCTGGAAAACCGGCCCGGACTGTTGGCACGCATTTGCGGGATTTTATCGGAAGCCCGTGTCAACATCCTTGCTCTTTCAATACACGATACGATTGATAACGCATTGACGAGACTGATTCTGGATGATCCGACCAAAGGTTTGTTGCTGCTTGAGGCAGAAGGGTTTTACGTGACCGAGCAAGAAGTGGTGGTCTTGGCAGTAGAGAATGCGCCCGGTGTTTTGGCAAAAGTGGCTCAATGCCTTGGTCGTGCCGACATCAACATTGAATACGCCTATTGTACGGCAAGCGGCGATCAAGAGAACGGCTGCGTGGTGTTAAAAACACGCGAGCCGGAGCGGACCCTCGACTGCTTGCGTGAATTTGAGTAACGTGCTGTATGGTTAGGCGTCTTTATCACTGGGTCTTACACTGGGCAGACACGCCCTACGCTGATTTTGCACTTTTCCCACTCGCTTTTGCAGAGACCTCTTTTTTCCCTCATTCCGCCCGACGTTCTATGGATCGCCATAGAGTAGATAACAGGTACTCAGATACAGACAGAGGAAAGGTGCGACGATGAGCGAACCAGAAGAAGGTAAAGAATCAAATCAGAAACGCGGATCGCGTTGGGTTCTTTGGGTGGTGATCCTGTTGACGTTGGCCGTGGCTGGGTCTTGGGTTTTCTCCTACGTTCAATATCTAAAATTGGGAGACCTTGTGGCGTTTCAAGAAAGTGACATGGGCGACCAGATCGGCGAGATTTTGGACGAAATGGAACAGAGTACGGAACGCTCCAGCGCGGTGTACGAAGCCATGGGCGATAAAATCAATCAGCTTTCGAAATCACTCGCTCAAGAAACCCACGAGCGATATCAGCAAGTGACGGAACACTCAAAACGGGTTGAGGCATTGAGTGCCAAGCTTGAATCGCTCAAAAACGAGGTTCAGGTTCTTAAAAATACTCAGCAGAAATCTATTCCGCCTAGAACAGATACTCAAAGTTAATGAACACATCCGTCGCGATTCAAATAAACGGGTTGACCAAATATTACGGGCGGTTCTGCGCGCTCAATCAAGTTTCGTTCGATGTCCGCGAGGGTGATTTTTTTGGCTTTCTCGGGCCTAACGGGGCAGGCAAGACCACGACCATCAGTGCCGTTACGGGTCTGGCAAATTTTCAAAAGGGCGAGGTGCGCATTTTTGGTTTTGACGTCGTCAAAGATTATCGAAAAGCCAGAGCGCTCATCGGACTGGTTCCTCAAGAATTTAATTTTGATCCGTTTCTGACGGTAGAACAAATCCTGATTTACGAAGCAGGTTACTTCGGAGTTCCCAAGCGCGAAGCCAAAAAACGGGCCGATGAGCTTTTGGGCGAATTTCAACTTTCAGCGTTTCGACGTTTTGATTTTCGAAAACTCTCGGGTGGTTTGAAACGCCGTTTACTCATCGCTCGTGCTTTGATGCATCGGCCCAGAATTTTGATCTTAGATGAACCGACGGCCGGACTTGATCTTGAACTCAGGTATCGATTATGGGATTTTTTTCGGAGGGTGAATCAGGAAGGCGTTACCGTTTTTTTAACTACCCACTACATCGAGGAAGCCGAGAAATTGTGTCAACGAATCGGCGTCATTCATGAAGGAAACATGATCGAAGTGGACGACAAAGAAGAGCTGATTCGGCGGAGGAGTCAAAACATGATCGAGATCAAACTGGATCGGAATTTGAACGACGTTCCGACCGAGCTTTCTGAAATGGGTGTTCGCTTGGGAAGCGGCGGATCGAGCGTTTGGGTGCGCGAGGAGGAAAAATCCCTTTCGAAATTGCTTCGGGCGATTCACGCGCACGGCATCGAAGTATTGGGCGTTCACGTGAAGAAGACAACCCTGGAAGACGTATTTTTTAAACTAACCCACAATGGAAACGAGCCCACTCATCGGTTTTAGGTCATTGGTCGAACGCGAAATCGTTCGGTTTACCTCCGTTTTTTTGCAGACGATTTTCCCGCCCTTGATTTCGAGCTTGCTGTACCTTTCGATCTTTGGATACACGATCGGCGCGCGCATCCCGACGATTCACGGGATTCCTTATCTTCATTTCTTGATTCCCGGTTTGGTGATGATGTATGTGATCGAAGCAGCGTACCAAAATACGTCCAGCTCGCTTTTCATCTCGCGATGGGCAGGGCACATTCAGGAAATTTTGGTTTCGCCCCTGTCCTATTTGGAAATGGTTCTCGCCATTCTCATCGGGGGATTGGTGCGGAGTCTCGTGATTGCGGCGGGGGTGTACCTAGTATCGCTTTCATTTACCGTGACTCCAATCACCCATCCGGTGATTGTGCTCGTGATGGCTCTTTTTGTGTCCCTTATTTTTTCCTCTGTGGGTGTGATCGTCGCCCTCGCGGCAGAGCAGTTTGAACATTTAACGGTTTGCACCACGTTTGTGATCACGCCCTTGATTTTTTTTGGCGGCGTTTTTCACTCCACGACGATGCTTCCGGAAGTTCTTCAAAAGGCAACAGCGATGAATCCGGTTTTCTACATGGTGAACGGGATCCGTTACGGGATGCTTGGGGTTTCGGACGTTCCGATCGGACGGTGTTTGTTGGTTGTCTTTTGCTTGTTTTTTGTTCTGTTTTCGTTTACCGTGTTTCTTTTCAAGAGCGGATTTAAACTGAGGAAGTAAACCATGCTGACTTCGGTCGTGTGCCGGAAAAAAGAAATTCTGTTCAACGTGAGCCGTGCGGACCTTGCCAAAGCGCTCCGAGACAAGGACGCTCTCATTTGGGTGGACCTAGAGGATCCGACGGAATTCGAGAGCGAGATTTTGATTGACGTGTTTAATTTTCACCCTCTCGCCATCGAAGATTGTTTGATCGACCGGGGGGAGCCCAAACTTGACGAGTACGAGGATCATTTGTTTTTTGTCCTGCATTCCGTCGAAAAAAAAGAGGAAGAAGAATTAAAACCGATTGAACTCAACCTGTTCGTGAGCAAGGAGTACGTGGTGACCTTTCACAAAAAGCCGCTCGCGAGCATTTCGCAAGTTCGGGATGAAGTGATTCGAAAAAAGGAAACCTCGATCTTGAGCGGGGCGGATATGCTGGTTCATTCCATTCTGGACCGTTTGGTGGACCGGTATCTTCCGATCTTAACCGAGCACGAACGCCGCATCGACGAGATTGAAGACCGCCTTTTTGACGGTGCGGGCGCCGATTTCCTCCGCCAAGTACTAAGGGTTCAAAAGGAAGTTTTGTTTTTACGGCGCATCATGAACCCGCAGCGTGAGACCATGAGCCATTTATCACGGAGCGCCAGGAGTTTCGTTCGCCCTAAAAATTTGATCTACTTTCGAGATATTTACGACCACCTGTTTCAATTTCATCAAATGGCAGAGGAATTACACGCCACCCTGAATAGCATTATGCAGGTTCACTTTTCTCATGTTTCCCACCAGTTAAACAACGTCATTAAGACGATGACTATTCTGGCGACGCTCGCTCTTCCCATGATGGTGATCTCCGGCATTTACGGCATGAACTTTCCCAATATGCCGGAGCTTGGGTGGAAGTACGGGTATTTTCTGGTGATTGCCCTCATGGCGTTGGTATCTATTTCTCTGCTCGTTTGGATGAGAATGAGAAAGTGGTTTTGAATCAGCCCCTCCATTTTCGAGCTTTAAACTTAGAGGAACTCAAGCGTTATCTTAAGTCTTTGGACGTTCCTGCCTATCGAGCTTCCCAAATACTTCACTGGCTTCACAAGCAGCACGCAGCGGAGCTATCCGAAATGAAGAATCTGCCTCCCTCTTTGCGCGATCGGCTTGCCCGGGAAGGGAAGGCAAGTGTCTTGCAGTTGGTGGAGGTTCCGAAGTCAGGAGATCAAGGATCGCTTAAGTATTTAATGAAGACCGAGGACGGTCATCTGCTTGAAACGGTACTCATTGTTCAGAGCGGGCGCAGAACCGTGTGTGTGTCCACTCAGCTTGGCTGCCGCATTCGGTGTTCTTTTTGCGCTTCGGGCAAAGGGCAGTTTGTACGGCACCTGACCGCAGGCGAGATCGTCGAACAAGTTTCGGTGATTTGCCGCCATCAAAAGGATTCGGTGACGAACGTTGTCTTTATGGGCATCGGCGAGCCGCTTGATAATTACGAAGCCACGATGAAAGCACTTGAAATTTTGATGGCCGAGTGGGGTTTTGGGCTTGGCGGAAGGCGTATTACGGTTTCGACAAGTGGAGTGACTCCTAAAATCGAGGAGTTTGTGCACGATTCCAGGGGCCGCGTTCGGCTGTCCGTGTCGCTTCATTCAAGCGATCAGGAATTGCGGAGCCGATTGGTTCCCATCGGAAAAAAGTATCGGTTAGATGAATTGATGCGCTCACTTGAACACCTGAAGAAAACGCTCAAGCGTGAGATTACCTTTGAATACACCTTGATCAAAGGGGTAAACGACTCGGAGAAAGAAGCGCGGGGAGTTGCCAAACTCGCCGCGCGGTTGAACGCGAAAGTCAATCTGATTCCCTACAATCCGATCAGAGAAATGAATTTTGAACGCCCAAATTCCGACGAGCTTGACAGGTTCCGAAAGCTATTGGAAGCGAAACACATTCGTGTGACAGTCCGCCAGACCGCAGGACGGGATATTGATGCTGCCTGCGGCCAACTTCGTCTGGACCGCATGTAGCTGAAAAATAGGAAAGAAAAGTACCAGGCCCGCCTTTAGTCTGGCAGGCAGGCACTTTTTGTTTTGCTGCGTCGCTTGACAATAGAGTGGCGAGCTGCCTACAATAACAAACTTTTCGAATTGACTACTAAAAAGTAAAAAGGGGAGGATCGCATGGCTCTAACCGACGTATTTAGTAATGTCGCCATTCTGGTACGATGGCTGCACGTGATCGCCGGCATTACGTGGATTGGTTTGCTTTACTTTTTTAATTTTGTCAACGTTCCGCTTCAAGGCGCGCTTGATGATGCCGGCAAAAAGGCGGTCAATCCCAAATTGATGCCCCGCGCGCTTTGGTGGTTCCGGTGGGGTGCGATGGTGACGTTTCTCGCAGGGTTGATTCTTTTTACGCTTACCTACGTCTACACGCCGGGACAAGGTTTTGGAATGAATG
>MHFO01000030.1:0-517 GCA_001804225.1 Omnitrophica bacterium RIFCSPLOWO2_01_FULL_50_24 | reverse complement strand
TTTTTACGCTTACCTACGTCTACACGCCGGGACAAGGTTTTGGAATGAATGAGTTGTTTGTGACCGAAGACGGCAATCTATCCGGTCGTGCCACGTGGATTTCGGTGGGCATGTTGTTTGGCACGATCATGTGGTTTAATGTGTGGTTTATCATCTGGCCCGCGCAGAAGAAGCTGTTGAGCGGTCAAGCGGGCGATCAAGCAGCGGCGCTCAGAAAACGGGCAGGCTTAACGTCACGAGTGAATACGTATCTTTCCGGCCCGATGCTTTTTGGAATGCTCGCGCCGGCTCATTACGGCGCGTCGAATACCGTGACACTTTTGGTTGCGGTGGTTTTAGGTTTGTTTGCGATTTGGTGGGCGATTCAAACCTCATTTCGCGTAGGTCAATCGGTTTAAGGGGAAGCGCGCCGTTCTCGAGCCCGCCTCTTTTTGCAAGGAGACCAAACCAATCTATGAGTCAGGAAATTCCGGTGAACCTGTACACGGTTAAAAATACACTCACGGCAAAACTCACC
>MHFO01000029.1:7801-20164 GCA_001804225.1 Omnitrophica bacterium RIFCSPLOWO2_01_FULL_50_24 | reverse complement strand
CCACAAAGTGGTTCAAACATGGAACGTCAAGACGGGTGATCCGATCAAAACCTTTCAAGGACATACAGGTCAGATTTTTTCGGTTACTTATTCGCCGGATGGACGATTCCTGGCCACGGGAAGCGGTGACTCCACAGCGCGGATTTGGGACGTCAAAACGGGCAATCCTTTAGCTGTCCTCGAGGAACACAAAGACACGGTTTTTGCCGTTGCTTTCTCACCCGATGGATCGCGTCTCGCAACGGCAAGTAACGACGGAACGGTTCGCCTTTGGGATGTTGATCCAATCATTTTGAACCCTGGGCAAAATCCAAAGTCCATTTTCACCTTTGGTAACGGAATAGATCCGAATTTCCCGTTTTATGCGGTTGCTTTTTCACCGGACGGCAAGCGTGTTGCGGCAGGGAATAGCGACGGAAGAGTCCTTACGAGGGACGTACCGCCGCCCGCTGTTCCAAGGTCAAATATAAAACTGGATGTAAGTACAATGCTGGATGTAAGTACAATGACTGGCGATATTTATTTCTCCGACTCCAGGCCTGAAGCCGCGGAATCAAAATCCACTTTTCCGAAGCTGAGCGAGGAAGCGGTTGGTAAGTTTGGAAAAGTGCTTGTGGTCGATGATAATCAGATGATGTCCGTGATGACCGTTGCGTATCTTCAGGGACTCGGAATCTCAGGCGCTGACCTCATCGAGGCCTCAGATGTTGCAGGAGCGATTGAGCGATTCGGAGCTTATCCAGGTCAAATTGGCCTCCTCGTTACCGATGTGGATATGACCGATGGAAACGGGTATGAGTTAGCGGCCCGCCTGAACTCGGAAAGGAAAATCCCGACTCTTTTCGTGACTGGACAGAATGAAGCAGGCGATGAGTATGAAGGTGTTAAAAATCAACTTGGGCCTCACGCCGTGCTTGGGAAGCCGTTCACGTCTCAGCAATTGGCGGAAGCACTCGAGTCTTTAGCAGTTTCGCAGTCCGACACCCGCCTGCCGGACGGGCAGGCACGGAGGATTCAAGTTCTTTTGGATCACGCCATTCGTATGGTTGAAAGCGAGCAAAAGGATCAGATACGCACACAAGATCAATTGTTGTTAGGTTATGTACAAACAAGTTTTGAGAAAATTCGTAAAGAAGCTGGGGAAATTACAAGTGTTGAACAGTTACGTCAATTAGTTAGGGATTATGCCCAAACGCGTCTTGAGAGTATTTATCAGGAACCAACTCTTAAAGCGATTCAGGCAAAAATGGTCAGCGTGTTTGAAGCAACAGAAACGCAATCACCAGCCGCACAAGCGGAATCACCTGAGTCTTTTGAGGAGAGTGTGCCTCAGACGAACCTTTCGGATTCGCGCGCGAGCGTAAAGTTTGATTTGGATGTCACACGTTTCCAAGGGCGGTCGGTTCAAGATGTTTTATCGAATCCGGTCACTCAAGCGCAGTTGAGAGCGTGGGGCGTTCTAAATCCGGAGCTTGCGGTCCCGAGACAAAGTCTCGACACGCAAGTGAGCGGAAATCAATTGACCGTGAGTGTCGAGCCGTCAAACGTCCGCAATTTGTCAACCGTGACGATCGGCGAAGCAAATCTGGGTGAGCAAGCACTTGCTCCGCTTAGAATACTCGGACTCGCACCGGAGCGGCCTGTTTCGGATCTGGTGAGTGTGATTTCAACTGACAGAGGAATTTCAAGCGGCCAACGTCCCATTGCAAGTGTTTCTAGACCCCCGATCCTTCGACAAGCTCAGGATGGTGAGCGAAGTCGAACCATTAAAGATTTCGGGGGTGACAATGGAATACTGTCCCGTCCGCCTGCCGGCGAGGCAGGCAATGACCGCGCGTCAAACGTTCGCAATTTGTCAACCCGCCAATTTTCCCAACGTTTTGTAGGGGCGACCCTCGTGGTCGCCCTACCGCGGGCGGGCACAAGGCCCGCCCCTACATTGGTCGTTGCCCAACACGAATCACCCGATACCATTGAACCGCCGCAGGTGACGGTGTCGTCTGTTCCGGGCGTTGAACTTGTGGAGCCAAGAATCGCGGTCCCAACGGCTCCCGTTGTTCCGGCTATTCTTCCTATTCCGTCGGCTCCTGCTGCCGCACCTCAGCCGGCGGTCGTAGCGTTTACACCGCTGACCAAACCGCAAGTGCGCACGTTCCATTTGTACCGCGAAGAAGGGTTACCGCACCGCTTCTATGGCCAATACACGGCCGCGGAGCTTGTGGAACTTTTGACGGAATTACTTAACCGCGTGGTTTATTCGCGCGAGCTTGGAATTGAGCCGGGAGCTAATGAAAGCGTGGTGACGCAGGTGATCGGTAGCGCCAATGTCACCGTCGTGAATCAGGCGAATGCCTTTGCCGAGTCGCACATTTCGGAGCGCGGCCATGTGGTGATTGACGAAGCCATACTGGATCAAATGATTGCCCACAGCAGAAGTTCCGTTCTCATTCTCTTGCTCGCGTTGAGCCGCTTAAACCTTGATGCGCCGCACGTTGCGTTTGTGGGGAAACGGGCAGACGTTTTGGCGAAAATTAAAAACGCGGTTTTGAACGAAGCGCTCATGAACGAACTAAGTACGCTTGGGATCGATCAAGAAAAGGTGCAGAAATTATTTGCGAATGACTATGAACTTCTCGAACGAGCGGTTGACACGGTCGCGCCGGAAGACCTCGAAGGTTATGCCGCGCAGCATCAGTATGCAGTGACGGCACTGTCCACAGGCCGTACCTCTGAGTTTGACGTGCCGGGACTTCTGGGCGGGCACTTTGTGGTGGATCCGGAAGCCACCGACTTGAATGAAGATGACTATGTGTCCATTGCGTTTTTGATTCCCGCTCTCATGCGAGCGGCGCAGGAAATTCATGATCTTAAAGCCGCCGAACTCCGAGTCAACGCCCTTCTTAGAGGCATTGATCAGTTTGTACCCGGTGCGCGATTTAACCGTTCGGACAGCCGTTTTGTCGTGTCTCTTGTGACCTTCATCGAGCACGTCTTCAGAACCGAGCAGATCGTCCGCTCCGCCGCGTAATCAGGCGGGCACAAGGCCCGCCCCTGCCGCCAATTTTCCCAACGTTTTGTAGGGGCGACCCTTGTGGTCGCCCCATGTGCGGTCGCCCAACACGAATCACCCGGTACGGTCAATCGGGCAGGCTGGCAAGGCCCGCCCCTATATGGGTTGCTTTTTCTTGTTGATTCGCGGATCGAATCACATACAATAAAGTCCTTTTCCACTCTTCCCCAGTTTCCCACCGGTTGAGAATGGTTTTTCATGGCCGAACATCATACCCACGCGTTAAAAGTTATTTGGACGCTCAACCGCATAAGCGGTTTTGGTCCTCAACGTTTCAAAGAGTTGTGTGAAGCAGTCTCGCCAATTGAGCAACTCGTTACGCCGGAGGTCTCGGCTCGGCTAAGCGCTGATTCGGCGTGGGGACCTCGGTTTGTTTCGGATTTCGAGCAAGCATTTGGCCTTCCTGATTTTGAACAGGAACGCGATGCTTGTGAGAAGCTGGGAATCAACATGATTCACTGTTTTGATCCTGCGTACCCAACTCGGCTTCGCGAAATTTTTGATCCGCCCCTTGTTTTATATGTGCGCGGCTCTTTCGTTCCGGAAGACGAAATTGCAATTGCGATTGTTGGTACGCGCCGGCCGAGCGTGTACGGGTTGCGAACCGCGCGGCGGTTTGCTTCCGAACTTGCAGCGCGCGGTGTGACGGTTGTTTCCGGCATGGCGCGCGGGATCGATGGGGAGGCCCACCGGGGCGCGATCTCGGTCCGCGGAAGAACCATCGCGGTTCTGGGTTCGGGGCTTGATGTGATTTTTCCAAAAGAACATGCCGGCCTGTTTGAACAGATCGCCGCAAACGGTGCCGTGGTAAGCGAGTTTCCGTTGGGGACATTGCCTCTTCCGTTTCATTTTCCAAAACGCAACCGCATCATCAGCGGTCTCACGATGGGAGTCCTCGCGGTTGAAGCGAATGAGCGCAGCGGCTCGCTTATTACAACCTCGTGTGCGCTCGACGAAGGGCGCGAGGTGTATGCGATCCCGGGTCCCGTGGATTCCGTGACTTCGCGAGGGACCAATCAATTGATTCAAAGAGGCGCTAAACTTGCGTCGTCGGCAGATGATATTCTTTGCGATCTTTCGCCTCAAATCCGCGCCGCCCTTCCTCCAGCGCAAACGAGCGGAGAAGGGCAAACAGAGGATCCGATTTTAAAGCTGCTTTGCGGGGAGCGTCCGGTTCATTTTGACGAGCTCGTTGCGAGTTCCGGTTTTGATGCTCATGACCTGAGCGATCGTTTGATACGCTTGGAACTTGCGGGACAGGTCAAGCGCACCCTCGGCGGCGAATACAAAATGATACGGACACAACATCATGAAAAAAATTCTATTAAACCGCCATTCCATCCGATTAACAAAATTTGATTATTCCCAGGGAGGGCATTATTTCGTTACCGTGTGTACGTATAACCGCAAATGTCTGTTTGGGAATGCGGTGGGCGGGATCATGGAATTAAATGAATGGGGCAAAATTGCGGTTGAATGCTGGAATAAAATCCAAGAACGATTTCCAAATGTTGAATTGGATGAATACGTGGTGATGCCCAACCATGTTCATGGGATTGTTCGCATTGTAGGGGCGACCCTCGTGGTCGCCCCATGTGCGGTTGCCCAACACGAATCCCCCGGTACGGTCAAACGGGCGGGCACAAGGCCCGCCCCTACATGGGATGTCCCACCGCAGGTGGGTGCAAGGCCGGTTACATTGGGTCAAATAATCGCGGCGTTCAAATCGATGGTTGTCCATCGATGTATTGACGGGGTTAAACAAAATAAATTACCCTCATTTCATGAGAAAATTTGGCAGCGTAATTATTACGATCACGTCATCCGCAATGAAAAATCATTGCATCAAATCCGCCAATATATCTTGGACAATCCCTCTCAATGGGAAACGGATCCGGAAAACGTATGATCGTAGAGGCGACCCTTGTGGTCGCCCCATGGCTGCGGGCGGGCTTGACTTATTATTAATAATAGGTTATTATTTTCGATAATGTGGCGCATCCGCGAGCATCCATCCCTTGATAAGATGTGCAGGAAATTGCCGCAACAGATCGTTAAAAAATATGAGCTCTGGAAAAACATTGTCTTCAGGCACGGTCCTGATAAGCTGCGAGAGTTTTCGGGCTTTGGCGACGAGCGGCTAAAGGGCAGGCGAAGAGGCGAGAGGTCCTCTCGTTTAAGTCTGAAGTATCGAGTGATTTATTCAGTTGAGCGGACGGTGGTGACAGTTTATGTATTGGAAATCACGCCGCATCGATATTAGGAGGATTTAGTAGATGAGAAAAAAGAAGAACCGATTTGTTTCTGCCAAGCCGCATGCGCGTTTAACTACGGGCGAGGTGATCCGTATGCTGAGGGAACTGAAGGGATGGACGCAGGAGGACCTCGCAAAACGTTCGGGGATTACGTCAACCAATATCAGTCTGCTGGAGAACGGAAAAATCGAAATCGGGAAAAAACGGTCCGAACAGCTTGCCGAAGCGTTTAAGATTCATCCGGCGATCATTATGTTCCCCGAATATGAAGCGGCAGAAATCTTAAAAGCTGCCTAATATCCCTGACGCGCTGCCCGCCTGTCCCTGTCTGTCCGGCAGGGACAGGCGGGCGCAGGGAGAGGTAAGCAAACCGGATTAACGTCTCCCTGTGGACGGCGTTTCGTTGTTCTTCCCGTTGTTCCTACATTGTTGATTGAAAAGCTGCTTCATCTGGGTTATACTTTGCCGATCTTATTTAAGCAGTACGTCATCAGTACCGCATCAACCCACGGAACATTTGAACAAACAGAAAGTCAGCGAAAGGAGCATTTGTGATGGCAAACGGAGAGTCAAGTATAGCAGGCGGTCCGGCACCCCAAGGACCAAGCGTAGCTCCGAAGGGAAGGCGGTTTGCTTCGGACATCATCGATCTTCTGATCATTCCGATTATTTTAGGCATTGCTTTTGGTATTATGCTGCTCGCTGTTCCTGAGGGAATCCGAAATTTCAGTCTGATTGCAGTTAATATTTTGTGGCTCGTATTTCGCGACTACGTCTTTTCGCCCGGACGGAAACTGGTGGGACTCAAACTGGTTTCGGTTGATGGAGCCGGTAAAGCAGGTATCACCGGTGCCATTATCCGGAACATCACTCTCGCGATTCCGTTTGTCCTAACTACCGGTTACGGGTGCGAAATAGCGCGAGTTTTCATTCCCACGCTGATCTGGCGAAGAGCGTGGTACGCCGCTCTGCTCGTTATCGCGCTTGCTGGGGGAATTCCGGCTGCCATTTCCGCGGCGAGTTTTCTACTGGGCGTTGCGGTACTGGGTGTTGCTGCCGTTCCGATCATTTTCCTTGTTCTGGATAAGGAAAACTTGCCGGCCGGAGATCGTTTAATGGATGTTTATGCCAGAACGCGTGTCACATCCGAATAATCTCGCAGCGTGAATCCAAATCCTAAGGTTGGCGACATCATCGATTTTTCTTGGTCCAAAACCAAGGAAATTCTCTTTCCGTTCGAGCTGAAACGCTGGGCCAGGATTCTCGTCATCACTTGGCTTGCCGGGCAGGCCTCGGGCTTAGGCGGCAATTTTAATCTTCCCCGTCGGCCATCCGAGAAAACGGTTGAACCAACCCGACAGGTTCAAACTGCCGCGCCAACCGCGCGGTACCGTCCGACCGAGCGCCCGACCGGCGCCAGACCAAACGGTGCGGCGCCAACGGCTCCGGCTCCCTCGACTCCTTCGGCTCAACCTCAAAGTGAAGCGGTGGATGATACCGTCGGAATTCCTCAAGCTCCTTCATCCGAGACTTCTCCCAAAGATACGTTAAACGAAAGTTTTCTTCCGGCACTTCCGGCGGCCCCCCCAATTCAACCAGGGTGGTGGTTGTTTCTCATTCCGCTCCTGATCGGATTTGTGATTTTTTTCACGTGGATCAGCGCGCGGTTTAATTTTATTTTTCTTGAAGCCATGACGCAGCGGGAAGTCAAAATCCGGGAGTCGTTCCGAGCGTACAAATCTTTGGGCAACTCTTATTTTGCGTTTAGTCTTTGCCTGATCGGTTTCATAGCGTTGGCGATTCTCGTCTCCATCGCGCTGGCGAGCGCATTTCGGCCCGCTCTCTGGCTATCGATGGCCATCCTTTTTATTCTTCTCGTCGTGGTCGGTATTGTCGGAACGCTGGTTTCGGATTTTGTATTGCCCGTCATGCTTCAAGATCGCGCAAGTTGTTTTGGATCGTGTCAGAAGTTTCTATCGTTGAAGCCGAGGGCAGGGCAGCTCGTGTGGTATGTGTTGCTTAAAATCGCTCTGGGCATCGTAGCGTCCTTAATCGCGATCGTGGTATCGCTTGGCGTGGGCTTGATTGTGGTGGTCGCCGCTTCATTGGTAGCTTTGCCGGGAGCTTTGATCGTGAGATCTTTTCCATTTTTACAGCCGCTTTTTATGTTGTTTGGAATCCTTCTCGTGATCCTTGCCGTGATCGCGCTGGTGGTTTTTTTAGGCCTCATTTTACTCCCCATTCCAGTTTTCTTTCGAGCTCTTGCGCTGACCTATCTTGCCGGGATGTTCCCCGATTATAATCTTTTGGGATTTGCACCCCGCCCAAGGACCTAGGGGTTTTTGTAGGGAACGGGCATGCCCGTTCCCTACAATCGTAAAAGCACGTCCGACCCCTTATTTTGTGAACGTCCGATAAACTTGCTTTACAAATGAATTTCAAGTTTCTATAATGACGCTCCTGTTTTACCAATAGGCATTTCTATGAGGATGATGTGATAACGGTTTCTATTAATGGTTCTCACCGCGAGCTTCCTGACGGGCTCACGGTCGAAGGTCTCATTCAGGAGTTCCACCTAAAGCCCAATTCCGTTGTCGTCGAGCACAACCATCAGGTGGTTCATCGAAACGCCTATCCGTCAACCCCCGTTTCCGACCGTGATACGATTGAGATTGTCCGCGTAGTGGGCGGTGGCTAGTGGCAAAGCATCTGGTGATTGTAGAGTCGCCCGCCAAAGCGACGACCATCAATAAATTCCTCGGCAGCGATTACCATGTCGAAGCCTCCTACGGGCACATCCGAGACCTTCCCAAAAGTGAAATGGGTGTGGATGTGGCTCATGGATTCAAGCCCCGTTATGTCATTCCTGCCAAATCCAAGAAAATAGTCAGCCGCCTCAAGAAACAAGCGAAAGATACAAAAACGATTTTCCTCGCACCCGACCCAGACCGGGAAGGCGAAGCGATCAGCTGGCATCTGGCCTATTTGCTCCAAGAAGACAACAAGCCAATCAAACGAGTTGCGTTTAACGAGTTAACGCGCGAAGCAGTCCGAGCCGCGTTTGAACACCCTCGCGATATTGACCAGCGGCTTGTAGATGCCCAACAGGCGCGTCGTGTGTTGGATCGGATCGTGGGGTACGAATTAAGTCCGTTGCTGTGGAAAAAAGTGGGACGGGGTTTGAGCGCCGGCCGAGTTCAATCGGTGGCTCTTCGTTTGATTGTTGAGCGGGAACGTGAAATTGCAAAGTTCAAGCCGACCGAATATTGGTCACTCGTAGCACGGCTTTCGTCCAAACGGCCGGAGGAATCCGAAAAAGTGTTCCAGGCGAAACTGGAACGGATCGGGACCGAAAAGGTTCATTTAAAAAACGAGGCCGAAACGCTCGAACTAAAAGCGTTGATCGAGCGGAGCGAGTTCCGGGTGGTTTCAATCCAAAAGCGGGAGCGGCGCCGGAAACCTCAAGCCCCTTTCACCACGAGCAAAATGCAGCAGGAGGCCTATAACCGGCTTGGGTTTTCTGCCGCTAAAACGATGCGGACGGCACAAACACTTTATGAAGGGACGTCGGTGGGCGAGGAGGAAAGCACGGGTCTCATTACCTACATGCGGACGGATTCGGTGAACATTGCCGAGTCGGCCCGGCGCGCGGCCGCAAAGTACATTGCCGACACATTCGGAAAAGAATATCTGCCCAAAGTGCCGAACTTTTATCGCGCAAAAAAAGGCGCACAGGAAGCACACGAAGCCATTCGTCCCACTTCTGTGTCCCGGCATCCGGATCACATCAAATCGTTTTTGACCTCCGATCAATTTAGATTGTACGACCTCATCTGGCGGAAGTTTGTGGCGTCTCAAATGAATCCGGCACTGGATTTGGTGACGACGATTGACATTTTGGCGGGGAAGGAACATTTTTTCAAAGCCAGCGGAACGAGAAACCTGTTCCCTGGATTTTCCGCAGTGTACGGAGATCAAAGTAAAACTTCGCAAGGTACAAACGGCAAAGAGGGCGACGAAGACAACGGCGAGTCAGGCAATCCAGATTTTCCGAACCTCAAAGAGTCCGAAGACCTCCGTCTTCACGAACTCGTAGGCAATCAGCATTTTACCAAACCGCCGCCGCGTTATAACGATGCCAGTCTCGTCAAAGTGCTCGAATCAAAGGGAATCGGCCGGCCGAGCACCTATGCTCCCATCATTTACACGTTGATTTCGCGCAACTATGTGGAGCGCAAAAGCGGGGCTCTGATTCCGACCGAGCTCGCCGAGACTGTGACTACACTTTTAGTGAAACATTTTCCTTATGTGCTGGATGTAAAATTTACCGCGCTGATGGAGGAGGAGTTAGATCAGATAGAAGAAGGAACCATCGATTGGGTCAAAGTGCTTCAGGATTTTCACGGCCCGTTTGAAAAGCAGCTTGCCGTTGCAAAAGAACAAATGAAAACGGTCAAGCAAGACGTGGTTCCTACGGGTGAGAATTGTGACAAATGCGGGAAACCCATGGTGGTTAAATGGGGCCGGTTTGGCAAGTTTGTGGCGTGCTCCGGATTTCCCAAATGCCGAAACACCAAGGCCCTATCGACCGGAATTCCGTGTCCGAAAGAAGGATGCGGCGGCGAGCTGGTCCGCCGGAGAGGAAAAGGAATGCGCAATTTTTATGGGTGTACCAAATACCCGAATTGTGATTTTGTCGCCAATCAACTGCCCAAAAAAGAAAGCGCCCCAACCTCCGAAGAAAAGTCTCCCGAAGCCGACGAGATTGACGAAAGCGTTTAACGAAACAAACAAATGATGTAGGAAACGGTTTCAAACCGTTCCCTACAGGTACCACCCATCAAAGTCATGGATACTTATATTAAGCAATTCTTGATGTTTCTCGACGCCGAAAAGCACGCGTCGCCTCATACCATCAAAAATTATGGGAGTGATCTTCGCGCTTTCGCTCGGTTCGTCGGGGAAAAAACGATCGACGATATTTCCTATCTCACCATTCGGAATTTCTTGGCTTATCTTAAAGAAAAAGAGTCCTTAAAAACGACCATGTCTCGAAAACTGGCCTGCCTCAAATCTTTTTTCAAATATTTGACGCGCGAAAACATCCTTAAAACCAGTCCTGCGGCAGGGATCGCGACCCCCAAACGCGAGCGGCGATTGCCCTCATTTCTTGAAGTCAAAGAAGTCGAAGAGCTTATTGAGGCGACTCAAGGGATCACGTGGGAACTGAAACGGGATCGCGCGATTCTCGAAGTGCTCTATGGTTCCGGCATTCGCGCCGGCGAGTTGGTCGGGCTCAATACCGAGGATGCGGATTTGTTAAGCGGAATGCTTAAGATTCGCGGCAAAGGGAAAAAGGAACGCCTGGTACCTATCGGGACCTGCGGGACCAACGCTCTTAAAACTTATTTGGATGCGCGTCCGGGTTTTTCGGACGACCGGTCTCAGCCGCTTTTTGTCAACCGTCACCAGACCCGTCTTACGGACCGAAGCGTTCGGCGGATTATTCTCAGGTGTGGGAAGCGGGCGGCGCTCACAAAAGAAATTTCACCGCATACGCTCCGCCATACGTTTGCCACTCATTTGTTGGATCACGGTGCGGATCTAAGGAGCGTCCAAGAATTACTGGGACACGCCAATTTATCGACGACACAGATTTATACCCATGTTTCGGCAAAACGGCTGCGCGAAGCTTATGATCAAGCTCATCCGAGAGCTTAACAAGTTTTAGATAGGATTGATTGATGAGATTTTTATACGATTTGGTCTTCTTATGGTTTGCTCTCGTATCGCTTCCGAAATTTCTGATTCGGTTGAATCAGTCCGAGCAGCCCCTGAAGATGTTTCGAGAGCGACTCGCGCTCGATCTTCCTTCGCGTTCCGAAATCGGTCCGGAGCGGCGCGTGGTGTGGCTTCATGCTGTGAGCGTGGGAGAGGTGATGGCGGTGCGAAAGTGGATTGAACTTTTTGGTCACCACTACCGGGATTGGACGATTGCGCTTTCTACGACTACCCCCACGGGTTATACGGTCGCAAGCAAACTGGTGCGCGACCGAGTCTTTGTTTTTTATTGTCCCCTCGACTTAAGTTGGGCGGTTCGGCGCGTCCTCAGCGCTCTCAAACCGAGGATCGTCCTCCTCATGGAAACCGAGCTGTGGCCCAATCTGATTACAGAAGCATCGCGGCGCGATATTCCGATCGGGATTCTCAACGGAAGAATATCACCGCGTTCGTTCGGCCGTTACCGCTGGCTGAAACCTTGGATCGGATTCCTGCTTCGGAAACTTTCCTTTTGTCTGGTGCAATCGGATCGCGATCGAAATTATTTTTTGAGGTTGGGAATGCCCGAAGAACGCGTTACGCATACGGGCAATATGAAGTTTGACCAAATCGGGACCGTGGTCAATTCGCTCGACAGATCTCAGACGACGGAGATCGGCATCCATCCGAGTCACTTGATCCTGATGGCCGGCAGCACGAGTTGGAATGAAGAAGAAATGCTGCTTCGTGTGTTTGAACGGCTCAGAACGTCTTTCGCGGGACTTCAGCTGGTGCTTGCTCCCCGCCATCCTGAACAGGTGGAGAAAGTGGAACGCGCCATTCAAAAAACCAAACTCAGTTACCAGTGCGTATCGAAAGGACGCGCGGTTGGCGCTGAGATTCCTCCCTCCGTTTTGGTGGTGGACAGAGTTGGATTTTTAGCTTCTTTATATCCGGCTGCTCACGTGGTGGTGATGGGCGGAAGTTTTGTGCCGCGAGGGGGCCAAAATCCGATCGAAGCAGCCGTCGCAAAAAAACCGGTGGTCCACGGTCCCCACGTGTTTAATTTTCATGAGGTGTATGAACGACTTGACGCGATCGGAGGAGCCGTGCGCGTCCAATCGGAAAATGAATTGACCGAAGTATTAACCCAATTGTTTCTACATCCAGACGAGCGGGAGCGGATGGGATTAAAAGCTCAAGATGCTGTTGAGGAGATGAAGGGAGCCACCATGCGAACTTTGAGTTTTCTTAAAGATTGGATTCAACCCCAAAAAC
>MHFO01000029.1:0-7671 GCA_001804225.1 Omnitrophica bacterium RIFCSPLOWO2_01_FULL_50_24 | reverse complement strand
TTATTTTCGCCTTCTTGCAGAAGATAAAACCTATGCAACACGAGAATCTTGGTTGTGGCGGCCCACTCTCAAGATCGCTTCCGTGGGTTACGGTTTCGGAAGTGCATTGCTGAGAGCTTGTTACCGTTTGAACCTTTTGAAACGTTATCAATTTGATCTGCCGGTCGTGAGCGTGGGCAACATCACATGGGGCGGAACCGGAAAAACGCCCATGGTCGAGTATTTAACCCGCTTGTTCCTGGATTCCGGAAAGGTTCCGCTTATTTTAGCCCGCGGATATGGAAACGATGAGAGCCGGGAAATGGTTCGGAAATTGCCTGAGGCCCAGTTTGGTTTTGGAAAGGATCGTTTCCGTTCCGGCCGGAAGGCACTTTCGGAACACAAGGCCGACGTGGTGATTTTGGACGATGGTTTTCAGCACTGGCCGATGAAACGCGATTTGGACATCGTTGTGGTGAACGCGTTAAATCCGTTCGGAAACGGATCTTTGATTCCTCGCGGGATTTTGCGCGAGCCCGGGACGCATCTCAACCGCGCGGACGTTGTGGTACTCAACGACGTCAATTTAGTTGGACGTAAAGAAGTGGAATCCCTGAAAGAACGGATTTTGGGCGTGTCACCTAAAGCCGAGGTGGTCGAGGCCTTTCATGAGCCGCTGTACTTTTACAGGCCGGATTCGGGGCACCGTGTTTATTTGGAGCGCATGCAGGGAACGCGGATTACGTCCTTTTCCGGCATTGGAACCCCGAGGTCATTTCAAATGCTGCTCACTAAGTTGGGATTGAGAATAGTTCGAAACTTTGAATTTAGTGATCACCATCCCTATACAGAAGCGGAGCTGAAAGAAATTTGTGAGATGAAGCAACTAAGTGATTCCCAAGAGATCGTGACGACTGAAAAAGATTATTATCGGTCAGAAAACCTCATGAAAAATGTCGTTAAGCCGCTTGTGTTAAAAGTACACTTGCGTTTTACTTCGGGCGAGGCGAATCTTCGGAATCGTTTAAACCAGTTCATTCAAAATGGCTCTCAGGCGGTTCCGGTAGGGGTATCCAACGGTTGAGGTCTAAGGGCGTGGGCGAAATCATCGTCGTTTATTTCCTTCGATTGTTGGCCATCATGCTTCGGGCGATGCCGGCCGGCTGGGCGCTTGCTCTGGGTTGCGGAGTTTCGCGGCTTATAGGTTGGGCGCTTTCCAAGCGTAAAGCGATCGCCTACGTTAATCTAAAAGCTGCATATGGAAATCGCTTTTCAGCTCGTGAACGCAGGCGGATGATTCAGAGGGTGATGGACCGCCTGGCACAAAATGTGGTCGAAATACTCAGATTTCCCAAAATCGATCAAGCTTATTTTAAGAAGCATGTGGTTATTGAGCACGTCGAGCGGTACGAATCGGCAGCAGATGCAAAAAAAGGCGCGATCTTAATTACCCCTCATCTCGGGAATTGGGAATTTATACAAGTGGTTTCGGCGTTTCTGGGTCGTCCTCTTCCGATTCTCGCCAGGCGCCAGAGACACAGTCAACTTGACGATTACCTGAATGAGCTTCGCTCGTCTCATGGAGCTCGGGCCATTCACCGCGGCGGCGGAGTCCGAGACTTAATCCGCGTTCTTAAAGAAGGCGGAACGGTAGGTGTGCTCGGAGATTTGTCCGGCGGCCGTGATGGTGAAGTGATTCGTTTTTTCGGCAGAAAAACGACCGCGCCGTCGGGACTGTTTACGATCGCGCGCCGTACCGGTTCAACGCTTTTACCTTGTTTTATCGCCCGCGAGCACGGACCTTACCATCGCGTTTACGTCGGTGAAACGTTTCCTTTGCCCCAGACCGGGGATGAACGAGAAGATGTACGAAAGGGACTCGAGGCATATTACCGCCTGCTTGAAACGTGGATTGACCGTTTCCCGGACCAGTGGCTTTGGGTTTATAAACGGTGGAAGTATTGTTACACGAAACGGATTTTGGTGTTGACCGATGACCGAGCGGGGCATACCAGTCAATCGGAGGCCATTCGTTTTGAATTTGAACGGTTGCGCACCGCGTTACCTCCCGAATACGAGTTCGAGTTCCGTACCCTCCAAGTTGAATTTCGAAGCCGCTGGCACCAGAAGCTCTTTTATGTCTTTGCCGCTTGCTTCCTTCCGTTTGCTCGGTCACGTCTCGCGGTATTGAAGTGGTTTTTCCAACCCGAAAGTGCCAAAGCCCTCGAAGACGTACACGCGGACATTATTATTTCGGCGGGCTCTGCTCTGGCTCCGCTCAATTTGCTGTTGAAAGAGGAAAACCTTGCGCGCTCCATTGCTGTGATGAAACCGTCTTTTCCGTTTGGGCCTCACCGTTTTGATTTGGCGGTTGTGCCGGCGCATGACATTTTGCCCAAGGGCCTCGCCGGTGCGGTCCAGACCGTAATATCCCCCAGCCGAATAGACGATGTGTTGCTGGAAGCGTCGCGCGAGAACTTGAGGCGAGCAGCTTCGTTAAGTCCGGACGGTGCTAACAGAATCAGCGTGTTTATCGGCGGAAGAGCGAAAGCTTTTCGGATTGAGCCGGAACCTTTCCGGCAGTGGCTTTCAGAATTAAAGTCGTATGCACAAAATTCCGGCTATGAATTGTTGGTGACCACGTCACGGAGGACAGATCCTGAACTGAGCGAATTGGTTAAGAGCGAGTTGACCGGTCATCCGTCGTGCAAATTGCTGATTATTGCCAACGAATCCAACATCGAACATGCGGCGTACGGAATGCTCGCTTTATCGCAGATCGCTGTGGTGACCGAGGACAGCATCTCCATGATTTCAGATGCCGTCCGCACGCATAAGCGCGTGTTGGTGGCAAACATCGGAAACGGAAAACTTTCCAAAAAGCACAAACGATTTCACGATACCTTGATGTCACAGGCGTTGATCCAAGTGGCGGGCGTTGCCGACCTAAAACAGAAGCTGGCTTTGGTGAGCGAACTCAAAAGTCAAGACGTAGACAAGGTACAGTCCCGAAACATTCAGGAGGCACTTCGGAAGTTATTATGAAAATTGCTCAAATTCTGCCCGCGCTCAACGTGGGTGGGGTTGAAACCGGAACGGTGGACCTGGCTAAAGCGCTCAAGAAACGCGGGCATGAGCCGCTTGTCATTTCCAGCGGAGGTCCGTTGGTGGACGAGTTGGTGAAGGCCGGCATTCCGCACATTGAGCTGCCTGTTCATCAAAAATCTCTTTTCTCGCTTCGCTTAGTGCGCGAACTTGCTGCGTTGATCGAACGCGAACGGATCGACGTGCTCCACGCACGGAGCCGCGTTCCGGCATGGCTGGCGTATTTCGCGGTTCGCCGAACCCGCTGTGACTTTGTGACGACCTGCCACGGTTACTATTCCAAGCATCTCTTGAGTCGAGTCATGGGGTGGGGAAAGCGCGTGATTGTGACCTCGCATTCCATCGGCCGCCGCATGATTGATGATTTCGGAGTCTCTCCGGGTCAGATTACGCTGATTCATCGGGGTGTGGATTTAAGTCTTTATTCTTTTCAACCCAATAAGTATGACCGGAAACCGAAAGGGCCTTTCATCATCATTCATGTCGGGCGCATTACCCCTGTCAAAGGCCAAGATGAATTTATCCGCGCGGTTCATCTTCTGAGCAAACGCATTCCGGCGATTGAAGTTTGGATTGTGGGCGGCCCGGACCAAGGCAAAGATGCTTATTTTCGTGACTTAAAACTCATGGTTTCCAGACTTGGACTTGAAGCGGTTGTAAAATTTTTAGGAACACGGCGGGATGTCCCGGAACTGATCCGGCAAGCGGACCTTCTCGTTCTTTCCTCTAAGATTCCCGAAGCGTTCGGCCGAGTTCTTATCGAAGCGGGAGCTGTGGGAACGGCGGTGGCCGCTTCGCGCATCGGGGGGATTTTGGATGTGGTTGATGAAGGACAGAATGGATTGCTTTTTTCTCCGGAGCATTTTGAGGAAATGGCAGAGACGATGGAACGCCTTTTGCGGGATCGACCGCTTTGCAAACGGTTGTCCGCCGCCCTTCACGAGAAAGTCAAACGCCAATTCAGTCTCGAACAGATGGTGGATAAAACGTGCCAAGTGTACGAAGAAGTCCGGCGTCAGAAGAACATATTAATCGTTAAGCTGGGGGCGATGGGGGACTTGGTACTCGCGATTCCGGGAGTTCGAATGGTTCGCGCACAATTTCCAAAAGCTCACATTGCACTTTTGGTCGATTCGAAATTGATCCCGCTGGTTGAGCGCTGCCCTTACATTGATGAG
Source organism: Omnitrophica bacterium RIFCSPLOWO2_01_FULL_50_24 (assembly GCA_001804225.1). Classification (GTDB taxonomy): domain Bacteria; phylum Omnitrophota; class Omnitrophia; order Omnitrophales; family Danuiimicrobiaceae; genus 2-01-FULL-50-24. The sequence goes on along the minus strand of MHFO01000029.1, from coordinate 3,409 downwards.
TTCATCGCTTTCGACCGGAAGAAGGATTTTGCCGTTAAGCGCCTCCTGACCGTTGGAAAATGGCTGCGTCACCGCTCTTTTGATGTGTCCATTGATCTTCAAAATACGTGGAAGACTCATGCGCTTGCTTTTCTGGCTCAAATCCCAAAACGTTTTGGATACCGGCGCGGCTTGTTAGGTTCGCTTCTGACTCATCCGGTGACGGAGTGGAACCGTTCCTTAAGTCCGATTGAACATCAATTTCAAGTATTGCGCCGGGCCGGGGTTCACAAGTTTGATGACGAGATGGAACTGTGGACCGAACCGAAGGCGGACGAGGAAATGACCCGTCTTTTGCGAACCGCCGGCTTTGAACAGAAAAAATACACCGTAGGTCTTTTTTTGGGGGCGAGCCCCCAATGGCCGACGAAACAATGGCCGGCCGAGAATTTTAAGGAACTCGCGAGACGTTTGATTGATGAGATGGATTGTTTGGTGGTTTTGCTCGGAACCGGCGAAGACTCGCCGATCGTCAAATCCTTTGGCGATGCGCTCGCGTCGCGCGTTCTCGACGAAACAGGGAAGACCAATCTGACGCAATTGGTCAGTCTGATTAAATACCTGGACGTGATCGTAACGGGTGATACTGCGCCGCTTCACATTGCAAGTGCCGTGAATACCAAAATCGTCGCTTTGTTCGGGCCCACGGAACCCAAACGACACATGCCGCCGGGCAACGGGCATATTGCCTTGGTCAAACGGATTTCCTGTCAGCCGTGTTACCACGGTCATTGTACCAATTCCAAGCATCTCGAATGTTTGCGGGCGATTACCGTTGATGAAGTCGCAAGTGCGATTGAGAGGCAGCTTCATCCATGAGAATCGCGGTATTCACCAAAAACTGGTTTGGGGACGTTATTTTCGAAACTCCCGCCATTCGTGTGATCAAGGAGAACATTCCGAATGCGCATTTGGTGGCGATTACCACTCCACGCTGTGTGGATCTGTTAGAGGTAAACCCTTACGTTAACGAAGTTATCCCGTTTGACGAAAAAGGCGATGAACGGGGACTTCTCGCAAAACTAAAATTCATGCGCAAACTTCGTGCTCACCAAATCGATCGGGCGTATTTATTCCACAGGTCTTCAACGCGTGCCCGGATCGCAAAGTGGGCAGGTATTCGCGAACGAATCGGCTATAACACAAAAGGGCGCGACCATCTATTGACTTATGCGGTTCCGGAACCGTCCGGTCCCATTCACGATGTTCAATATTTTCTGGATCTGCTTTCGGCAAGCGGCCTCCGAGTTTCCGGCGATTATGCGTACGAATTTTACTTTTCAAAAAGCGATGACGAACGTGCAGAATCGCTTCTTAAGGAATATGGGCTGGATCGAAGTCGGCTTGTGGCGGTGAATGCAGGAGCCAATTGGGCCCCGAAACGTTGGCCGGCGGACTTTTATCGCGAGTTGGTGCACCAACTGATCGGCGAGTACGGCGTTCAAGTGGCGCTGACGGGAAGCTGCGAGGATGAACCCATTGCGCGGCAGATCATGGGTGAAGAGAATCAACTTCCGATCGTTTCGTTGTGCGGGAAAACGTCGATCCGGGAACTGGGAGCGTTTTATTCTAAATGCCGGCTACTCATTTCCAATGATTCGGGCCCGCTTCACGTAGGAGCAGGGGTGGGGATTAACGTCGTTGGGATTTTTGGACCGACTGCACCGCGGGAGACGGCCCCCATCGGCCGCGGGAAAAATGTGCTTATTCATTACGCTCCGGAAGGTGTCTCATTGCCGTGGATCGGGAAGCATTTTCCGGCACCGTGGATGGAACATATCTCTGTAGATGATGTGTTTCAAACTATCAGACGAGAACACGTATTGTCCATTCCCTTGGAGATTCTGAGTCACGTCGGCGCAAGGAAAGAAGGAACCGGCAATGTTTAAACTCTTTGGGACGTGTTTGGATCCTGCCCACGTTCGGAACATTTTAGTCATCACGCTCAGCAATCTCGGCGACGTTATTTTAACAACGCCCGTGATGGCGCTTTTGCGAGAACGCTTTCCGGAGGCCAAGCTTTCGGTGGTGGTCGGTCCCAAGGGTGTCGAGCTTTTAAACACCAGTACCACGATCGATGAAGTGATTCCGTTTGACAAGCGGTCGTCCTTTTTTGAGAAAGTCCGTCTCATCGCACGGTTGAGAAAACACACCTTTGATCTTGTTGTGGATTTAAGGAATACGATGATTCCTTGGATGATTAAGTCTCGAGTGCGGACGCCGATTCAAATCGATCGAAGGTCAATTTCCATGCGGGCCCGGCATCTGGATCGTGTCCGATCTCTTATGCCGGTCGGACCGATACAAAGCCGTTTCCATTTCTTTTCCGAGTCAGAACAAACATCTGCTTTTCAAAAAATCAGGGAGTGTCTTTCCGATTGGAACGAGGATCGTTTCGCGGTTTTGGCGCCGGGCGCTGGAAGCGATCTTAAACGTTGGACCCTCTCGGGTTTTGGAACCGTGATGGACCGCTTGCGTGCTCAAAACGTTTCGATTGTTCTCGTAGGAGATGCGCGCGAGAGACGTCTGGGTGAAGAGCTTCTCCGAAACGGCGCCAAGCCGGCTGCAAATATGATAGGGGAACTTACGGTGCGTGAAGTAGCGGGCGCGATCGCGAAGGCAATGCTTGTGGTAGCCAACGACAGTGCTGTTATGCACTTAAGTCACGAGCTTGGCCGGAGAACGATTTCGATTTTTGGCCCCACGAGTGAACACAAATACGGTAAAACGGACCTCTCAAGTCGAAGTGTTCGTCTTGCTTTGGAATGTGCACCCTGCGAGCAAGCTCAGTGCCGTCTTCCGTACCGTGCCTGTCTCGATGATCTTGATGCTTCTGTTGTTTTAAACGCTTACCATGAGCTCATGGAACATGAACACGATTGATCCTGCGCGGTTGAAACGGATTTTAATTACCCGGCTGGACCGCTTGGGAGATGTGATTCTTTCTTCGCCCGTGTTTTCCGCGGTTAAACAGCGGTTTCCGTCTTCCCATGTGACGGTTTTGGTGCTCAAAGAGACAGAAGCGGTGGTCCGGGGAAACCCTTGGGTTGATCAAGTCCTGGTGTATGACAAACGGGGAAGTCATCAAGGCTGGCTCGAAACCGTTCGATTTGCCCGTAGGTTAAAAGCAGAAAAGTTTGATGTTGCCGTTCATCTTCATCCGACGAATCGCGCTCACGTCATTTCTTATTTTGCCCGTATTCCGATTCGGATCGGCTATCGGCGCAAAAATCATTATCTGCTGACCCACGCGATTGAAGAAAAAAAATGGCAGGGTGCGAAACATGAAGCCGAATATAATTTCGATCTGCTTCGGTCAATCGACGTCAAAGCGCCGTCGGTCTTCAAGCTCCACATGCCCCTCCGCACT
>MHFO01000028.1:11028-11435 GCA_001804225.1 Omnitrophica bacterium RIFCSPLOWO2_01_FULL_50_24 | reverse complement strand
TCGAAAAAAGACTAAACGACCATTGGGCTGCCGAACCAGAAAATACGTGAGAAAGCATCCCGGTTTTAATCAAATTTGGGAAAGTTAAATAAGCAATTTCAGAAAATACGGGCTCCAAAAGATAAGCCGATAACCCTGCTATTGAAATTTGCGCAAAAATCGAAAAGGCATCCTGCACAAACTTTTTAAATGCATCCCGCTGTTCTTTGCGATTCGGCGTCTTCTGAGCCGCAGAGACGGAAGGTGTTTTTGCTTCGCTTTCTTTTGGCTCCTGCACTTTCTGCGCTCTCAAGCGGCCAGCGAGCCACGCAACTATAACGGCTGCCATCCCAAACAAAGGAAGCTTCATCGACACGAGAGTAGAAAAGGAAATCGGAATAAATAACTTAAGCAGAAACAGTGCCAGA
>MHFO01000028.1:0-10997 GCA_001804225.1 Omnitrophica bacterium RIFCSPLOWO2_01_FULL_50_24 | reverse complement strand
ACGGAAACACAAGTTTGGGCGCAATCAGGAGGATCATAGTCCAGGTAAACAACTGCATTTGAACCGCAAAAAAAGTGCTTGCGAGCGCCGGATAAAATGCCGGCAGCAAAAGCGTAGCCAAAAACCAAATGAGAAAAATGGTATCTCCAACCACTCCTCTGGCAACTCCGCCCATCAATTGTTTCTCAACGGGCGGAAGCGTGGTTCTTTGAAAGAAATTAGTTAAGACGCTCAAAATATATTCCCCTAAAATCGCGAGCCCTCCACTTGAGAAGTTGCCCGATATCCATCCCAAAGTAAAAATCGAAAAAATATTCCTTACTATGTCCTTACTACCAATTAATAGATTTGCAAAAGCGCCCCGGTTGCGGTCATCGATTCCTGCTTTAAAAATTCCTTCTTTAGATTTGTCTGAGGCATCGACCTGGTTACGGTCCCTTCGCAAGATAAAGAGTTCTTTGCCAATCATGACTGCCCGCGTGAGCACAATGACCCCTAGTATAGCCCCCGATGAGATCAGCAAGACCGAAAATACCCAATGCGAGGTGAACCCCAACCAGATCATTGCAAAGAGAACGGCAAACCAAACCGCGCTCATCACATTAAGAACATAAGGCCAGAACTTCCGCCGAATCACACCTGCTGTGCTTTTTCCTTGTTCGTAACCGCTTTCAGTTCCCTCTGAGTTGACAAACAAATAAGGTTCCTTCCATTTCTCCGCAAACTCTTTTCCAAAAAGGTCGGACCAAATGGAACCGAACGTAAGACGAGCGATAAACGACAGCGCCAGTAAACCCACGAAGATATAGTTGACGAGAACCCATACGGGAAGCGCCGGTGAGAAAAGCGTGAACAGATGAACCAGAACGGTCGTGACCACCGTCCAAATGATGGGACGAATGCCGGTCAATTTATGAAGGCCGTGGAAAAAATTCCAAAGGCCGGACAACTCGTAAAAGGTATCGGCTGCGCTGTAGCTGTTTTTAAAAACTTCGGTGATCGGATAAAACGTAAACATAAATTTGATATCACCCCGGCGCCAGCGCTGGCGGTCTCTCTGCTCCATAAAAAACACATAATCAGTTGCGGCCCCTTCTCCTAAATACACGTCGATGAGCAGGGCTGTGTATACGCGGGCGCTTTCTCCCAAATCGTGAGACATCCAGCCCGGATGAGTGGCTATATCCCCATACCGAAGCATCACGGCAATATAACCGTTTGATTGATCCGCCATCCAATCAATGATTCGCCGAAAATGCTCTCTTTGACCTGCGCGGTCCGGAATCGTTTGCTCCAAGACCGTCTGCTTGATCAACTTTGCGGCTGCTCTTCGTTTCGGGTCGTTTTGGGCTTGGATGATATGGTCCAAAGATTCCTCGATCATCGCCGGTGTAACCGAATAAATCCGGATAAAGGATTTACCATAAAAATTATTCCTCCCAACAGCTTTTGAAAACACGTTCTTGAGAAGATCTTCCATCGTGGACGTTACGTCACTGACAGGGGTATTTTTAAAAACCCTTTCGGCTTTGGCTCTCTGTGTCAACTCCTGTAAGCGCTCATTGATCCAATCTCTCCTCACCGGATCTTCTCCGCTTGACAACCACCAGATCGCGGTGTCGCCAAAACGCATCATCTGATGAGCGACGCTCATCAGCCGTGCAAGAACCGTTTCCCGCTTATTAGTCATTTCCATCCGAGGTTGGAAAATGACGTAAAACGCATTGGCGGGAAGCATCATCGTTGCGATGGCAAGCTTCAGCGAACTCCGAATCCAGTAGTTAACCGGATACGCGTTCTCGGCCTTAATACCTGCTTTCAGCATCTTTATGACATTTTTATATTCCTCCTGAATGGTATGTATATAGTAGTTATCCTTATCGTTCACGCCGAGGTTTTGGATCGGTTCGGCCATGAGACTCAATACATCTCCTGAAAATCCAAAATGCTTTTCCCACTCGGTCGCAAGCGGATTATTTTGAAAATCATAAATTCTCCCGCCGTTACGTAAAACAGTAGAGTCGTTTTGGAGCCGGTAATCTGTCCCGCTAAACCCGAGGTGATCATGACCAAAGAAGACCGGCTTGCCGTCGAGCTTAAAAATCACCCTGCTATCACTTTGGGCTGCCGGAACGTCTTTTTTCGGTGGCGCCACCACCAGATGCTGCATGACAACTTGTTCATATTTAAGTTCGTATGTTTGATCTTCCTTCTCCAGTTTTCCTTGATTGTTTACTGAATAAACAGTCCATGTTTTTTGCTCAATTTTTGGATTTCCATCTTTATTGACTGTAATCACAGGATTCGCTACGAACAGCTTCACTTTAGCTTCTGTCGCCTTTGCGATCGCTTTATTTAAAAGACTTACTGGAATTTTGTCTCCTTCTAAGTCAACTTTTTCGATGACAAGAGGACGCTCCCCGTTTGGAAGGGTTACAATAAGAGCGGCTTTTTTCGTAGTCAAGCTTGCTTTAAAAATACCGGCCTTGGAATCCTTGATTTGCCCTTGGGGATCGTTCGCTATCTCAAGCTGGCCCTTGATCACTTTATTCCGAACAGGCAATTCATAGTCTCCGGTCACCACAATGGCTAGGTGCGGTTCCCACTTCACGCGCGTTCCTACCCACTCAGAATCAAACCATCCTTTGCGCTTCTTTTCCCAAAAAATTCCTTCTGCTTCGTCAAAGGCGCGGCGATGCATCCGTCCAACCATCGGTATGCGCTTGTGATAGTGCTTCCCTTCAAATGTTGCGTCGACCACGGTCGTGAATCGCTCGTCGTACTTGTCCTCGGTATAAATGTCAGCGTCGCCTGTTCTGCGAGTCATGGTTCCCTCTTCGTTGTTCGTACCTTCGCCCCTTGTGATAACGGACAACGGCCTTACCCTCGATACCAAAAATTGCATCACTTCCTCTGATTCTGTTTTGATCTGCTTCGTTATCCTGTCAATTTCACTGTTATTCTTCGCGAGGAGCCTGTATTCGGTTAACTGCTCTCTGAGACCGTCAAGCTTAACCCATTTTCGTTGAAGCGTTTCACCGCTCTGCCCGACCACGTGATCCTTGAGTTCTTGATAAAGCCCTCTGAGTTTTTGATTGTAAAGCATATTGTATTGATAAGAACCGAACTTCACTCCGTGGCGGCCGGGCCGAGGCCAAAAGATAATGATGTCGTCGCCGTAGGCCTCTTGAGCAAGCTTCACCAGATACAATTCAAACACGGCAACGATCCCTTCTGATTGAGTATGGTAAAAAATCACCAAGTGATCTTTGCGGCTAAAAATAGGTCTTCCCAATGTGTCATATCCAATGATTTTACGGGCTTGTAGAAGTGTGGTGAGCATGCTTTGAATCGAGTTGACCACTACCGTCTGCCATTCCCCCTTAAGTTTGGTCACGACCGGCGTCATATTGGCCGTCTTATTTCTCACGGGGATCTCCCCGCTTGCCAGGACACCCGGATCGTGCTCGAGCTTAAGCAATCGGTGGTTTTTAATCGGAGTCACGGATGAGTACACGCTTATGAATAGAAACGTAACCAAATCAACGATTCCGGAATTCATGTACCAAAACATGATAGAAATCGCAAGAATCACCCACGGATTGGCAAGACCCCACAGCATGGCAGTCACGTAGACAAGTGTGACGGCCGGAACGAAGAGCGTAAATTTAATCACGTTATTCAAACCAAATCGAGTCAGCGGAACACTTGCGTTCATGGTAAATTTCTTGAAAACGCTGTTGATTCTCTCGTAATACCTGGCGGCTAAAAATGTAAGCAGCATACCCAATACAAACAGCCACGGTTGCCCGGCTATTCCCCACCATCCCGTGAGCGATACCGCGATCGCGAACGGCCCGATTGCGAGTGGAAGCAGCTTGGTGATTGTGAGCGCCAGGAGGTAGACCACGGTACCAAACGCCCACAAAAATGATTGTAGTATCCGGATGCCAACGATCCTCTGCTGAAATAACATAATCCAACCTAGAGATTTCAGGAAATGCTGATTGTTATCCTGTTTAAATATGTTAACCTCCTCATCGTTTGCGCGCGCAGTCATTCGAAATTCTTCTTCAGACCAGACATACCAATTATTATAAAAATTCCGTTTCATGACCTGGCCCTGATTGTCTTTAAGGGTCGGAAGACCCTCTTCTAATTTTTTCTTCACTTCATCCCGGATCGTAACCCCTCTTTCGTGAGAAGTTTGATTAAGCACGTCATCCATCTTTTTTTTGATCTTTTTCCGGAAAAGTAACCACAAAATAGCTGAGCTCACCCCCGCCGCAATAACAGACCAAGATAAAATCGGGAGCACATTCTCTTTCAAAAACGAGAAAACGTCGACTTGTGCAGGGTGCGGTTCGCTTGCTTCCGCAATGAGCTGATCCGCCTTGGCGCGTTCGGCGTGTGGAAGTTCCAAAATCATCCGCTTGACGGAGACGCCGCTCTCCAGCAGACGATCCAGAACGGGCGTTCTGTTGACGACAACAGGAGTTCCGACCAGTTCATGCTTACCCGTTTTCCGATAAAATCGGAATTTGATGTCCTTGGGGCGAACTTCGATTTCCACATCTGCCGTTGCAAGCTGATGCCGCTGGAGCAATATCTTCCTGAGCTGCAACCGATGACCTAAATTGCGCGCTTCTTCGGCTGCTTCGAAAATCCGGACGCGTTGGGCTCTTGTCTTATTGGCCAACTCATCACCCATTCCTTGTTTCTTGAGCACTGCCTGGGTCGCGTGTTCATAAAGACCCGTCACCTTCGCGCGATCGCTAGGTTCCAGGCCGGCTGCCAACGTTCCGCCGCGGGCACCCTCCTGAATCAACCGGTTGAGCTTATCCGTTCGTTTGACTTCGACGGAATCGACGATATCCTCACCGTCATAGCCATACCAATAGCCAACCTGCTCACCGGCATACCGATAAGAAAAGATAATGGCGTCTTCCCTGACTTCCGTTTCAAGCATCGGGTTAAACAAATCACCTGCCAATTTTGTGTAAAGCAAAAACCGGTCGTCGGACAAATCCATCTTGAAAATAGTATCTAGATGAACATTCTCATGAACCACTTCTTGCGCCCATTCTTCAAATGCTCGTGTGGCATACGGCGTGCGTTTGGGCACAGTCATCTGGTCGAACGTTCTTTGGAGACTTAACAACTGTTCGACGGTCTGACGATAAGTACTGCGGAAATCGCTTGAATCCGCGGTTTGTTCTTCAAACCGTTCTTTATCCCGAACGGCACTTGCCACTTGAACGCGCACGTGCTCGGGCAAAACATCCTTGGCCGCCATCTCCATTAAGAAGTTCTCTATTTGTTCCGGCGTAAAACGCATTCCTTCCAGCTTCGGAAATTCCCTTACGATTACATCCCAAAGCCGCGCGATTTGAACAAGCGAGCGCCGGATGGCATCATCGGTCACTCCGCTGAATACAGGATCAAGTACCTTAAGCTTGTCATTCGCTTCTTTGATTGTATTGTTCGGTATTTTGTTCGAATCGGGAATGCCGTGAGCGTTCTGAACGAGAATCTTATATGCTCCCGCCAATTGGGATTTAAGTAAGCGAGCTTCGGCTTCGTCTCCGCGCCCAAGTGATTCTCTTATTTTCTGGGCCATCGGCGCTAACACCGGAAGATCCAAGTGCTTTTGGGGCGGATCCTCACCGATCCCAATCCCGATCTGAAGCATTTGATCCGCTATATGGCGGTGAACTTTAAGAAACCGCGCGGAGGCCTCGAGTTTTTCGTCAAAGGGCGAGCCACTTAAGATGAGGAGATACAGCCATGAACTCCAACCGTCAAAAGAGGTTTGATAAACCCTGATGACCTCCTCTGCGGTAACATCCCGCTCAATGGCCTTGGCCGCAATGGCTCCAATCTCGTCAGGGCGGTCGTATGACAATTTTAAACGATCAAAGGCGGAAGAAATCTTTTGAATATTGGGATCCGAGAGAGAAGCTGAAGGCGGCGCGAAATGAGCACTTGCCCCGAGGGCGGCGTTTACGATCTGATCGGCATCAAGCTCGCGAATGAGGTGCTTGAGGCCGTAATGACGCGCCATGCGGGTCATCGGAGGACCGCGCTTATCCATTTCGTCCACATAGTAGCCGCGGGCGCCCCGTTCCTCACTTGAAAGAGGAAATGCGTAAAGCGTTTGAAGATTCAAAGCACCCGCAGAAATCCCCAATGTTTCGAGTGCGTTTGCTGTCCTTTGAGCTGCGGCTGCATCATCGGCAACATCCACAGGGACGGCTTTAAGGACCGTGAGAAACTTTTCGGTTTTCTCATTGCTCTCCAACACTTTGTTTAAAGCGACCAACGCCTGCATTCTGCCATTCGAGTTGAGTACGATATGGACCAAACGAATGTAGGGCTCGAACGCATCCTGCAATTCAAAACGGCGTTTCAAATCCCGCCAATCCAGACCGCGCTGGACCATCAGGTCAAAATAATAGTCATAGTCGGATTGATGCCTTGGCTCGATCGCGAGATTCAGACGGGGAAATAGGTCTCTCACCGCGTCCAATTCGCCTTTTAATTCTTCATAACGTTTAAACGGAATGTCATAAAGCGGTGAAGTGAAGCGGCCTGAGGAATTGAACGTTTTCAATAGATGGATTTGACGGAGCCGCTCCACGCGGTCTTGAGTGGGGTGAAAGAGTTCCCTTAGTTTCGCTTCGGCTGTTTCGATTTTAGAACGGTCGTTTTGCCCGCCGGCAGATCTTAATTCATCGATCGTTGCGTTCACTTGTTCGTCAAACCGGCTTTGGCCGCTTCTTACGGCACCGATCGCTTGCTCACGAGCCTCCAAAGCAGACACTAAAGTGGGTTCACTTTGTTCTGCTTGCAATCGCTTCTGGTGGTCCACAGCATGTCGGTGCCGATAACTCGTCTCGCGGCCTTCGCCAATCAGCTCGGCGGCATGAGGAAGATAAACGTTCATTGTTTCATAGACATTCCGATCGATCGCATCAAGCAGGTTTTCTTCCCTTTGCCCCGCGCTTGGCTGCTCCCTCAGAACCTCGGTTCTCACCCAATCCGCCAAAGATTGTCTCGGGTGCGGCTGCTTCACCCGGCTTGGTTTCACATAAGGACTCGTTTCCTCAAGCGTTGTTTTTCTCACAAAACTTGCGCCCTCGAGCAATAACTTCATTCGCCTCCACGCCTCCGGACCTTTGGGCATTCCCATATAATCCGCATAACGCCCCTGAGCTGTTTTTAACCACTCTACGGTCTGATTAAATTTGCCGTTGGCCGTGTCCAGATCAAACTGGAAGTACGTTTTCATCCATTGGAGAATTTCACGGTCCAGATCCGTTTGATCAAACCCTTTTTCGCCCAAATCGCCATATTCAAGATCCCGGCCCCAAATACGGCCCGCAATCTGGTCAAAGAGTTGTTGTTTGCGAAGATCAAACCCGCCGATCATATTTTCAAACGAAAGTACGAAAAAGGTTTCATCATAGAAATTTGGTAAGAACCGGCCGAAATTCTTATAGGCAACATATTGAACATAGGCCCGCCTTGCCGTCCATTCCGCAAACTCGGGATCTGTAAACCGCATGCGGTCCGCATACCGCGCATTTTCTCCGATTTCAATCGGAGTCATAAATGCAGTCGGCACTTGATGGGCCCACAACTGCGGCCGACTTTTATTGTCGGACAGTTTCTGACTGAACCCATGATTGTCTTGGGCAATCTCAGTCAGATTCGACGGAAGGTTGTTTTGGTTAAGCTGCTGCGTCAACAAAGTTGCTTTGACAAAACCAACGAGCCGTGCAAACGTTAGACCGTCTCTCTTTACAAGGGAAATCAGCGAGCTGACTTGTTCATCCGAAAGCGGACGCACCGTACGGAGCATGAGAAGACGATCTCTGATGGTCTTCGCCCAATTGCGTATGGTTGCTTCCGGGATAGGAATAGAATCGCCTTCCGAGATAAGTTCGCCTCTTGGAATATCAAAAAGCGGATTGAACACGCTTGGGAAACGCCTTACCAATTTAACGGCCATTGGTTCAACATCCAGCGATGCTCCCCTGTGCCATATAGCTTGAGTAAACCGAGCAAGCATTTCTTCCAAGATACGCCGCTCTGCCGGATCTTGAGGAAACTCAACCGTATCCAGCGAGGTTACGTTTTTGATTTCATCAAGTGAAAAACCTCTAAAGTCTCGCAAATGAAAAAACTCAGAGTAATAAAGATGTGCCGCTCGGACCACGCCGCGCATCATCACTTCATTCATGGAATCGTCAATCGACTGGCTGCGGACAAGATCCTCTGAAGCGCCGTGCGTTGCCTGCATCTCGGCATTAATCTCGCGGAAGAAGCGGTTTCCCCATCTCTGCTCGTGTTCGGTAACCACTCCGCCGGATTGAATCCATCGGTCCACCATCATTTGGATTCCGGCAAGTTCTGTCTCGGGAATTTCGGGGTCACGCTGAAGCGTTTTGTTGGACACTTCTTTAAACCTTTCCTCGTTGAGGAATGGATCTGCCAACTCTCTTTGATGAAGCAAAAGGCCGAGCCTGAACGCGCGGCGGTCCAAAAACTCAATTGCTTCGCTCAACTGCGCATCGTCCGCCAAATCCATCCCAAGCCCGGTAAAAAGGCCGACGGTTCCATTGACAAAACCATCGTTTATGATATCGGTGTGCCGATAAACATAAACCTTCTGATTTCCCTGATTTCCGACGGGGTTGACTTCAAACGGAGACCATTTCCAAGGTATGTCCAGAAAATAAAAATTCGCAATCCGAACCACGGGGTCCGCTTGACGAGGATTATTAATCCAAAAATCTACGCCGTTCAGCAAGATAAACGCTTCCTCACCAAGCTGAATGATTTTTTTCTCGCGGCCGACCCGAACGACTTCTAACACGCCGTCATACGACCGGACCAAACGAATGGATTCATTTCCCACGCGGATCACCCGCTGATTCCAGTATTCCGCCACGCGGATCCGTCGTGTAAGTTCGCGCTCAAACGCGGTTTCATCCGACCCCGAGTCTTCCCACCGCTTCACCTCAGCTCCGTACATACCGCCGCCGAGCCGGCTCTTTGGATCAAGCTCAACTTTCTTTCCTTCAAGCGTGGAATGATAGATTTCAATCTGACTGCGGGCCGAAACGGGCTTAAAGGTTCCAGACTTGATGACTTCCTCAACTTGAGCTTGGTCCAAGTTCCAAACCGCTCCGTACACCTCTCTCAAATAGTTACTATTCTTCAATTCCTCAAAAGTCCGAATGTTCGTCCGCACGAAAAGTTCTTTGCGCAAGTGTTCGAGCGCCTGTTCCTTCAAAGTTTTTTGATTCCCGTTTGGATCGCTGTAATACGCCTTCTTATAGAGAGCGGCGCTAAAGACCATTCCGCTGTCAATCGGATCCATGAGATCAATTTCCTTACCTGTCCGTTTTCCCACCAACAGTTTGACGATGGGCTCTGTTTTGAGCAAACGCACTTCGTCAAATAACTCCTGCATCTGCTGAGGGGTAAACTCATTTCTAAGCGCAAACTTCACCCAGTAGTTCAGACGGCCGAGGTGTTGGGAATCATTATCGTCAAACCCTTTGCCGGTCATGCTGAAATAGTATTCGTCGACCACGTAGCGGTACAGTTCCCATTGCTTTAACCGCTCGACGATTTTTTGCAACACAGCATCAATCTGCTGATCGGTGGCAAACTGGCCGGGTTCCGCAAGCAAACCCTGGTAGTCAAAACTGGCGTGACTGATCACGCGGGCTTTTAAAATTCCGGCACGCATTTTTTGAAGCCGTTCTTTGACTACCTCAACCATCGTGTTTCGTTCACGCGTAAGGTTTGCTCTTTGTGTTGAATCGGCCGATTCTGTTATTTGCTGCTCAACTGCTTTGATCCTTTCCTTCAAACGGCGGACGGGATATGCGTCTTCCATCGCAAGCAGCATCGGATCGTCAAGCGTGCGATAAAACTGATCGCGCGCCTTTTGATAATCGGACGAATCTTGAATCCGGTTCCACAAACGCCCAACTCCGTCCGCAAACTGATCCGGTTTAAGATTCATCCCAATGGCTTGCGAGGCAAAACTTCCGTAAATCGCCAAATGCTCCGCGTCTTGAGCTCTCGGCCTATAGGCCTCCTCGGCGGGAAGTTCTTTCTTGTCGGGCGCAGCGTAAAAATCGTTCAAGGTCTTCGTGAGCGCAAAACGGAAGTTGCGGAGCATGGCGGACGTAACAAACTCACCGGAGAAAAAATCTCTCGAACGCGAAAGCGCGTACTGCCATTCGGCTTGATCAGTCACTCGGCGTTTTGAGATTGCTTCGTCCGGTCCATCCGTTGGCCGTCCTCGCAATGACGGTGTCGAAGCAATCTCTTCCACTTCTTTGTCGAACACTGAAATGATCCACTCTAAACTCAACGTGTTACCATGAGCCGTCAACATATTCACCGCTTGTTGGAGCGTCACATCCTTGAAAGCATTTCCAATCGGCACGTCGAGCGTATCCCAATAGCCGCTATTTCCTAAGGTTTTACCTTTAAGCTCGGTTCCGGCAACAAATGCGGCCCACATGAGGAGATCCATGAAATCGTTCTCATGGTTGATCGAAATCGCTGCGCCGAAATACCGATCTTTGCGTGCTTTTTCGAAAGCGGGCTTTAACGCAATCATGTTTTTAAGAACTTGGGTTTCAAATCGGGACACCTCTTCATCCGTTTTTCCGGCGAGGAGCCGCCCCGGTTCCATAAGCCGCATCACGAATCGGGCAAAAAACTCGTGGACGCCGATTCGGTTGAGATCAACGCTCTGCGGCAAAAAGCCCTTCTCATCCACGTTTAAGAGACCGCTGAACGGTGTTCCCCAGAAATTCGAAATGGGATCTCTCACGTCCTTCATGATTCCGGATTCCGTCACGGATCGTTTGGGAAGCGTCACATCAATTACGGAACTCACAGCGTCCTCGTTTTCCTGCATCAGCTTCATCAAGAGCTGTGCTCGGGGTTCCACTTCCAACGTATCC
>MHFO01000027.1 GCA_001804225.1 Omnitrophica bacterium RIFCSPLOWO2_01_FULL_50_24 | reverse complement strand
GGGAGGGGCCCAAGATTCACGAATTAATTGATCGGAAAGAATATCGAAAAGCGACTTTCTGCTACGGGGACGCTTTCTTCCAGTTGATTCATGACTTTTTTGAGGAAGTGCTGGTGAATCACGAAGACGTCAAAATTCGAGATAACCGCAGAGCGCTGATCAACAAAGTCAATCGACTTTATACGAACCGCGTCGCTGATTTGTCTCGAGTCACCCGGCTTCCCGTCTAATTGAGATTAGTTCTCAATTGTCGGCCGCGGCCGACAATTGGGTTCTCGGATGGTTTTTCTCCTCTGTTAAAATTTCTAGATTTCTACGGGCAAATAAGATAAAATATGCCGTTTTGTATCTGATTGAAATGATTCTAAATCTATTTAGTGAAAGGGGTTAAGAATGCCAACGCTTATGAACGCACAGAGAAAATCTCACATGAAAAACACGAAAAATAGTCGTAACAAGTTCGTTTATTTTTTTGGCAATGGAACCGCTGAAGGCAGTGCTCAAATGAAACAGCTTCTCGGCGGAAAAGGGGCCAATTTGGCTGAAATGACCCGTCTGGGAATCCCCGTCCCCTCCGGCTTTACCATTTCGACAGAGGCGTGTGCTTTTTTTTATGAGGAAGGGAAGCGATGGCCCGCAGGTCTTGAAAAAGAGGTAAACGAAAATTTAAGGAAACTTGAAGCGCAAATGGGCGCCAAATTCGGTGACCGTGAGAATCCCTTACTTGTTTCAGTGCGGAGCGGCGCCGCAGTTTCGATGCCCGGCATGATGGATACTGTGCTTAATCTTGGTCTCAATTCAGATGTAGTGCAAGGGTTGATCGTCAAGACCGAAAACGAACGGTTTACGTGGGATGCCTACCGCAGATTCATCCAAATGTTCGGCAACGTGGTGATGGGAATCGATCACGATGAATTTGAGCACGTCCTAGAGAAAAAGAAAAAACTGCTTCATGTCGAACAGGACTGTGATTTTTCCGCCAACGACTTCAAAGATATTGTTCGGCAATTCAAAAAGATTTATCTGGAGAAAACGGGAGAAGAATTTCCGCAGGATCCGATCGAACAATTGCACAAGGCGATTAATGCCGTGTTCGATTCGTGGAATAATCCCCGCGCCATTAAATACAGGGAATTGAATTCGATTCGCGGTTTGTTGGGCACGGCGGTCAATGTGCAAAGTATGGTTTTTGGAAATATGGGAAATGATTCGGGTACCGGAGTATGTTTCACGCGGAATCCGTCGACAGGTATGAACCAATTTTACGGCGAGTTTTTGGTCAATGCACAGGGAGAAGACGTTGTTGCAGGCATTCGTACGCCCGAACCGCTCGACGGACTTAAGAAAAAATGGCCCGATATTTACAAGCAGCTTTCGAAGATTCGAACACGGCTCGAGCGCCATTATAAAGACATGCAGGATATCGAGTTTACGATTCAAGAAGGGAAACTGTTTCTTTTACAGACTCGGAACGGAAAGCGGGCTGCCCAAGCGGCTGTCAAAATTGCCGTAGACATGGTGGATGAAGGATTGATTACCAAACAGCAGGCTGTCTTGCGTGTCCCTCCGTCGGATTTAAATCAATTGCTACATCATACGTTTGATCCGAAAGAAAAAAAGGAACCCATTGCGAAGGGCTTACCGGCATCTCCCGGCGCGGCCTGCGGGAAGGTGGTGTTTAATGCGGATGACGCTGAGGCGTGGGCAAAAAAGGGCGAGCAGGTGATTTTAGTGCGAATCGAAACGTCTCCGGAAGACATCGGCGGTATGCACGCGGCGGAAGGGATTTTAACGAGCCGCGGAGGCATGACGTCGCACGCGGCGGTTGTGGCCAGAGGAATGGGCAAATGTTGTGTGGCCGGTTGCGGAGATCTCGCCATCGACTACGACCAAAAAATGTTTCGCGCCGGAAGCGTTAAAGTAAAAGAAGGTGACTTCATTTCAATGGATGGGAACGTCGGCGAGGTTTATTTAGGAAAAGTCAGCACCGTGCCGCCCGCATTGAGCGGTACGTTTGCAACGCTGATGAAGTGGGCGGATCAGTTCAGGAAGCTCTCAGTGCGGACCAATGCCGACACGCCGAACGATGCGAAAACAGCAATTAAATTCGGGGCGGAAGGCATCGGTCTGTGCAGAACAGAGCACATGTTTTTTGAAGGTGACCGCATTATCGCCGTTCGCGAAACCATTTTGTCTGAAACGAAGGAAGAACGGGAGCATGCGCTGGCCAAATTGCTTCCGATGCAGCGAGAAGATTTTGAAGGAATTTTTCAGGCGATGGCCGGTTATCCTGTCACCATTCGCCTTTTGGATCCGCCTCTTCATGAGTTCCTTCCGCAAAATCAGGAAAGTCAGAACGAAATGGCAGAGGCGATGGGTGTTTCTTTTGAACGAATTAGGGACAAAGTGGCGAGTCTCCACGAATTCAATCCGATGTTGGGCCATCGGGGTTGCCGCTTGGGGATTAGCTATCCGGAAATTTATGACATGCAAACGCGCGCGATTGTCGAAGCGGCATGTCATGTGAAGAAAAAGGGAATTAAGGTTCAGCCCGAAATCATGATACCGTTGATCGGCACTGCGGGCGAATTCAAAATATTAAAAGCCGGTATGAAACGAGTGATCGATGAAGTTTTTAAAGAACAAGGAATCACGGTACCGTATTTAATTGGGACTATGATTGAGATCCCCCGCGCGGCCATTATTGCGGACCAAATTGCCCAAGAAGCTCAATTCTTCTCATTTGGAACGAACGATCTCACACAAATGATCTTTGGATACTCCCGTGATGATGCCGGTTCTTTTATCGGAACCTACTTAAAGCAGGGCATTCTCGAATCGGATCCGTTTCAAAGTTTGGATCGTGAAGGAGTCGGTTCGCTGATTGAGTGGGCGATGGCACGAGGCCGGAAGGTTCGTAAAGAGCTCAAGATCGGTATTTGCGGTGAACACGGAGGCGATCCTGCATCCGTTGAGTTTTGTCACGAAGTCGGCATGAATTACGTGAGTTGTTCTCCGTTTCGGGTTCCGGTTGCCCGTCTTGCTGCTGCGCAAGCAGCTATCAAATCAAAAAAATAGATTGCCACGAATGGCAAGAACAAAGAAACGCACCCGAACACGTCCTGCCAGAAAACGTGCGCGAGCTCGCAAGAAAAAGCTGAAGCGCGCGCCCAAACGAAAGACGGTTAAGCAAAACAAGGCGATCGCTCCTCCTTCCCCTCGCGGAAAAGATCGGGCAAGGTCTGCGGTACCCAAAAGGGAAAAAATTCTCGATGTCGATCAAACCCTTGATAAGACACCGATGAAAATTTATTTGCAGCAAATTGAGAAAATCCCCCTTCTAACGCCGGAAGAAGAAATAAGTCTTTCAAAGAGTGTGATGACCGGCGGCGAAGAAGGGGTTCGAGCACGCGAGCAGATGATTCGATCCAATCTAAGACTGGTGATCAGTATCGTCAAACGGTACGCCAATTTGGGCCTTCCGTTCTCGGATATGGTCGAGGAAGGGAACATCGGTCTGATGCGTGCCGTAGATAAGTTTAATTATCGGAAGGGGTACCGGTTTTCGACGTATGCTTCTTGGTGGATT
Organism: Omnitrophica bacterium RIFCSPLOWO2_01_FULL_50_24; assembly: GCA_001804225.1. Taxonomy (GTDB): domain Bacteria; phylum Omnitrophota; class Omnitrophia; order Omnitrophales; family Danuiimicrobiaceae; genus 2-01-FULL-50-24. The sequence goes on along the minus strand of MHFO01000027.1, from coordinate 8,953 downwards.
AAGCAGGCGATCATGCGCGCGTTGTCCAACCAGGGCAAGACGATCCGCGTTCCTGTCTACATGTACGATACCATCTCCAAATGGCGGAAAATTCGTGATGCGCTCGTTCAAAAATTGAGCCGTTTTCCTTCTACCAAGGAAATAGCCGACGCCATGAAACTATCGATCGAAAAGGTGAAGGAAATCGAGCGAATCGGTTCTCAGCCAGGTTCGTTGAACGCACCGGTGAGTTTAGAGGGTACCGCAGAGATGCTCGATGTGATCGCAGATGAATCCGCTGCTTCGCCCATGGAACGTGTTGAGGATCTTTTTGAAGGGGAACGCATCGACCAATTGCTCAATTACGTCGACGAACGCGAGCGGCAAGTTTTGATTTTAAGATTTGGATTGAAGGGCGGCGAACCCAAAACGCTTGAAGAAACAGCGAAACATTTTGACGTTACCAGAGAACGCATTCGACAAATTGAATTCGGCGCCATTAAGAAAATCAGGGATATGTTGAAATTAAAAGAGGAGAAAAAAGAAGACTATGTGCGCTGATCGTGCTGCGGGAGTAGCTCAGTTAAAAGAATTGATTCGGGATGTTCCCGATTTTCCTAAAAAAGGTATTTTGTTTAAGGACATTACCCCGCTTCTTAAAGATCCCCAAGCCCTTCGGATGGCCACCGATTTGCTCGCCGACGTTTTTAGAGATAAAAAGATCGATCAAGTAGTTGGAATTGAATCCAGAGGTTTTATTTTGAGCCCAATCCTTGCGTATCAACTTGGTGTCGGCTTTGTTCCGGTGAGGAAAAAGGGAAAACTTCCGGCACGAACGGAATCGGTCACCTACGATCTGGAGTACGGGCAGGATACTTTAGAGATTCATCAAGATGCGATTGAAAAAGGGATGCGCGTTGTAATTGTTGACGACCTTCTTGCAACCGGAGGGACGGCCGAAGCTGTGGTACAGCTTGTTGAGCGGTTGGGAGGGCGCGTGGTGGGACTCGCGTTTCTGGTTGAGCTCGCTTTTCTCAACGGCCGCGAGCGTTTTAAAAAGTACGACGTTCATTCATTGGTGACCTATTAGGTTCTTATGATTTCGCCCCTATAGCTCAGGCGGATAGAGCACCGGACTCCTAAGCCGGGGAGACTGGTTCGAGTCCAGTTAGGGGCACATTTGGCACACCCTTTTTAAAATGGCGACGGAGATTTCGGAACAAAAAGCAGCGTTAAGGAAAGCAATGCTGGAGCGGCTCAAAACGCAGCCCCCGGATGCGAGAAATCGAAAAAGCAAAGCGATTGCGATGCAACTTGCCATCGATTCTTGTTTTGGAAGGGCTAAAGCCGTCATGTTTTATGTAGCGACTTCCGTTGAAGTTGAAACTCTTTCGCTGATGTTAGTGGCACTTCAAAATGGAAAACAGGTTGCCGTTCCGTTTGTCAATCGCCGGAAACACGAGATGGAAGCGGTCCAGATTTATGACCCCGTTCGGGATTTAAGGCCCGGGTCTTTTGGAATTCGCGAGCCAAAACCAGATCTAATCAAGTCCTTCGACACGAAACGTTTGGATCTTGTGGTAACTCCGGGTCTTGCCTTTGACAGCCAAGGACATCGGTTGGGCCGCGGCGAAGGATATTACGATCGTTTTTTAAGCCGGCTTCCCAATCATGTCAAGCGTTACGGTATTGGGTTTGATTTTCAGCTTGTTGACGCCGTCCCCGTTGAGAACCGGGATATCACTTTGGATTTAGTCATAACGAATCGGTAAAAAAATGGCACATGTGGTGCACGTACTCGTTTTTGGTGATACGGTAGGCCGCCCCGGGCGTGAGGCCTGCAAGGCCTTCATCCCAGAGCTCCGACGTGTGCATGATGTTGACCTTGTGGTTGTGAACGGGGAAAATCTTGCTCACGGTTCAAGTTTAACGACCGAGACTGCTCGGGAATTATTTTCATGCGGCGTGGATGTCATTACCACCGGGGATCATATTTTTAAAAAGCAGGAAGCCACCGAAGCTCTTCATTCCAACCCAAACATCTTAAGACCGGTCAATTATCCCGCCGGAACTCCCGGGCGCGGCCATGTGATCGTCACAACCAAAAAAGGCGTCAAGGTCGCCGTCATCAATTTAATGGGCCGCGTATTTATGCCCGCATTGGATTGCCCCTTTCAAACGGTGGATGCCGTGTTGAAACAGATCCAGTCCGAAGCGAAAATCGTTTTGGTCGATTTTCACGCCGAAGCCACTTCGGAAAAAGTAGCGATGGGCTGGCATCTCGACGGACGAGTGAGCGCTGTCTATGGAACTCACACGCATATTCAGACCGCCGACGAATCTATTTTGCCGCGAGGTACCGCGTACATGACCGAACTCGGGATGTGCGGACCGTATCGGTCCGTCATCGGCCGGGATATCGATCAAGTGCTGCATCGTTTTCGAACGCAAATGCCCGGCCGGATGGAAGTTGCGTCTGACGATGCGAGAATTTCCGGCGCATTGATTGAAATCAACGCCGAGTCGGGCCGCGCCCACTCGATTAAACGAATTCACGAGAGACTTGATGGCGCTCACAACGTCTAGACCGCCGCTTGCGGTTCAAAAAATCTACAAAGTTTCGGAACTCACACGCGAGATCAGAATTGTGCTTGAGGCCAAGTACCGCGTGGTTTGGATCGAAGGGGAAGTTTCTAATTTTAAGCGTCACAGTTCCGGTCACATTTATTTTACGTTGAAAGATGAGCAGGCGCAGATGAATGCGGTTTTTTTTGCGACTCAAAACCAGTTTTTGAAGTTTGATCTCAAAGACGGTTTGCAAGTCATCTGCATCGGTCATGTGTCCGTTTACGATAAACGCGGCCAATATCAATTGTATGTTCAAAGGGTGGAACCAAAGGGATTGGGCGCTCTTCAGCTTGCCTACGAGCAGCTCAAGGAGCGCCTTGAGCGTGAGGGCCTCTTTGACGTAGGCCGAAAAAGACAGATCCCCCTCTATCCGCGCAGGATCGGGATCGTGACTTCTCCGACGGGAGCGGCCATCCAGGATATGCTTAAAATTTTCAGGAAAAGAACATACGGCCTTGAAATAGTTCTGTGTCCTGTGCGGGTGCAGGGCGAGGGTGCTGGCGACGAAATCAAAAACGGTATTCGTCACTTGAATGAGTTGGGCCAGTTTGACGTATTGATTGTAGGCCGCGGAGGGGGAAGTCTTGAAGACCTCTGGTCTTTTAATGAGGAGATGGTAGCGCGCGCTATTTACGAGTCTCGAGTGCCCGTCATTTCTGCAGTAGGCCATGAAGTGGACTGGACCATTTCTGATTTTGTTGCCGATTTTCGTGCTCATACGCCCACGGCAGCAGCCGAACACATCGTGGCACATTGGGATCAGCTTGAAAAGCAGTTGCGCCAGATTCGGGAGCGGATGCAAAACCAGATGCGCTCCATTTTAGAGGGGAGTCGAGACGAATTCCGCCGTCTTAAAGATAGTTATGCGTTTCGCCAACCCAAAGTGTACCTTCAGCAATTGTCGCAGCGCGCGGACGAGCTGCTTCGGCAACTGCATCAAGGTTTGAAGGGTTTTTTGGAACGAAAGCGTCATGAATTTCAGAATGCCATCGGCCGATTGCGTACCTTGAGCCCCCTTTCCATTTTGGATCGCGGCTACAGCGTGACGTTTAACGAGCGAGGAGAATTGTTGAAAGACATCAAGAACGTTTCCGTCAAGGATCGTATCCGTACGAAATGGGCATCGGGAACTATTTGGTCAGAGGTTTTTCGCGTAGGAGAATAATCATGGAACCAGAATTAAAGTTTGAGCGGGCATTGGAACGGCTTGAGAAAATCGTTGAAGCGCTGGAAAGCGGCAATCTTCCTTTAGAGGAAGCGTTGGAGAAATATGAAGAGGGAGTTCGGTTGTCACGTTTGTGCGCGAAGAAATTGGAACACGTGGAGACGAAGATTGAAACACTTTCGCATGCGTTGAATCATCCGAGCGAATCGAAGGAGGATGTTCCGGCTTCAACTCAAAAACGCCCTCCTCAGAAAATGGTAAAAAAACAGTCAGCACCTCCAAAAGCAGCAAGTGAGGATTTGCCGCTTTAACGTGAAATCAAGTGCTTGCGATGTCCAAAGAACCGAGTATCCGTAGTTCGTTAAGTCCCTATTTGAGAGAACAGACTGCCAGAGTGGAAGCGGCGCTCGGAGAGTTTTTACCTCTCGAAAGCCAACATCCCGCAGCTCTTCATGAAGCGATGCGGTATGCGGTTCTAAACGGAGGGAAACGGATTCGTCCCCTCTTAACGCTTGCGGTTTGTGACATGTTCCAGGGCGACCGCGCGGCAGCCATCATTCCCGCATGTTCGGTAGAGTTGATTCATTGTTATTCGTTGATCCACGATGATTTGCCGTTTCTCGATAACGACGATTTCAGGCGGGGAAAGCCCACGTGTCACAAAAAATACGGCGAGGCCATTGCATTGCTTGCGGGCGACGGCTTGCTTGCGCTTGCATTTCAGATTCTCTCGAGATTACGTGATGAGCACAAAGCTTTGCGGATCGTGGCTGAATTGTCACAGGCCGCAGGCACTCTTGGGATGGTCGGCGGCCAAGCCATGGAACTTGCTCAAACAAGCGAAGAGATGGATCTGCCGACTTTGGATGCAATTCATATTCATAAGACCGGCCAGCTGATCAAAGCAAGTTGTGTGGCGGGCGCCGTGACGGCATCCGCTTCTTTAGAAGAGGAAAATCGAATCCGGAAATTCGGAGAGTACTTAGGATTCGCCTTTCAAATCGTTGATGATATACTGGACGGCGACGGTTATGTTCGCTTCATGAGCGTCCACGAAGCCAGGGGTAAAGTGGCTGAAGTGATTCAAAAAGCGGAAGAGCAGATAAGTCGTTTTAAGCAGAATGAACCGCTGTTGCAGCTAGTGCGTCTGATCTTAAATCGAGGTCAACAGGAAGGATCATCGTAGGCCGGTTCTTACGAGTGCGTTACCGATGAGCTATTCATATATTCCCCACATTGATTCACCGGATGATTTGAAGAAAGTGCCGCTCAAGGAGCTTCCTTTGGTGTGTCACGAGTACCGCACGTACTTGATCGAAACGATTTCAAAAATCGGCGGTCATCTGGGAGCGAGTTTGGGCGCGGTTGAACTCAATGTAGCGCTCCATTATGTGCTCGATACGCCCAAAGACAAAATTTGCTGGGATGTCGGTCATCAGGCCTATATCCATAAAATGATCACAGGCCGTCGCGATCAGATGCGAAGCGTTCGGCAAGCAGACGGTATCAGCGGTTTTCCATCTCCGTTTGAGAGTGTTTACGATCAATTTATTGTAGGACACGCCTGCACGGCCATTTCGCAGGGATTGGGACTTGCCGTAGCGAGAGACCTTAAAAAAACGGATGAGCGCGTTGTCGTGGTCGTCGGCGACGGCGGTTTGACGGGCGGTCTTGCTTATGAGGCGCTCAACAACGCAGGGCATCTTGGGAAACGCATGCTCATTATTTTGAATGACAACGAGATGTCGATTTCCCGTAACGTCGGAGCCATCAGCAAGTATTTAAACAAAGTCATTACGAATCCTTTGTACAATCGGGTACGCGATGAGGTCGAGAAGAAACTCGCGCATTTTCGGAGAATACGCCGCTTGGCCGTTTATCTCATGGAGGGCTTAAAGCATCTTTTGGTCCCCGGAATTATTTTTGAAGAATTGGGCTTCCGTTATTTTGGTCCCGTGGACGGACACGATGTGGTCGGTCTTTGCCAAATGATTCGGAAGGTCGGCAACCTTCATGAAGCTTGCATTCTTCACGTCGTGACTCAAAAAGGGAAGGGGTACGAATTCGCGGAAAAGGACGTGGAGAGATTGCACGGAGTGACCCCATTTAATATTGCGACCGGAGAGAAGACCATAAGTCCGCAAGAAGTTAAGACGACCGGCGAAGTGACTTTTACGCAGGCATTTTCAAAAGCGATTTGTGAATTGGCGCGCGAAGACGAACGGGTGGTTGCCATTACGGCCGCCATGCCGTCGGGGACCGGACTCACGCAATTTGCAAAAGAGTTCCCGGACCGTTTTTTTGACGTGGGCATTGCCGAACAGCATGCGGTGACGTTTGCCGGAGCGCTTGCCAAAGGAGGGATGAAACCGGTCTGTGCCATTTATTCCACTTTTCTCCAGCGCTCCCAAGATCAACTGATTCATGATGTGGCGCTTCAACGTCTTCATGTCACGCTTTGCCTTGACCGCGCGGGTTTGGTGGGCGCCGATGGCGCTACTCATCACGGTGTATTCGATATCAGCTATTTGGGTCACATTCCCCATACGGTGATTGCAGCGCCAAAGGACGACGCAGAATTATTTCATATGTTGAAGCTCGGAATTAATTACCCCTATTTGTTTGCGATTCGATACCCGAGAGGTTTTATCGATTCAAGTGTGAAGGGGCCTATCAAACTGTTTGAAATCGGAGAAGGTGAAGTTTTAAGAGAAGGGACGGATGCCGTCATTTTTGCGCTCGGAAGTATGGTAGGTGTTTCACTCCAAGCGGCGGATCGTCTGGCTTTGGATGGAATCCATGCGGCCGTTTGCAACGTTCGGTTTGCCCAGCCCCTTGACGAAACGCTCATCGTGGACATGATTCGGAAAACACGCGCTGCGTTTACCGTGGAGGAGCATGTGCTGACAGGCGGGTTTGGTTCGAAGGTGCTTGAATGTTTGGAACGCAGGGGAGTCGAGGACGTTCGCCTGAAGCGGATTGCGCTTCCGAATGAATTTGTGGAACACGGCTCTCGAGATAAATTACTCGATCAATTCGGTCTCTCGCCAGAAAAAATCGCCCTGACCGTTCGGTCTTCGTTAAAATCGGAACCGTCTTTTCAGCGCGAAACCTTATCCTAAACGATGAATCAGCCTGCCATTCAGCGCGTCGGTATTTTGACCAATGTCCGAAAACTCCACGCCGACGAAGTGCGCCGCCAGATCGTGGCTTGGTTGACGAAACGACACGTTACCGTTTTTGACGTATTGGTCACGCCTTTGGAACAAGCATTGTCCGAAGCGGAGTTGTTTATTTGTTTGGGCGGAGACGGAACCATTTTGCATTTGGCGGGCAAGATGGTGGATCGCGCGGTTCCCGTGTTGGGAATCAATTTGGGAGGACTCGGTTTTTTGACGGAAGTGCGCCGGGAAGAACTCCAAAGTGAATTGGAACTCATCTTTAACGGGCACTATGACATTGAAGAGCGGATGCTTTTGGATGCACAGGTTTCGTCCGCGGCAGGTACTGCCGGCAGTGAAAAGAAAGCGAGACGTTTTCAGGCCTTAAACGACGTGGTGATTCACCGCGAAGGTTTGACACGGTATATGGGTATTCAGGTGGACATAGGCGGAGCATGCGCGACACGGTTCTCGGGCGACGGAGTTGTGATTGCCACGCCTACGGGTTCGACTGCGTACTCGTTGTCGGCCGGCGGACCGATTATGCATCCGTCTGTTGATTGCATGGTTATTACTCCGATTTGTGCCCATACTTCGGCTCTCCGTCCTTTGGTGGTGGCAGGGAACGAAGTGATTCAAATCCGGATTGCATCGGGCGAACCTGTGAGCAGAGCTTTGTGTACGGCCGACGGCCAAATCGATATGGAAATCGATAGTGATTCGATCGTTCGTGTCACTCGAGCTCGCAACCGATTCCGATTGGTGAAAAGTTCGAAACGAAATTATTTTGAAACACTTAAAGCTAAATTCAAACTTCCCTAACATCCATCTCATCGTTGAGAGCAGTTAATGGGTGCCGGGATCGTATCCTACCGGTAGAGTGATGCCAAGCGTAAGCCAGGTTCGAGTTCGTTTTGCCCCATCTCCCACGGGCTCTCTCCACATCGGGGGAGTCCGGACAGCGCTTTACAATTATCTTTTTAGCCGGAGTACGAAGGGTGTTTTTTTGATACGGATCGAAGACACGGATCGGGAACGTTCCAGGCCTGAGTATGAGAAAGAAATCTTAGAGTCTTTAGAGTGGCTCGGACTTCGGTGGGACGAACCGGTGGTTCGCCAAAGCGAGCGGTTAGAATCCTATAGAGACGCAGCGCAGACGCTGATCCGAAAAGGATTGGCGTATGTGAGTGAAGAAGAGGGGCGGAAAGCGATCAAGATGAAATGCCCCGACCGGCCGATCCGCTTTAACGATTTAGTTCATGGACCAATTCACTTTGACGGTCAAGGCCTCGGCGATTTCGTAATTCAAAAGTCGGACGGTTATCCCACCTATCATCTCGCATCAGTCGTTGATGATCACCACATGCGCATCTCGCACGTGATCCGCGGAGATGATCACATTTCGAACACGCCCCGTCACCTCCTTCTCTATGAAGCGCTCGGATGGACACCTCCTGAGTTTGCGCATGTACCGCTTGTATTCGGCACCGACAGGACGCCCCTTTCAAAACGCCACGGCCATATTTCGCTTGCACGTTATCGCGAGGAAGGTTATTTAGCGTCGGCGTTGCTGAATGATTTGGCGTTATTGGGCTGGTCCCCGCCGAGCCATCGGGAATTCTTAACGCGCGAGGAACTGGAATCAGAATTTCGGTTGGAAGATATCAACAAAACCAACGCCTGTTTCGATCCGGACAAACTCAAATGGTTAAACAGCGAGCATCTTCGAAAACTTCCTCCGGATCGGTATGTCAAAGCGGTCGAAGAGTTTTTAGGGGAAGCGATGGTGAATCGAACGGATCGCGTTCGGGAACTAGCCCTTCTTTTTCGTGATCGCATTCAAACACTCGGTGATCTGCGCAGCCAAGCATCTTATTTTTTTGAGGAGGATATTGAACTCGAACCTCAAGCGGTATCGAAGTATTTATCGAATCAAGAAACGCGCGCTCATTTGGAAGCATTGTTAAACGTTCTTGAGAAGGAAGGAGATTTTTCGGATCCGCAAGGATTGGAACGTTTG
>MHFO01000026.1:12854-17186 GCA_001804225.1 Omnitrophica bacterium RIFCSPLOWO2_01_FULL_50_24 | reverse complement strand
CAGACGGTTGGGATCGATCGTGATTTGATATTGCTTCACGAAGCCCCCAAGCGGAGCAACTTCAGCCACACCGGGAACACTTTGAAGATGATAACGGAGATACCAATCTTGAAACGTCCGTATCTCCTGAAGATTATGTGTTCCGGTCTTATCGACTAAAGCATATTGGAAGACCCAGCCCACACCCGTAGCATCAGGACCAAGCTCTGTCTTAACGCCCTCGGGCAATCGGGGGGTGATTTTACTCAAATATTCAAGCGTCCGGCTTCTCGCCCAGTACAGATCCGTCCCATCTTTGAAAATGACGTAAACATACGAAAATCCGAAATCCGAAAAACCCCGAATCGCCTTCACCTTCGGAGCGCCGAGCATGGCAGTGACAATGGGGTACGTCACTTGATCTTCCATAATGTCGGGGCTTCTGTCCCAGCGGGAATAGATAATGACCTGCGTATCCGAGAGATCAGGAATGGCATCCAGCGGGATATTTTTAATGGACCAGACCGCAGCCGCGATCGCAGCGGCCGTGAAGATGAAAATGAGGAACTTATTGTGGGCGGAAAACTCGATGACTTTCTCGACAAAACCGCCCTTTCTTAATGCACGGGACTGGCCTATCTCCTCTTCATGCGCCATGCTTGCCCTTGCCTTTCATTTTATTTTCAGAAGAGTGGGCAAGGACTATCATGGCTTCTATTGATTTTTGAATGTTAGCCATGCTTGTGTCCTTCTCCAACCGATTGGAGGGCTGCTTTGAGGCGGCTTTCCGAATCAATCAGAAAATTACCGCTCGTGACGACTGTTTCGCCTTCGCTCAGACCGCTTTTGACTTCATAATCCTCACCGGATTTTACTCCGACGGTGACTTGGCGGGGTTCGAACACGCCGTCGGGCTTGGCGACAAAAACGATGTTTTGTTCCCCCGTTGCGAACACCGCTTCCTCGGGTACCGCCAGCACCTCTCCCAAACGGCGTTCAAGAATTGCGTTCACATACATCTCCGGTTTCAAAAAACCTTCCGGATTTTGAAGAACCGCCCGCGCGCGGATGGAACGCGTGACAGGATCAACCACGGGATCGATGGAACGGATTGCGCCTTGAAACTTTTTTTCAGGGAAAGCCGGCACTTCCACATCGATCGTATCGCCGACTTTGACCAACGGAATTTCGTACTCATAAATAGGCGCATAGAGCCAGACGGTGCCGCCGGCCTCCGAATACAAAAGCGATCGATCCGGCTTCCCTGCCTGTTTGACCTCGTCAATCAGTGAGTCGCTTAACCCCAAGAGCCGGAGTCTAATCGTTGCAGATTCGACAAGTCTTCCGGCTTGTTCCTTGACTTCCGGAATCGAGCCAAGTTCCGCTTTCTCAAAAGCGCGCGCTGCTTGAATCAACTCTTCCTCGGCTTGATACAAGTCGGGGTCATAGGCAATGCGGCCTACGGTGCGGATGGTTTTCGTCATTTGTATTTTCTTCACTTCGCCGGTTTTGATTCCGATCGCACTGGTTTTCTCGGAACTCAAACGAACGTTTCCGTACCCTTCGGGGAGCGCTTCTTTGACGATCACTCCCAAATCCTCACCGCAGTGAGGGCACTTTCCCAAACGAGCCCATTCGGGAGTCATCGCAATCAAGCACGTTCCCGTCTTGCATTTGTGGATCAAACAGATTTCGCCGGGTTTCATTTGAACCAGTTCCTCGACCGTAAATTCCCGAGCGGATGGCTGCTCCTGCTCTCCGACTTGTACCGGAATCGATTCGTGGACGTGGCCTGCATCCACAGGTTCCTGTTCGTGATCTTCCCGTTTGACAAGCTTCATGTTGCAGATGGGACAATCGCCGGGTTTATCCGAAGTATACGTCGGATGCATAGGACAGTAATAGAGTGCGCTCTTGGTTTCATGCGTACCGGTTTTAAATTTGGAAATGATTCCGGTCCTGAGCACGATAAGCGTGCCGGCGACGGCAACAAACACAAAAAGGACGGCCACTAAACGTTTAGGCATCATGATCTTTTTCCTCCGATTCACTCATCTCAAACTCTCCGAGATCCAATCCCGTCGAACGGACAAGGTCCGCATGGCTTTTAAGCGCCTCCGTATAAAACCTAATCTGGGCAAGCCGTGCGTTGAGAAGCACGCGCTCACTATCCAAAAGGTTCAGAAAATCCGTCTTGGAACCTTCATAACCTGCCTGATCCGATGACAACGCAATCTCGGCTTGGGGGATCACGGCTGTTTCGTAAAGCTCTTCAATTTTCGAAGCAGAGTCGAACCGGTAATAAGCGTCTTTAACTTCATAAAACGTCGTGTTCTGAGCGGCACGCAAACGCGCCTGATTTGCTTCGACTTGCTTCTGGGCTTCTTGGATTTCCGGAATAATTCGGTTTTGCCACAGCGGGATATTAATCCGCAGCGGAAACATCCAGCTGTCTTTGCCGTCTTCATCCGACGTCGTCATACCGGAACCCACCGCGGTATATTCAAAGCCAACGTTGATGTCGGGAAGATACGCCAATTGAGCGATCCGTTTCTTGTGCTTGCTGCCCGAAACGACGGCTTCCATTTCCTTAATTTCCTGCCGGTTCTCGACGGCCACATTGACAAGTTCGATAAGACTCCGATTCAGTACGGGCATTGGGGGAAGCTTCGCTTTTCCGACTTCGGTCATCGGGTCTCGGTCTAGAATCGCATTGATCATCGCAGCCGCCGTTTCGCGGCGCTGCCTCAACTCAAAAAGTTTTTCCAAACTCATGGAGACCTCTGCCTGCGCTTTGGCCACATCGCGCTGACTTCCGGCCAGGTTGGCGTAGCGCGTGCTGGCGACGCCTTCGAATTTTTTGAGAAGATCTCGGATTCCTTCAATGACTTCAATAGATGCGTCTAAGTAATAAAGTTCGTAATAGAATTTTCTGAGATCGTTCACAAGATCTCGTTCGGTGGCAAGGTACTTTTGATACGCTGCTTGCGCTTCTTTGCCCGCTGCCTTTCCTTTTTCATAGAGCTTGAGCGGAAACGGAATATCTTGGGAAAACATAAATCGGCTTTCCTGCGGACCGACGCGCGTCTCGGTCATCTCCCCCATCACATCGTAGCCCGCCATCGGATCCGGAAGAGCGGAATCAATCCAAACGCGTTTCTTCTTGGCGATCCACTCGGCTTTGGCCGCAATGAGTTCCGGATTGTGCTGGCGAACTGACTCGATGAGCGCTTCCAAACTCACCGTTGAAGCGGCGGGTGAAGTTCCTTGCGGCAACTCAGACAACGCTTCCGAGACAGGCGTTGCCGCATCGGCCCAGAGTGCTTTCCCGGGCAGCACGATCAGTAGTAAACTTGCCAGAACATAAAACCGAATGAACTTGAGATCAAAAGACATCTTTTTCCTCCTTTTAGAAAACGACTGAAAACGCCGAAACTAAACTCCATGCCCAGCCGTCGGCTGAGGGCATCGATAGTTTAAGATCAAATTCGAAGCGTTTCGTTCTTGAGGAAAAGATCCCCTGAAGGAGGGGGCGCGACGCTGGAATGTCTGAGGTTCGCTGTGGAAGGAACTCCGAGCACCCAAAAGCGGGAAATGGCAAGAAACTCTGATAAGCTTTTCGAATCCAAACTCGGTTGATCAAAAACGGCCCAAGTCAAAAATGAAGACGGCATCGGAGTCAAAGTCCCCGAACAACAACAATCGGAATCGGCGTGAATCGAATTTTGGTTCACAACTTGAGCGTACGCCTGCGGGCAAAGACACGCCGCCGCAAAAAAACCTGCGGCAACAAGTACAAACGCCAAAACCACAATGGCGGGTGCTTTAAATCGTTTCATGTTCAGCTGCTCCTAAAGTCAGAAATCAGCGACAGGATTTCGCCGATTTTTTTACCGCGCTCTCGAGTCGAAGAGGATTGAAAGGCGTGCGTCACACAACCATCCAGGTGGCGCTTTAAAATTTGGTCTTCTACTTTCCGAATCGCACCTCGTGCGGCATTGAGCGTCCTTAGAATATCGACGCAATAGCGGCCGAGTTCAACCATCTTTTGAGCTCCTCGGATTTGTCCTTCAATCCGCCGGAGTCTCACCAACTCGTCTGAGTGACACGGATACTTGGGGTTCATAACGATCGGAAGTGTAACATACCCCCTAGGGGTATGTCAAGAGCCGTTTCAAAATAACTTTGGTGCCTGCGAGGAAATGGGGTTGAATCTCAATTCGCGCCCGCGGGCGCGAATTGCCAAAAGGCACCCAAGGGTCAGCGTCCTTTAAGGTCTAAAACGCTCGTATTCTTCTTAAGATAAAGAAGGGTGAGGTACGCCGCGAGGCCGAAGGCAAACAGGCCGATCCA
>MHFO01000026.1:8940-12835 GCA_001804225.1 Omnitrophica bacterium RIFCSPLOWO2_01_FULL_50_24 | reverse complement strand
TTTTTTTCGACAACGGTTTTGGTGATGAGGTCAAGCGCCGTAAACCCCGAGATGATCGCAAAAAAACCTGAGTATTCCCTTCGAAGTGCATTGCGCCACGAAAACGGCAGTACGGGAGACTTCCATTTTCTAAAATCGGGAAAAAAGACAGGCGTTCGACCCGTCCATTCCAGAAACGTTTCTCCGAATTCCGCGCGCAAATACTCTTCTTCCGTAAATATGATCCGCTCATAGTAAATCCAAAAGATCAAAACGGCGACGCAGGAAAACCAAAAGGAACGGAACAGCAAAATAACACCGGCCCAAATCAAAAAATTCCCGAGGTAGAGGGGGTTGCGCGTGACCGAATACATACCGGTGGTATTTAACGATCTGGCCCTCTGTTCTGAAACATTCCGGCCCGAGGTCCCGCGCGGTGCGCTGCTGGAGGCAATGGCTCTCATGGTGAGTCCGAATAAAGCGACGAAAAAACAAATTACTTCCCATCCTCGATTCAACACATGACTCCCGCGAGGATAGTGAAAATCTCGAACCACCAAAAGAAAGAAAACAATCATGAGGAGCGGAAGATAACCCCGCCACCTGAACAATAAATCCCCTTGTTTTTTTAATTCTTCTCTAAGTGCCATTGAAATGGTGGAATGGAAGGATGACGAGTTGAAAACTAACTTTCGACCACCGATTGATGCTCAAGAAGGTCGAGCTCATTTAAGAGCACGTCAACGATTCGGTAGCGAGTTCCGTTTGGAAACTCGATCAGAACTGGCCTCGACGGTTTGTCGTAGAAAGAGATTTGTTCTCGGATAAAGTCCCGTGCTTTTTGATCACGGTTGTACCGCTGAAAAAGAAGCCAATTCCCCGCAAACAGCGCATCCTGAAGTGAATAACGCCCCCCTTGATAATGGAAGCTGCACTCTTTGGCGTGTGAAACGCGCTCTAAGAGATAGCACAGTTTCTCGAATTCGGAACCGGAGCCAAGTTGGAATTGTTCAAAGGCATTGGTGGATTGCACAGAAGTGGGCCCGATATATACTTTAGAGCCGTCACCGGCAACTCCTTCAAGAAACCGGGCTCCATGGGCGGGATGGATGCCAACCGCTAAAAACCACAAACCAATCATCAAAGTGCTTGTGACGTATCTCATCATCACTTAATTATCGGCGTATCTTACCATCTTTAAACAGGGCTCACCAAGAAAAAAATCGATCTACCCCACGCGCGGGAACACCTAAAAAACGCCTGACGTTCTAGGACAGGCCGTACTTTTCTTTGGCTTGCTTGAGGAGACTCGTTAATTTTCTTCGCCCCTATGCTCGCAACAGTTTTTGCGCCAGCTGATGCAGTTCGACGTTGGCTAAAGCTGTAATCTTCTTTTTTACCGAACGCGAAAAATATTCTCTTTCTGTCTTGGTCATCTTTTCATTCCTGAGCTTTTTTAGAAAAAGTTCTTTTTGTTTTGGCGAAAAGACTTGCGACAATGCCTGTTCAAGGCCAAGTCCTTCCTGTTCGGTCAGAAAATCCTGCAAGTTTGATTGCCTCTGCCGAAAGTAACGATTAAACGCCGCTTTCAAACGCTCGCTTGACATGGAGCGATCCCGAAGACGGAAGTCCTTTCCCGTTTCAAGAGCATTCAAATAATGATCGAACTGGCGTTTCTCTTTTTCGTTAAGCGTTTCATACAGTCCTTTTGCCCATGAAAATTTAAGCCCAAGAGCCTGATAAAGCGCAAGCGACATCGCAGTCAGAAAACCAAAATACAATTTATCAAGAGTATCCGAAAAGCGGGCGGCGGTTTTTTCATAACGGAACATCTGCATTTCCGCGCTAAAAGCCAGTACCGCCGGAAACCCCTCCCAGAAGCGAAGGTCACGCGATTTGACCAACTCCACGAGCGTCGTGTTGGCATCGGCTTCTTCGGTAACTTCCAGAAGCGGAAATCCGAAATCAGCCAGCTTTGCCGCGAGAGCGCTTTTCTTCATGACACAATCCTTCCTTCCTTGCCAGGCGCACAAAATGCTCCCAATGTTTAATCACTTTATCCTTTGAAATGTCGTACGAAGCGGTTTCCATGAACCGCATTTTCAATTCTTTCCAGTTGATACTGCGCCTTTGGTGCTTCGCCAGCATTAAACAATCCTCATGATCTACCTCAGTTCCCCTAAACAGTTTGCTGATAATGATATCGTAATCATTAAGAATACCGAGATACACATGGCTGTATTCTTTGACTAAGGCATGGTTTCCTTTCTCCAAAGGGGACTCCAGTAATTCCGTCGTATGCACGCGTTTACCGGGAAACAGATCAAAGACAAACCCGTCGTCCCGACTCCAACCCCGTCCGGTCACGTTTCGATAGCCGAGCTCGGATAGAACTTTTATCAAATAGGCATGCTCGCTCTCCACAGGCACGATCAGGTCAATATCTTTAGTCGAATCCTTTATCCCGAGAAGAGTCATCGCCGTGCCACCGCAAGCAATCAGCCGAATCCGGCGCTTTAAAAAACCATCCCACAGCGCAAGATTTTTCAGCAATTCCTTTTTATTTAATCTGTAGATACTCATACAATTTATTGTATCCTTTTATACATTTATATGTATTAAAGTGTACATCAGATATGGGTTTTGTCAAGTGGGCTGATGGGTTCGCCAATGCGGGAACACCTAAAAAACGCCTGACGTTCTAGGACAGGCCGTACTTTTCTTTGGCTTGTTTGAGGAGACCGCTTGCTACTTCATCGTAACTACCGGCCATATTGGGAAGGATACCGGAAAGCATGTCTAAAACGTGACCTGTATAATTCTCCAGAAATTTGTTCAACTCAGCTTTGTACACATCGACTTCCGGCGAGGTCCAATCGCGATAGAAATTCGTCAATTCAGTTACAAGTTTCCCCGCGAGTTCGGTCTTGAGCGAGTCAGAAACCACTCCCCCAAGCTCGCCGGGCGGGAAAAGCCCCGATGCCGATGTCCGAACCGTTTGACCTTCCGGAAGCATGTACCCCAAGATAATTTCAAGCGGCAGCTTTTCTTCCTGTTTGACGCTTACATTAATTCGCGCGTAATATTTCCCAACGTGCGAAACGCGGGTTTCGCCTGACTTCGCGTTGGTGTCAAGCGATACGTCGACCACGACCACAAAAACCAGCGTCATCTTTTTAATCACATTCTGGAGGTCGCTGCGAATTTCTTCTTCCGTTGCTTGAGAGTTCGCACCCGAATATCGATTCTCTTCCTGAGCGTTTAGTTTGAAATCCTTGGCGTGAGCTAAAACGCCGCGAACTTCATCGGGACTGGCAAGCGGAATAGATTCTTTGGCCGCCTCCGCGCGAGGCAGCTTGGTTGAGCTCTGGTCGGGTGCTTGTGCAAGCGGTCCCGAGCCATCCGCACGGGACACGGCAGCGAAAGAAATGATCAAGGTCGAGAGGCAAAAGAGGTGCAGCAAACCGAAACGTCGCAAGTGTATTTTCCTTTTCGATGTATTGTAAGACATGGATGTAACCTTGTCACTTACAGGTTTTTCGCTTAAAATACGGTTGCACATATTTTCGGCAGGTTTCGGAAAGGACTTCAATGGCAACACTGGTACTTATTCGGCACGGCGAAAGCCAATGGAATCTCGAAAACAAATTTACGGGGTGGGTGGACATACCGCTCACGGAAAAGGGCCGCGAAGAAGCGCGCCGCGGCGGCGAGAAAATCAAGGGAATCCAATTCCAGAAAGCGTACACCTCGGTCCTCGAGCGCGCGATCGAAACTTTGGAGATTATCCTCAAGGTCATTCGCCAAAAACACATTCCAGTCGAAAAGGATCAGGCGTTAAACGAGCGCCGTTACGGGGACCTTCAGGGACTCAACAAAGAAGAAACCGCGAAAAAGTTTGGCGCCGAGCAAGTGC
>MHFO01000026.1:0-8911 GCA_001804225.1 Omnitrophica bacterium RIFCSPLOWO2_01_FULL_50_24 | reverse complement strand
CCCCCGAACGGTGAAAGTCTTAAGGATACGGCAGCGCGTACCCTCCCTTACTTTGAGCGCCATATTCTGAAGGACTTAAAAGCGGGAAAAAATGTTCTCGTGTCCGCACACGGAAACAGTCTCCGCTCGATTGTGATGAAGCTCGACAAGATGACTCGAGAGGAAGTCTTAAACCTCAATCTCGGAACGGGCGTTCCCATTGTCTACGAATTTGACTCCAATTTAAACATTCTTTCCAAAAAAGAATTGTAAATACCGGATGCCATCCGAAACAAACGGGGCAAACTAAAATGAAAGTGATAACTGACACATTGTCCTTTGATGAGCTTAAACGGATGGCAGCTTCAACATTTGGAGACATGGTGAAGGTTGTCGTCGATCTCGATAAAAACCTCGTGGCTCTTGACGCCGAACTCCACTCCGATTTGGAAGCGTTGCTCATGGAACAAGGATCGCAGCAGAAAAGTCTTTGGGGAATCAACCTTTATCCCGAAATGACGGGCGATGATTTCATCGAATTCGATTCTATGATTAATATGCGTCCGTCTCAGGGCAACCGAAGCCGGGGGGTGGACAACGGGGAATTGCGCAAAAAAATAACGGAACTCGTCGCCAAAAGGATAAAGCGGTGAATCCCCAACACAAGGACCTGGCAGCGGGACGCTGGAGAGAATTGTCCTTTATGGAACAAATGGCAAACATCGGAAGCGAAGTCGAACGCGCTCTCCATTGGCAAGCCAGGCATCATTCCCTCTACAGCCAAAAGGCCCATGACCGCGCTCTTGAGTTGGTGGATTTGACTTTAGACAGCACAAGAGTTTTTGCTCGTCTCAAAGAACTGGCTCGCTTGCGAGAAGCACTGGTGGACTATTTCTGCGGCACAAACCAATACGTGTCCAGCGAAAGTTCGTGGAAGAAATATTTTTCTGGTTTTACTTATGCCGCTCGCCGGAATCATTAGCCATCGGGACGCTGTGCCCGGTTTTTAAGATTTTTTGGCAGTGAGCAACGCGATACCCCGCGGCAGCCGGAACTTAAGCGATTTTACTTCTTCAAATCCCGCCTCCCGCATCCATTGAGCGACTTCGTCAAAGGTATAGGTTTGCCCGCTTTCTGTGTGGACCAGCATGTTCAAGGCAAAAAGGGCCGGAAATTGGGGAGAAGTTCGATCCGGATTGAGGAAAAAATCCTGTACGATCAATCGCCCGTCCGGATTCAGATGCTTAAAAACGTTGCTTAGAAGCGCTCGGTTCAGTTCGGCAGATTGGCTGTGAATAATGTGCGACATGAAACACGCACCGAACATTCCTTTAATTTCGTCGCAATTAAAATCCCCCTCCTGATACGACACTCGCTCAGCAAGTTTTGCTTGTTCCACAAACGTGCGCGTCGTTTGAAGCGTGGCGGGCAAATCAAAAATGGTTGCCCTAAGTCCCGGGTTCGCGTGAAGGAAATGAATCGTAAAGGTTCCGGGCCCGCCCCCTAAATCCAATAGCGACCGGACGCTGGCAAGCGGGAGTTTTCGGGAAAGAAACTCGGCGTGCCCCATTGCCGTGTTGTGCATGGCGCGTGCAAATCCGGAGGCGGCTTCCACATGATCGACCTTTGAAAAATCCGGCTGCGCTACGGACGTTCCGCTCATCACACATTCTTTAAGCTTGAGCCAATTCCCCGCGGAACGAGTCTGAAGCCCAACCATATCACCGATGTAGAGTGGTTTCCCCTTTAAGAAAATTTCGGTCCCGTATTTTGTATTTTGATACATCGGACCTTCGGAGGCCAGAAATCCGAGTGAAACGAGCGCGTTTAAAAAAAGTTCCAACGATCTCCGATTTGCACCAAGGTGTTCGCTCAAAACCAGCGCGGACTTTGGCGCGTCTTTGAGCGCTTCGAAGATCCAGAGCTCAAAAGCGGTCTGGAGCACGCACGCTTTCACAAGGTCGTAGCCGATCCCGAGCACCGATTCCCGATACACGTTGCGTCTACTCATAACCGTTTGCCTTCGGAAACTACCGTCTCGCCCAGCATCTCCCGTTGAAGGGATTCAAACCGGCTTCGGAAATTTCCGACTTCCTTTGGATCAAATGTAAAATCAAACGTCGTATTGAGCCGCGCAAAGTAAAGCGTTGCACGGGCAATCGGAAGGCGAAGCAACTCATGCGCAGCCAGCGTGTACAACTCAAGCTGAGTGCGGTAACGCGCGGCTTCTTGTTTCAGGTCAGCCGATTCGACGCGGGACGTTTTATAATCCAAAATGATCCATTCCCCTTTTTGATTTTGGTAGAGGAGATCGATCGTGCCCTGAACGAGACCCGAATGAAGCCGAAACACGAAGGGAACTTCGGGATAGCGGCGTTTGGCTGCTTTGATTTCACTAAAAACACGTGACCCTAGAAATGTTTCTACAAGCCGCAAAAGTTCTTCCCGCATTTCACGAGGAAGGTCAAGACCGGCACGTTTCACGTCATGGAGCCACCTGTTCTGCGCCGTTTTCGGCTGTAACACAAGTAATTCCAATAGGTTATGAAATGTTGTTCCGAACTCTGCCGCGCGGGTTTGGGCGTCATCCTCTTCGGGATTCCACTCTTCAATTTTCTCACTACTCGCTCCGCCAAGCGGGTAGACCCGTTCAAAATCTTTCCGGCTGTATTCAAAAACGGAAAACGCAGTAGCCGGCAAATCGATTCGGGGAAACGCGGAAGCCGTCACGGGCTCGAAGCGCTTAAGAAGCAGTTTCAAATCTTCGCCTTCCGGAACTGGAATCGGAGCACCCGCCTGAACGAACGCTCTTATTTCTTCGGTTTCGATAAGAGGCAAACAGCGGTCGCCGACGGCGCGTTCGTCCTCAACCGCAATTCGATTTACGCCGTCACTGGTCTCTTCTACAAAATTGAAAATAGAGTTGAGCCACCCGGTTTTTTTCCTTTGAGCGCGGGGGGTTCGAATGCCGGAAAGCACCAAATGCTCGCGCGCGCGCGTCATCGCAACATAAAGAACACGTTTTGATTCCGCTTCGTCCCGCTCCGTTAACTTTTCTTTGATTCTCTTGTACGTCGATGTATCTTCAAACTCGCGCGTCTCTTCATTCCTCACCCGAAGTCCGAGGCCCAAATCCCGGTGCGCCAAAAAATGGTCTCCTCCTCCCCGGTCCTGCCGGCCCAAATCGGGGAGAACCACCACATCAAACTCAAGCCCCTTTGCTTTGTGAATGGTCATCAGCTTGACTGCGTTGCCTTCCTCCGCTTCAACCTGCGCTTCGGACTCCCTGACTTCTTTGGTTTCAAGTCCTTTGACGTATCGAACAAAATCCCCCAAATGAACCGGCTCGCGTTCTTCCACCTCGCGTGCAATTTCACGAAGCTTTCGCAAATTGGCAAAGTGCCGTTTCCCTTCCGGATGCCCAAGCACATAAAGGTCGTACTGCGTGCGAGCCAGAATATAATCCAGACACGCCGAAACGCTGAAACGCTCCTTGTGCTTGAGGAGTTCGGTAAACCACGTCCTGAATTTTTCTAACTTTTTTTGATCGTCCGTGTTTAGTTCCTTAATCTCGGCGAAATTCATGGCAGCGCGGAACAGCGGAATGTGTCCTCCGACTCCCTTGGAAGCGCGGGAAAGCCAGAACAGCGCGTCGTCGCTCACTTGAACGAGCGGCGACCTTAAAACCGCCGCCAACGGAATGTCGAGATGAGGGTTTTCGATCAACTCCAGAACCGTGATGACATCGCGAATTTCACTTTGATGGTAAAACCCCCTGCCGCTCACAACGTAATAGGGAATGTGAAGGGCGCGAAGTTCGTGCTCGTAAAAGTAAACATCGGTTGCGGCGCGGAATAGAATCGCGATGTCTTTATAGTCAAACGGGCCGTCCCGGGCGAGTTGTTTCACGCGGTGTGCCACGGCACGCGCTTCTTTCATCCGGACAAGACTGATTGCCTCAGTCTTGTCCTGTTCCACCACCAACAGATCGACAGGAACTTGCTTCCGCGATCCGCTTGGTCGTTTCGGTTGAAGTGCGTCGAACCGTTCCCCTTCGCCCCGCCAAAGAAACTTAAAAAAGCGGTTGATCCACGCAAGCAGTTCGGGACGGGAACGAAAGTTTTCCACAAGCGGAATCCGTTCGATTCCGGCTTCGCGCTCGCGTTCCAAAAAGAGCGAAACGTCCGTTCCCCGAAATCCGTAAATGGACTGTTTCCAATCCCCTACTATAAATACATTGTCTTTTCCCGAAAGCAGTCCGATCAACTCATTTTGTAACGGGGCCGTATCCTGAAATTCATCTACCAGAACAAACTTAAATTGGGTCTGATACCGTTTCCGAACTGCTTGGGATGTAGGGGTCTCACCTCCCAGAAGCCGAACCGTTTCTCGTTCAAGATCGTTAAAGTCAAGAGCTGCTTTTTCGCGCTTAAGATGCCGATAGTCAGACACAAACGCCTGAGCAAGACCGAGAAATGTTTTCTGAAAGGGTCTCGCCAACGGTTCAACTTCCAAAGCGATCCATTCGTCAAGAAGTTTCCGGAATTCGGTGCTCGGTTCCTGCGTCTTTCCCCTCATGCGGGGAAATAATCTGTGAATCGCCTGAAGGGCTTCGATGTGTGCCCAGCTCGGTTCGTCCCGATGAAGAACTGCCCTTGCTTTTTCGCGGGAGTCTTCTTTGTCCGGAATAGCGTCAAGTTTCGCGATGAGATTTCCACGGAGCAGTCTGCGGCGGGGATCGGCACTGCTTGACCGAACGGTCGGTTCGGCAGTTGTGGATTCTTCTGTCCCCGACTTCTGGATGGATAAAAAGTCTGAAGAGAATAAAGACTCAGAAATACCGAACGCGTGCACCTGATTCGCAACTGATTTGAGACTGCGCCGAATGTCTTTTTCGGTATATGCCTTCAACAACTCGAATACCTCCGCACCCGAAAACCGATCTTCCATCAAGCGCTCCAATACCGTTTCCTGAAGGAGGTTTGCCTCGTCTTCCTTTAAAATGCGGGCGCTCGGATCGACACCGGCTTCACACGGATGTTCGCGGAGGATTCGGGCGCAAACAGAATGAATCGTACCGATATACGCGTTTTCAAGCTGCCGTCTTGCTTCGGCGAGCGAGCGCGCTTTGAGTTCGCGGGCGATCCGCTCTTTCATTTCTTTTGCGGCTTTTTCCGTAAACGTAATCGCCAAAATTTCCTCTGGACGCGCCAGACCTTTCTCAATCAGATGAATAAACCGTTCCACGAGAACCCGCGTTTTCCCTGTGCCTGCTCCCGCAGACACGCAAACGGAATGTCCGAGTTGCTCGACGGCTTTTTTCTGTGTTGGGGTCAACGGCTCCATGTACCTGTTCCTTCTAATGTCTGTTTCGCCGCTTTTTGATCGTCTTCCCTGATTTCTTGATACACATGTTCTAAGCGCCACTTTTCAATTCGGCAAACTCCCGAATACGGACAATACGGCACGCAGTCGCGCGGCCGAACCGGAATCTGAGAAGCTTCGATCGACCGCACGTGCTTCTCGATATCGCGCGCTGCTTTTTCAAGCTGTGCGCAGAATTCTTGGCTCGAAAACTCGAGCATTCTCGCCGGCGGCCGAATCCCAAGCTGAGCCAGATGATCCTTGTGGTGAAAACCGTTTGATTTCGCTTCCGAGAGTGAATAAAGATGGCCGCCCAAGCTTTCGAGTCCGAGTTTAGCTTTTGCCGCGAGTAAATAAACCAAAAGCTGGAGGGCAGTGCCCTGCTCCATGGCTTTCCGGCTGAATTTTTTACCCGTTTTGTAATCAATCACGAGACCGTACTTGCCCGTCTCGTCGACATCAATTCGGTCAATGACTCCGCGAAATTTGACCGAACCCACTTCAAGGTAATCCCGGTTTTGAGGGTCAAACCCGAACCGGTATTCAAAATACCGCGGCACCAAATCCGGCAGCGGAGATTTTTTCTTCACAAGTTCAAGTTTCAACAAACGGACAAGCATCTCTTCCATTTCCTTTTGCTTGAGTCGTATCCGATACCACCGGTCTCCCGTAAGCGGCTTGCGTTCCCACTCCCGTTGGAAACATTCCAAACCGTATGCTTTCGCCTCCTCAAAAGGTACGGTTCCTTTTTTCTCGTCGCGAAGCCACGTAAAAACGCGCTCGAGAACGGCGTGCAGCAGGCGCCCCACCTCACGGAGGTCGATTCCTTCGGCTTGATTGTCCAAGTGAAGCTTGCGGTTTGCAAAATACCGGTAGGGACACTCGGCATATTCTTCAATCGCGGTTGGGCTGTACACTCCTTCTTCCGGAAGGAAGTAGGGCCGAATCGCCGGGTCACCAATCACTCCTTCGATCGGCTGAAGCCGCCGAGTCAGAAGAGATCGAAAATCGAAATCGGCGAGGAAGTGGTTATAAAAAAACGCGGTCCGATTTTGATCTGCATTTGTGCGTTCACTCATGGGAATCCGAAAAAGATCCTCGACCACACGGCGCTTGGCTTCCACCTCTGTCGACACTTCGTCCCACGGAGGAAGAACTTCCGCCATCGGCTGGCGCTTAATCCGCACCGGTTTTGAAAAAAGTCCTGTCACCTCATCCACGTAAAAAGAAGGCAGTGCTTCTTTCCCCTCCAAATCAAAGCGCGGATAGGTCAAAATAAGGTGTAATTTCGCGCGCGTGACGGCAAGGTAAAAAAGGTAACGCTCAAAGGCCTGGCGCGGCAGGTGCTCCCTCAAAACTTCGCCCTGTTCATTCAAGGCACGCCGTTCAGCGTCCGAAAGTACCGGATCTTCGGCAACCTGAATCGGAAATTTTTTCTCAAGCAGGCCGGCCAGAAACACGACTTTGTACTCCTTCTGACGCGCGAGGGTTACGTTATAGACTTGAACCCGGTTTTTGTCGCGATGGTGAAAAGCATATAGATCGACGTCCATCAAACTCATGAGTTCCCGAAGCCAAAGTTCCGGAGCACCGCCTCCGGATTTCCGCTGGAGTTCATCGAGCAAACCAAAAATCCGGCTGCGAGCCGCTTCGTCAAGGCGCTCGGCATCCCCCCAAGACGATGTGGCATCGAGAAGACCAAAATGAGTCATAACCTTTTTGACCCAGCGCGCAAAGTGTTCTACCGACCGGATCGGTTTGAGCTCATCTTCCAATGCGGCGATGTCCTTTAAAATCGGCGTGTCGAAATGGTCGAGCCAATACGTCCGGTCTCGGAAAATGCCGCGCGCGAGTGCGCGAAGTTCAAGTTCCGAAACAAGTTCGTAGTTTCGGCGAACGTAACTCGACTTTAGAAAATTAAACACATCTTCGCGCCGCCAGTCCTCAAGCAAAATGTTAAAAAAACTCGCCAGAGTGCGGCTCACGGGATTTTTCGCAAGGCGAAGGCGCTCGTGAATTTCAACGGGGATCTGAAATTCGGCAAAAACGCTCCGAAGGACAGATTCGTACGCGCTCGTTTCGCGAAATAAAACAGCGATGTCGCTCAAGTGATAACCGTGTGTGTGGACAAGACGCTTGATTTCACGTACAATCATCTCGATTTCGCCGACGAGTCCCGTCGCTTCAAAAATGTCTAGCTCCGTCTGGTCCCCCGGATCCATGAGGGACAACTCCCCCCGAGGCCGCTCCTTAAACAGATTCCTTTCCACGTGCCGGAGCACTTCGGACGTTGTCCTGTAGTTTTCGGCCTTCATCCACTCCGCGCGGAAACCGAGATCTTCAAGCGCTGTTTTGGTGTCGGCTGCAATTTGAAAAAGAGGCCTCCTGAACGCGTCATCGTCCATCGTTAAGGTGACAGTCACTTGATCCGCGTGGCGAGTAAGAAACTCGATAAAAGCAAGCTGAAGTTTTGAAAAATCGCTGAAGCCGTCAATCCACACGTGGGCAAGTTTGGGAGTGTCGAATTCACCGCGGGTAAGACCCGCTTCCAGAAGTGCGAGCGAATCACGCTGATCCACAAGACCCAGATTTTTGAGTTCGGCATCGTAGCGCTCATAAATAAAAGCGAGGTCCTCGTATTTCAGGCGAAATTCCGGAAATTGTTCCATAAGACGCTCCAGTTTTTCTTTGAGTTCATTCGGGGAGAGAAGAAACTCCTTAAATTCTACGATGGTTCTTCCAAGAAGTTCGATGACTCCTGCCATTTCGGCGGCATGGGAAAAATAGTGGAGCTTTGCCTCGCGTGTCACCGCGCGAAGAATCGATCTTCGCGCAACGTCCGTGGCAAAGTCAAAACCGCCGAGTTTCAAATAATGCTTGAGAGCACGGTCAAAGGTGGTAACACGATTTTGGAAAAACCCACTCAGACCGCCTCTTAAGATCAAATCGATCGTGCGGGAGCGGTGTTCGGCATTGGGAAGAATAAATAGAAGGTCATCTTTTAAAAGATCGGGCGAGGTTTTGAGTGCCTGCTCAAACGACTGGAGAACGGTGTGAGTTTTTCCGCTGCCTGCGGGACCCAATAAGAGTGTTAATCGCGACTGCATGGTTGATCAACAAAAGTGCCTGGCACTTTTGCGGTTTTTCTTTACTGCTCTCCTGTGTAACTCGCGAAGGAACTTTCCGTTTCCCAAAGGGTAACGCGTGTTACCGGAAGGTTGCGGGAATGAGCATAATCAAAAATGAGCTTCGCGATGGCTTCGGCGGTGGGGTTGACATTCATCACGTAAAACCGTTCGTTCTTTTCCTTGAAAATGGGAATGAAGGGATCGTCCTTGGCAAGCAGCATCGTGTGGTCAAGAGTCCGGTCGATCCAGTCTTTAATCACGTTTCGGATGTCCGCAAAGTCAACTACCATCCCGCGCCCATCGAGGGAATCTCGTTCGAGTTCTACTTCGACTTTCCCGTTGTGGCCGTGGAGATGCCGGCAGGGTCCGTCGTACTGAAGAAGGCGGTGTCCGTAACAGAAGTAAATTTCTTTGGTAACGGTATACATGGTTAAGGGTTA
>MHFO01000025.1:28709-31345 GCA_001804225.1 Omnitrophica bacterium RIFCSPLOWO2_01_FULL_50_24 | reverse complement strand
GCAGACAACGCGCTCAGCGGAAAACTCGCGACCAATTTGGTGATCAGATTTTGGTCCGGAATCCAATAAAAGAACACAAATGCAAAAACGCCTAGTCCCGCGAGTGCGGTCAACGTCCATTCAAGCCGGTTTAACCACGTGAGTCGTTTGACCACACGCACCGCGGTTTCGATTGAATAAGGAGCGCCCCTCAAAATGCGTCTTCCGCTGAATTCTGCCCAATCACGATCAAGCAGCTCGTGCGTAAGATGAGACGCCTGTAAATACCACTGAGGAAGCTCTAGTATTCGAAGCTTCATTTGATGGTCAAACGAATTTTCCGGCGTCACGCTTTGGTTCCGGCTGTCTGAACGAAGCACTGGTTCCTGCGATAAATCGTAAACGTCCAAACGCTTCGCCTCTTCGAGCATCCAATCTAAAAGAGCTTGATTGTCTTTAATCGCGAAATCTTGCCCTATAGGTTTCGTGGCGTCGAAACCAACAAATTTCATATTTGTTTTTAGAGCGACCACCGAAAGGAAAAGGCCGTTGAGACGCAAGGCAATTGGATCGGTTTGAGTCTCTTTGGAGAACAACGACCGAAGTGCGTGCAACAAGATTTTGCGGTCGTCCGGCTCTTTTTGACCCTTCTGACCGCTTCGTCGTTCCGAGACGGATTCAAGCCATGCCGTCCACAACGCGTTTTTTCTCATTTCCTCCAAAGAATCTCCAAAGTGTGACTCCAACTCGTTCATCACCGACTTTAGACCTCTTGCGTTTAGAATCTTTACCATGGCTCCATCGCCTGCGCGGTAGGCGAGACGTTCATTTTCAAGCGCCGTAAAATAAGCCCGAAGCAGTCTGCGCAAAAGTTCGTCGTCCTTTTCAAAAGAGCCGAGTCTTGCCGCCGACTCTCGCGTACGCGCATAGTCGTACAGACGAGCAACGCTTTGGACGTGCTTTGTCCGGAGAGAAACATTTTGAACGTGGGTTCCTTCGTGAACCATGAGAGACATCAAGATAATGGGAGGGCCTTGCAAAGCAACCTCACGGGAAATTTTAATCACTTCGATCCCATCTTTACCCGGTACGATGCCCGCAAACGCATGCGGATGGGTCGCCCACATGGTTGTTCGGTCCACTCGGGGTTTTTCTTGAAAGGTTTTGACAAAAAGCTCGGCGAGTTTTCGATCCTCTTCCATACCTCTAAATGAATTGGCAGCGATTACACCTTCCAAACGCTTGACGATCTCGTTCACTTCGACTTGATCCGGAGTCGCTTCTGGTTTGACCCTCTCAGGGGAATCCCGAAGGACAAATAACACGAAATCAAAAACTCCAAGGACGAAAGCGCTCTTCACAATTCCTCGCCGCGTCCAAAGTAACGTTGTGTGCGCTGGACTTTTCTCGTTTGCCGGCGGAACCTGTCCCTTTCGACGTGGCGGTCGGGCATCTGAGAGGGATTTGCGGCTCGAAACCGTTTTTGGCCTGACAACCTTAAGAAATCTATCTCTAAGTTCCCTCCCACTCTTAAAGCCCAATGAACCGCCGAGCTTGAGCGCAATGGGTGGCTCAAAGATCCTGCTGAAAGTACGGAATCGGTATCCGGCTATCTTCACACTTTCAACATGGGCTACCAGAGGAGCGGCGAGAGTTCGCTGTATCCGGTCAACCCATCCGTGAAAACGTTCGGTCTCTTCTGGTGTTAATTTGGCTAGCTTGTCACTCCCAATGTGGGTCAAAATAATATAGGGGTCGCTTGCCTTGTGCGGGCCTACCGGCCTGTGTTTTAAGGAAAGTCCTGCATCAACAAGACGCTCCTGTAACGTCGGCAGTCTATCGCCTATAAATTCTCCGCGAAGCAAAAGGTCGCCCGCACGATCCGTTCTGAATTCTACTTTCTTAAACGCGATGGCGCTCGAGCCCGCCTCTCTAACGGCCTCGAGGACAGCGTCAAAATCAATCGACATAACATCGCCTTCTCTAATCGGAGCGTGGAGAGATCGAACCAGAGGATTCAACGTTGCTTGCATTCTTTGTCTGGGGACCAACGCGACTTTGCCATTGGTAACGCGAACAAGATCCTCTTCCCATCCCGTTAGTGCGCGACTCATCCCTTCATCAAAAGGAAATCCCATCACAACACTGGCCCCATTTCTAGGCCGCGCGTTTGCTTCCGTTAAACGAACGACGTTTTCCACATCGAGATCGAGAAGACCGGCATTCATCTCAATCATCAAGGCCTGATCTTCTCCTACCTGATTGGCCAAATGTTCTCGTTTCTTCGCATGATTTTCGTAGGATTGAATCATCCCCAAGGCCTCGACTTGAGTTCTTTCGATCGCTTTTGCCCGGCGCCGATCCCTTTCAACTCTTAAAAGCGTCCGAAATATCCTCTTGATTTCCGATTCCAAAAAATCCACGTTTGCCTCAGCCATTCCACGAAGAGTACGCATCTGATTAAAATAGCCTTCGGGAGTCCGCGCATTGGGATTTAGAGTAAAACCGATTCCTGTCAAAAAAACTGACAGCTTATCCAAGAAAAGCTCAGGCTCTCCATCCCATAGATAGGTTAAAACCAATTCCCTTAGGAGCGCTACGGGAAAAAGGCCGGGATCATTTTTCTGAGTCAACTGGATAAACATCTCGCTTTGTTC
>MHFO01000025.1:0-28655 GCA_001804225.1 Omnitrophica bacterium RIFCSPLOWO2_01_FULL_50_24 | reverse complement strand
AACGTGGAGCGCTGCCGCAATCTCGCGGGAAGCAAATCGGCTTTCCCGAACTCCTTCGCTTGGACGGTACAATCTTGGAAATTCTTGCTCCAAACGAACGATTTGCTGATGCACTGCCTGCTGCTTGTGGATTAACAGCGGGATAAAGAATACGGCTTCGGCTTCGATCGCTCTTCGAATCAACCGTTTAGAGTGTTCCTCACGCTGACCGGGTGCTAAAAGACCGTAGCGATCGGTGCGAGAGGACGAGTAGGATAACTCCTGCATCTTCGTTTGAATGGCTGCCGTATCTGCACCAGACTCCACCAGCTTGCGATGCTGATAAAGCCACTCGAGGCGGGCCAAAAGATCAAACGCAAGCAGATTCATATCGGAAGAGGTTTGAAGATCGAGGGTGTCCAAATTTCCATTGGAAATATAAATAGCAAATCGGCTTCTCCCAACCTGAATGCTTCTTGCCACGTGCTTTTTTAAATCCATAAAGAAAAATGGGCTGGGAGAATCCACTTCAACCAAGGTAATGGAACGTCTAAGCGAATCCAAATTTTCTTTTAATTCATGCATGTCCGGGTCGTTTTCTAGACCGGCCGTGGGAGTCCATTCATCTATAATGCGGAAGGCTGCTTCAATTTTCCGTTTGGCGTCCTCATTTTGAGAAGGGGGCGGCAGTTTTTCCCCGGCGCGAATTTGTTTAGGGTATTGAGCTTCTGCTCCCACATACAGGAGAAAAAGAGGAAGCGTAGATATGGTACGACCCGCACGTAGACTGAAAGATGAAGACGCCGCATAAGTCGCTATGGTTTTGCGAATAGCATAGTCGGGGATTCCATTGGCAATCGTGCGAATAAAAGGCTGGGCGCGGGGAGCTTTATCTTCTTCTCGAAAAATGGTACCCAAAGCAACCGTATATTTTTGATGATCGATAAAGCGCTGATGGTTTCGTACGAGAACTCTTTCATGAAGCTTTAATTGATCCCTTAAAAACCCCTCTATTGCTTCGGGCGTATACTGACCCGGAGACCACGATTGCATTAACCTTATTTCCGGTTCTGTAAATTTAAAGTCGCTGTGCAGCGTGCGAAACAAGGTCTTTGTAATTCTTGCGTGATCAGAACGCTGCCCAACTTGAATCTGTGACCCAACGTTTGCTGATATTTGAAATCCGCCAACTTGCTCAAACGGATCAGCTGCCGATGTTCTGGCATCGGAGAAAGAAGACGCGCTTCCAAACTGCGCATTTCGAACCGTTTTGAAGTGAATCTCCATTTGCTTCAGGATGTCGTACGCACCGGTCATGTCATCCGCCATAGCTAAAAGGTGATGCGGTTCGCGGGCTCCGCTCGCTGCAAACTTTGCTGCATCTGCCCACAATTGATAAATCGCGCGTCTGAATCGAAAAGAAAGAAGTCGAATTTCCGGAGGCCTCGATTCAAAGCTTCTCAATTCCCTGCCGTAACGGACGGAAAATCGATTCCATTCGAAAAGAAACTTATCCGAAGCGGCTGGAAATTTTTTTAACACCGCCGAAGAATTTTGACGCACCGAATCAAAAACTTTTCTAGTAATCAACTGCTCTCCTTGCTCTTTTTCACCAGGAATCAGCCCAAACCGGCTTAGGATTCTGTCCCGAGTGTTCCCAAAGGCGGCTTGGAGTGGCTTTTGAGCTTCAAGATTCTGTTCCTTTTCGATTGAGAACACCTTCAATCGCTTGCGAAAAGGAAGTGCGACCAGGTAAAGCGCGAGGACGGTGAGAGTTGTGATGAAAAGAGATGCAACTACGAATACTCCGGCAGAATAACTTTGACGGACGGCCTCAAGCACCAGCAATCCCAGTATAGAGACACCTGCAATCCACAATTTCAACACAACAAATTGCTTTAGCATCTCGTGGTCCATTCGGTCGGAGACAAATTCGAGCAGTTCAAGCTGTTTTTTGTTTTCGATCATGCGTTGGACGAGTACATCCACTTCCTTCTGCGCAGGACCTCCGATGCCGGCCGTCGTGGGCCGTGCGGCGCCGTCAATCCGCCGGACGAGTTCTCCCGTTCTAGAGTCGAAGCGAAAACTTCCCATTTGATCCCGCAAAACACCGCGTTCGGGTGTACCAACCAACAAACGCGAATCGGATTGCGCACGAATTCCCTCCTCGCCGGCAGGCTGGCTTGACCGATCCCATTCGGTTCCTAAGCCGTCCGCCAAAATTTCAGGGTTGACGTTACCACTTCCGTCGGTCGCAGGAATAGGCGGGGCCGGAACATCTTTTTCACTAAAAGGACCTTCGCCCGGAGGATAAACGCGGAGTTCTCTTAACCTCTCTTCAGAATCGTCAAATCCTTCACGCACTTGGACGGGTTCTTCACCTGTCGGGCCGGGTGTGATTGAAATCCGGTTGTCGGAGAGGGTGACGCTTAAACCGTGCCGTTGAAATGTCTCCAATTTAATCGCCTTTTCAAAAACCGCCCCGTGTTCTTTCGCGACGGTTTTTAAACGCCGAAGCAAGTCGGCAAGGAAAAATTCAAAGGACGGATCAACCTCGCGCAAAGTCGAAAACGGCTGCGCCACGCTTAGAACCCTCAAGTCCGAACTTGCAGGCGACGTTCCCTTCCCGATCATCATGACGTTGAGATATTTATTTCGATCGTCTAATGTTGAGATGTTGGGTACCACCGTGAGATAGGACCATCCGCTCGATTCCAATTGACTCGTGATCCCTTCGGTATGAAAACCGCCTGCCACGAGAACTGCTTTTGATTTTCCCGTTTCCTTCATCTTGGCCGTCAGATTCCTAAAGATGGCCTCCTCGCGTACGCGGGCACCTTCGTAAAACTCAAGGGCCCGACGAAAAACTAGGTTCATCTCAGAGATTGCTTCGGGCAGTCCATCCGTTGGCTGCCCTCGCAATGACGGGCGAGCAATAACGGCAAGACGTTTTAAAACGCGAGAGGGCAATAGTTCGGCTTTGCGTGCGAGAATGGTGTCGTACTCGCGGCGGGTAAGAACGAGCGAAAAAAGTTTGGAAAGCAAAAGAAAATCACGATACAGGCGGACCAACGATTGTTCCTCGGGTGTCTGCTCCAGACGTTTGAGAATTCGGTCGGTCAACTTCTCCGTTTCATTAAAAAGATTCGTCGCGTTTAATTCGCTCCGAAGAATGAGGAGACCGATTTCAACGCTGAGATGGGGATATGTTCCAAACGAGAACCCTTCCGGCCCGGCCATTTCAAAAAAATGTTCGTAAAAAGCCCGAGGTGCATACGCGCTCTGACACACATTCGTAAATGTCTCGAAACATGCTGCCACGGATTTGAGCGGACGTCCGTCGGGAAACGTTTTAAGAGGATGAGAGTTTACCCACTCGATTAACTTTTTGCGTTCCTCGCCGGCATGCTCCAAATTGCGGCGTTTTTCAAGCTCCCTCATTTTGACCACGCGGACGAGCTGTGGCCACTCGATTTGATTCCGCGCATCGGTGAGGTCCAGTTGGAGTTCTTTAGCGGCATAACGCTCAAGAGTAGAAAGATGACCTGCCAGTTCCGTGCGCGAATCTTGATACGTCCACCACTCGCGGAAGAAACGTTTAAGTCGCCCGTTCAAGGTGATTGCTGCTTCTTGTTGAATGCCGGATTTTAATTCACGCAGGAATTTGCCGGAACTACCGGTCTCGGCCATCACCTCGCGAAACGTATTTAAGTTCTTCCGGTAGAGATGGGGCGCTTCAACTCCATAAGCTTCTACCTTCGTTCCTCCGTCACGCAACCAACTCCCGAGCAAAAAGGTTTCGACGCCGCCGAGGAATCCGTCGCGCATGAGGCGTTCACCTGCTTCTCGGCTCAAGCGAGGGTCTTTAAAGAAATCAAGATACCGCCCGTCAAGCCCCTCGATTCCGCCTTCAACAAAGAGGAGGTCAACTTTTTGCCGATAGATCAAATCAGCTAAAAGTTTTTCCGTGTTTTTTTGCGCTTCGTAGCTTGAGTGGGCGTCTTGAATGTAAATGACGGAAGGGCCGGAACCGCTGAGCTTCGATTCAACCGCGCCGAAGGAGCTGGGAATTTCAACTTGATCGACAAATGAAAACGGAACCACTTCCTTTGAATGCAAAAAAGGATCTTCAACCATATAAACTGAAGGACTTAACGGTGCAGATTGAGCGATGGTTGTGAAGGAAAAGCAGAGGCAAACAACCGCAGCAATAATTCGAATTGAAATGTGGAATCCCTTGATCTTTTTAAAATCCATTCCTTTTTTTAAAGAAACATCTCTCCCTGGAATTGTATTTTTGCAATCTCGCAAGACAGGAGATGGGAACAAAAATACGGGAGAGACCAGTGCGCAGTCAAGATTGAAATTGGCAGTCCTTCGACAAACTCAGGACGGTGAGCAAAGTCGAACCGTCGCCAATTTCAATCTGCACAGTACCGCGAACCCATCAAATCAATTTTGACGCGGTGCTAGCTGAAAACGCTCTGTGGAGTTTATCTGACGAATAGGTTGAAGTCAAGCTCTTTATAATTCCTTTAGTAACTATTAGAAAAATAACATAACTTGATTGTACTAAATAACTTATAATAATCAATTGCTTCCGCTGTCATCCCCGCGGAAGCGGGGATCCACGGTTCTGGATTCCCGCTTAAAACGTGCGGGAATGACAGACATTTGAAACGGGGTTACTTCCCGATGCAGAATTCCTTAAAGATGACGTCAAGGAGGTCTTCAGAGTAAATTTCCCCTACCAATTCCCTAAGCGCGT
Source organism: Omnitrophica bacterium RIFCSPLOWO2_01_FULL_50_24 (assembly GCA_001804225.1). Taxonomy (GTDB): domain Bacteria; phylum Omnitrophota; class Omnitrophia; order Omnitrophales; family Danuiimicrobiaceae; genus 2-01-FULL-50-24. The sequence continues at coordinate 23,908 of MHFO01000025.1, read as the reverse complement.
CAAGCGCTTGCTTAAGATCAAGTGTGACCAGTTCGAGGGATTCCCGTTGGCGAAGTGAGTCGATGCTCTTTTCAATGGACTCAAGCGAGGCCACAAGAGCCCGTTTGTGTCGGAGCCGCGTGATCAAAACGGATTCGGAACCAAATTCCTCTTTCAATACCGCCTCGGAAATCACTTTTCGAATGGCGTCGATCCCCTCACCCGTTTTTGCCGAAATCGACAGAACGGTTTTAGAAGGGAGTGCCCGATGCAACTCCGTCATCTCTTTTTGATTGGGGAGATCGGTTTTAGTGACAAGCGCGATGACTTTTTTCCCTTTCAAAGACTTCAGAATTTCAAAATCTTCCGCGAGACACCCCTCACTCCCATCCACCAGCCACAGAAAAAGGTTTCCGTTTTCCAGATACCGCTTGGTTCGTTCCATTCCGGCTTTGTCTAAAGGGTCATCGCTTGCCGAAAAGCCCGCTGTGTCGACAAGCCGGATCCACAGTCCGTTGATCTCGACCGACTCTTCAATCACATCACGCGTGGTCCCCGGAATTTCGGAAACAATCGCGCGATCGCGGCAAAGCAGCGTATTTAAAAGCGAGGACTTCCCAACGTTCGTCCGGCCGACCAATACCACCAACGCTCCTTCCCGAAGTATTTCCCCTTGTTCAAAAGATGCGATCAAATTCTTGAGCTGCTTTCGGGAGTTCTCAAGTTTCCCGCTCAGTTTGGAATTGGAATAAACTTCCAAATGTTCATCCGGAAAATCAAGATACGCCTCCAAATGAGCATACACGGTCAGCAATTCATCCTTGAGTCTCTTGATTTCGGAGGAAAGGTTTCCTTGAAGCTGTTGGAGAGCAACGTCAAGAGACCGATCGCTCTTCGCTTTAATTAAGTCGAGAACCGCTTCGGCTTGAGCCAAGTCGATACGGCCTTTCAAAAATGCTCTCCGCGTAAATTCACCGGCTTGGGCGTGGCGGGCACCTTGCGCCAGGAGAAGGTTAAGAATTTTCTTGAGCACATGCATTCCGCCGTGCGCGCTGATCTCCACCACATCTTCTGCGGTATACGACTTGGGTGCCTTAAAAAACGAGATGAGCACTTGGTCTATGGCCTCGCCGTGCGAATCACAAATCGTTCCGTAATGAATCGTATGGGATTTTGCGCCGTTTAATTTGGCGCCGCTTGAGCGTCGAAAAACGCGTCTGGCAATGGGGATTGCCTCCGGTCCGCTCAAGCGAATGATGCCGATGCCGCCTTCTCCCGGCGGTGTTGCAATCGCGGCAATCGTATCGTCTAGATCCATGTTCGGCATCGAAAAAGTCTCCTCGCTTCCCCAATCAAAAAAAGTGATCCGGTCACCACAAGGATGCCGTTTTTGGGACACGCTCGATCGGCCACCGCAAGTGCCTTACTAATGTCCGGAGCCCAAAAAGAAATGGTTTTGATCTTTAACTCGCGTAAAGTTTCGATCATGCTTCTCGGTTCTCTGGCTCGCGGATTGTCGGCCTGCGTCAGGACAAATCCATCAGCCACCGAGGCAAGAAGTTTTAACACCGGCTTCAATGCTTTATCGCGAGACATTCCCAGCACAACCATTTTCCTTCGGTGTGGAAACAGATCACGAAGCGCCTCACACAACGTCCTGATCGATTCCTCATTGTGGGCGCCGTCCAAAACAACTGTCCGCCCGTTGCGCTTCAAGACTTCAAACCGGCCCGGCCAAAACGCGGTCGCTAAGCCCTTTCGGACCGCTCGCTCACGAAGCGTATATCCGTGCTTTTGCTTCAAAAGCTGCGAAGCCGTCAAGGCCGCTGCTGCATTATCGATTTGAAACCTTCCGCGAAGACCGATCTTGAGGCGGTTGAGCCGAAGTCCGCTCATCTGAAAATCAAACTGACTTCCGTGCATACCCATTTTCGGACGGAGCACTCGAAATTGAGAACCCAAAAAATATCCCTTGGCCCCTGTCGTACGTAATCGATTCTTGAAGACAGATCGTGCTTCCGGCAACTGTTCACCTACTACCGCCTCGCGTCCGGGTTTCACAATGGCTGCCTTTTCGGCCGCAATTTTCCGAATCGTACCTCCCAAGTGTTCCATGTGATCATGGCCGATGGGTGTGAAGATGCAAACCAGCGGTGTTAACACATTGGTGGCATCGAGCCGGCCGCCCATTCCCACTTCAAAAACTCCGAACTCGGCACGCCTGCGCGCAAAGTGCAGGATGGCAAGCAGCGTCGATACCTCAAAAAAAGTGATGGGACCCAGCGACTTGATTTCTCGGCGGTGCGATTCGATCCCGGACCGAACTTCGCTCATAAGTCCGGCAAAATGACTCTTTGAAATTGCGCGGCCGGCAAAACGAATCCGCTCCCTCACATTTTGGAGGTGAGGCGATGTGTACAGGCCGGTCACGTAGCCGTTCGCCAAAAGGATGGACGTTAGAAGAGCGGCCGTGGAACCTTTGCCGTTGGTGCCGGCTACCAAGATGGACTGAAAGGAATTCTCGGGATGATCGAACCAATCAAGCAACCGCCGCATTCTTCGCAGGTTGAACTCTCGCCGATAGCGAAACGATGCGGTTTCAAAATTGAGGAAGGAATAAAGATACTCAACGGCATCTGGGTACTGCATGCCTTTTGCCTTAATGCCTGAAATGCCGTTCGCCCGTAAACGCCATCGCAATTCCAAATTGATTGCACGCGTCGATCACGTCTTGATCCCGAATGGAACCGCCGGGCTGAACAATGGCTCGAATGCCGTGCGCGTGCGCCACTTCGATATTGTCCGGCATCGGGAAAAAAGCATCGCTCGCCAAAATAGAGCCGTACGAGCGCTCGCCCGCTTTCATACAGGCAATTTTGACGCTGTCCACGCGCGACATTTGGCCGGCGCCGATGCCGACAGTTCGTTTTCCCTGAGTGAGCACAATCGCATTGGAACGCACCACCTTCACACATTTCCAAGCAAAGATGAGATCGTCCGTTTCGCCGGCCTCCAACTTTTTACGGGTTACCCACCGAAGGTTTTTCGCTAGCTTCGCTTCCCGTTTCCAGATGGGCTGATTTCGATCCTGAAGCAAAACGCCGGACTTGGTAAACCTCAGATCATACGGCCCGATGTCGTACAGATTGGGAAGGCGTAAGATTCTTAGGTTCTTTCTCGATTTCAAAATCCGAAGGGCCTCGGGCGAAAAATCGGGAGCAACCATGACTTCAAAAAAATGAAGCTTCTCGGTGATCGTCTTTGCAATCTTTTCCGAGCACACCCGATTGACACCCACAATACCGCCGAAAGCGGACATGGAATCGCTGTCGATCGCCTGAACCACTGCTTCGGTTAAATCGCTCTGAGCGGCAATCCCGCACGGATTATTGTGTTTCACGACACACGCCGCCGGCTCTTTAAATTCACGGAGCGTATCCACCGCCGCTTCAAAATCCAGGATATTATTGTATGAAAGTTCCTTGCCGTGAATCTGCTCAAACGAAAATTTTGGGATCTCCCCCTGCCGCCGGTAAAGGGCTGCTCGCTGATGAGGATTTTCACCGTATCGAAGTATTTGGGATTGTTCATACGTCACATGCAGCGTTTTGGGAAGACCCTCGGAAGAATGTTCCTCGTCTGATGATAAATAGCGCGCAATCTCACCGTCGTAAGCAGACGTGTGGCGAAATACCTTTTGGGCCAGTACACGATTGAGCTCCGGTGAAACGGCTCCCTTGCGCGTTTTTAACTCTTGGATGACTTGAGGATAATCGCCGGGGTCACACACCACCGTCACCGACTTAAAGTTCTTGGCGCCGGAACGGAGCATCGTTGGACCGCCGATATCGATTTGCTCAGCGGCCTGCTTAAGGGTTACGCGCGGCTTTCTCACCGTTTCTCGGAATGGATATAGATTAACTACCACCAGGTCAATCGGGCAAATCCCGTGCTGCTTTGCTTCCCGTACTTGTTTTAAGTCTCCTCTCAAAAATAAAAGACCGCCGTGCACCTTAGGATGAAGCGTTTTCACCCGGCCGCCCAACAGTTCCGGAGTCTGCGTCAGTTCCGTAATGGACCGGACGGGAATGCGGCCTTGTTTTAAGAACGCAAGCGTTCCGCCGGTGGAATAAATGGTGACGCGATTCCGCTTTAACTCCTGTGCCAGCGCCAACAAACCCGTTTTATCCGAAACGCTGATGAGTGCGGTTTTAATCTTCATCGTAGATTCAACTCCTTAGCCACTTGGCGCTTAAACCGAAGACGTAATTGCCGCGTGATGGGTCCCGGTCTCTCGATTCCGACCTGCCTAGAATCCAGAGAACGAACAGGAACAATTTCACTTGATGTGTTGGTGAGAAACGCTTCATCGGCACTCCAGAAGTCATGCCGCGTTAGATTTGATTCTAAAACAGGCAGGTGTTCCAAACACGCGCATTCTATCACAAATTGTCTCGTGACTCCAATTAAGAATCCCGTTTGAGGAGTCAACAACCGGCCGTTCTTGACGGCAAATAAGTTCCAGGCCAATCCTTCCACCACATATCCATCGGCATCCAGAAAAAGGATTTCTTTTCCGTCGGGGTTTGCCGTGTCAATCACGGCCAAAACATTATTAAAAAAAGACCTCGACTTGACCTCCGGCGGACTGGATCGAACAGAACACCGCCGAGTGATGGATGTGATGAGATCCACGCCAAGATCGTATGCTTCCGGCGGCCGTGTCCGCTCCGTCACAAAGATGAAACTATCCCGTTCATCAACGGTCAGACGCAGGAATTTATCCTCGCTGCGATGATCCTTAAGACACTCGTCTAACTCTCGCATCAGTACCGCGCGCGATTTTGGCACGTGAAGCCCCGACGTTTGAGCAGAATCAAAAAGCCGGTCCAGGTGTTCTTTCGCACGGAATATTTTTCCCTGATAACTTTTAAAACTTTCGAAGACGGAAGGACGGTCAAGTTGAAGCAGAGCGAGAAATACGTTGTCTCGGATCACTTTCTTCCCATTGACGAAAAAATCTCCCTTCATCTTTTGTTTGCCATTCCCGGCGTTAGACATGTTGGTACAAAGCGTCGATAAGCGCTTTTCCTTTGTGAAGAGTTTCCCAATATTCCGACTCCGGATCCGAGTCGTGGACAATGCCAGCGCCCACCTGAAGATAACCCTTGTGGCCGCATAAAATGAGACTTCGAATCACGATGTTCAAATCCATGTCACCGTTAAAATCAAGATACCCGATGGAACCTGTATACAGGTGGCGCTTGAAAGGTTCAAGTTCTTCGATAATTTCCATCGACCGGATTTTGGGGCAGCCCGTAATCGTCCCCCCCGGAAAAACAGCCCTGAATAAATCAAACTGATCATACCCTTTCTTCAGTTTGGCCACCACATTGGACACAATGTGAACGACGTGTGAATAGCGTTCAAGCGTCATGAACTCATTCACCCGAACGCTTTTGGCTCTCGCCACACGGCCTAAATCGTTCCGCTCCAAATCCACAAGCATCAGGTGCTCTGCGCGTTCTTTGGCGCTTTTCACCAAATCATGCCGGAACCGCTCGTCCTGAGCCGGTGTCACTCCCCGCGGTTTCGTTCCGGCAATGGGACGCGTTTCGCACCGGTCGCCGACCTTTCGGATGAGCCGCTCCGGAGAACAGCTTGCAACCGTAAGCGGACCTATTTTGATGAAACTTGAAAACGGAGAGGGATTGATCCGGCGAAGGGATTCGTAAAGTCCCTCGGCATTTCCTTCGAAACGGAACGAGAAGCGCTGCGACAAGTTGGCTTGATAAATATCACCGGCTTCAATGTATCGCTTCGCGCGGCGCACCATGCGTTTAAAATCGGCTTTCGACTGATCGGACTCAAAATCGTGGACTCGGACAAAACCGTTCGGATGCGCCGGTGGTTTGAACAGCTCTTTTCGACTTTGTTCGATCGCTTGGGACGCTTTTTGAAATGCCTCGCGAAAAGAGCCGTCGTGGGCGGGAATCAAATTGACCGCCAAGAAGCATCTCTTCTTTTTTTCATCAAACACGGCTAGAGTTCTGACAAAAAGCAATGCCATTTGGTCCAGCCGAAGGTCGTCTTGGGCCAGATCGGGCAGCCGTTCCAAGTGGTGCGCGAGCTCGTAACTAAAATAACCGACGGCTCCTCCCGTAAAAAAAGGGAGCGCGCTCCATCGTCTGCCTCGATACAAACGAAACAGAGATCTGAGGGTACCGATGGGGTCTTTCACCTGTTTGAATCGTACCACCCGAAACGGATTCCATCCTAAATAGGAATACCGAGCTGTTTTTTTCTGATAACGGACACTGTCGAGAAAAAAAACATTTCTTTTCCCGAGCACCCGCTTGGCAATGGTCCAAGAGTCTGCGGATAAAGGAATGGATTCGACGAGGGGAACCACAAACCCCTGCTGATACCAACGTTTGAGTTCTGAAACCGGAATGACCGCCGAGCCAAAACGCATGTTAATGCCGGTACATGAGAAGGCCGCTCGGGAATTTCGGGTAAAAATAGGTAGATTTTTGAGGCATTAGTTCGCCCGCTTCACACATCATTTTAACCGTTCCCACCCGCATGGGTCGAATCACAATGGAGCAACAGCTTCTATTTTGCTTGAGAGCATTCAATACGTCTTCGACCGACGGTGTATAAAAAACGTTTCGTTCCAGTGCTCGATCGCGGAGCCCAAACAGCGGTTCTAAAACAAGATGGGTCACCACATTCACGTCAAGATCGTACCAGGTTTTGCTTTTATCGGGCAGCATGGCTTGGCGGGCGGTCGTTTGATCTTTGAGTTCCAGAGAATAATATTCTTCGCCGGAAAGCGCCAAACCGAATCCCTCGGCAATGGATCCGGAAGAAATTCTTTCGAGAACAGAGCGAGACACCGGGTGCAAAATAAAATGTTTCTTAAGGCCTGTCAACACGCGCTCCCGATCAAATGGAACCGAGTTCAAAATCACACGGTGAATCGGCAGCATCAAAAGCCCTGGGTCCGTGATGCGGACCAGCGAGCTTAACACATAATCCCAAGAATGTTCTCCCTTGGTTTTTTCTCCTGAATTTTTCTCCATCGCATAGTGGAGCGCGGTTTCATAACGATGATGGCCGTCAGCAATAAAGATGCTTTTTCCTTCCAACGTCCGAGTCACTTGAGTGACCTCGGAAGATTCGCTCAACAACCAAACCTTGTGATGCGTTGATTCATCATCGGAAAAGTCAAACAGGGGCTTGCGAGAACCGCAACCGGCGTGAACCTGATCCAAGGTGTCGGTCGCATCTTCGTACACCGAAAAAATGGGGGAAAAATTGGCCTGAGTATGGCGCAATAACTTCCCCCGATCTTCCTTGGGAAGCGCGTGGGTATGTTCGTGGCGAAAGACCGTCTTTCGATCGAAGGGCTCCAACTTCAGGAGCGCGTACACGGCAAGCCGCGAAAGCGTTTGGTTCCGAAACGGATGACGGAAAGACATTTCATGAAGGTAAAAGCCGGTTTTCTTTTCCTGAGTCAAAATTCCGTTCCGTGTCCAATCCGTTAGAAATTTGTTTGCAGCTTGATATTTTGACTTGCGTTTTACATCCTCCGGCTTTGCCTGCCCCAGGATCAAACGAATCACGTTGTACGGATCGCGCTCATGCAATTCTTTAACTCGGTTTTCTGAAATGATGTCGTACGGGGGAGCAATGACACGCTCGATATCCACTTTTTTTGATTGATAGTGCCAAGCACGGAAGGGTTTCATTTGGACTTTTTTGTTTCCAACAATCTCTTTCACGAATAGAACCTTTCAATCCACATCAAGATCAAACTTTCAATGGTCAATCTTTCCCTGATTTCACGGACGACGGTAAGCGGGGCATCACAAAAAGCGGAGGAAGCGTCAACTCACTTTGGCGCCGGAAGGAACGTCCCGCTCTGGAATCAAAAGAATAGCTCGGTCACCATCGCTTGCGGCAAGAAGCATTCCTTGTGACTCAATGCCGCGCAAGGTAGCCGGATCCAAATTATTGACTACCACAATTTTCTTTCCAACCAATTCATCGGCAGAGTACGTCGACCGGATGCCGGCCACAAGCTGTTTTTCCTCGCTCCCGACTTTAACTTTGAGCACATAGAGACGGTCTGCGTTTGGATGCAGCGCCGCACTTAAAATCTCTGCGATCCGAAAATCAAATTGTTTAAATTCTTGAAACGATGCCATGGAAGGAACGCATTTTATCACAAATGTACATCCCGCCAAAGGTAAAGAGCAACCAATGTAGGGGCGACCACAAGGGTCGCTCCTGCTTTGATTCTCAAGACACCTGAAAAATTCTGAAGCCGGTTTTGGGGTTTTATATAACCTTATGAGCTGTATAGGGTTAGAAAAAGAACTTGACCTATATTTCTAAATTGTTCCTTGAATAGAGGCCAAAAATTGCTATAATTGCGCACCATTTAAAGCACTCCAATCCACGCTTCATCATCATATAAAGAAAAGAGGCATCACTTGGACAAGATTAAAATAGCAGTCGTCGGTGTAGGAAACTGCGCTGACTCCCTCATCCAAGGTTTGGAGCATTACCGCCAAAACGGAAAATCGGGAACGAACGGAACGCTTGGAATCATCAATGAAAATCTGGGCGGTTACCTGCCGCAAGACATCGAAGTCGTTTGCGCTTTCGACATCGATAAGCGAAAAGTGGGCGAACGAATCGATATTGCCGTCCGAGCGAAACCCAACTGCACGATGGACTTGAACGGTCGGCTTCCAAAGAGCAAGACCATTGTTCAGATGGGACCCATCTTAGACGGCATTTCAGAGCACATGAAGGATTACCCGTCTGATCGTACTTTTCTCCCGTCGAACAAAAAACCGGTCAACGTGGAAAAAGCGCTCAAAGAAAGCGAAGCGGAGATTCTGTTGAATTATCTTCCGGTCGGTTCTGAGGAAGCGACCAAATTTTACGCGGAAGCATGCTTAAAAACCGGCGTCAGCTTGATTAACTGCATACCTGTTTTCATTGTATCCGACCCCGAATGGGCCAAGCGTTTCGAAGCCAAACGGATTCCCTGTATTGGGGACGATGTCAAATCTCAAATCGGGGCTACCATCGTCCACCGAACTTTAGCGAAGCTGTTCATTGATCGCGGAGTGAAGATCGATCGAACCTACCAATTGAATACGGGCGGAAATACAGATTTCCTGAATATGCTGAATAGAGAGCGTCTTAAATCGAAGAAGATTTCCAAAACCGCCGCGGTCCAAAGCCAATTGGATGAGCCGCTGGCTCCGGATCAAATCCACATCGGGCCCTCGGACTATGTTCCCTGGCAGAACGACAATAAAGTCTGCTACTTGAGAATTGAAGGCCGGGGATTCGGAGGTTTTCCGGTTTCGTTAGAAGCACGCCTTTCGGTGGAAGATTCCCCCAACAGCGCCGGCGTTACCATTGACGCCATCCGTTGCGCAAAAATCGCGCGGGATCGGAAAATCGGCGGGCCCCTCACTTCCATTTCAGCGTTCTGCATGAAACACCCGCCCAAACAAATTAACGATACCGAAGCGAAAGAACTCGTCCGAAAATTCGTTCAAGGAACTTGCCTAAGATAATACGGCTCGGGCAACCCAGGAATCTTTTCCCGCTTGTCCTTGCCTTCTTCCTCGTTTTAGAAATTCCGGCGCTTTTTTCTTCCGATGTCATTCCCTCTGACAACATCCAAAAAGAAATCATCGCTTCCTTGGAATCAAACGCCTCGGCTCTGGGCGTCTTTAAGGCATCGGTTGAAATCGGAGTTCCGAATTCGGCGTCACCTTTGATCCAGTGGGTCAATGGTTTGGTTGCTTATCGAAAGAATCCCGAATTCCTCTACCTCAAAGGGTATAAACCGCTTGTCCCGCTTTACTTCCTGTTGATCAGCCGAAACGGAAGATTTTCACTTTTTTTCCCCCGTTCCTACAAAGTGTACACGGGGGAAAACTCCGTGCTCGAACAGGACCCGGATCTTGCGGTCACGCTCATTGCCCAAGACATCATCGATGCGCTGGCACTTGAACAAATTGATCCCTCACTACCAATCGAATGGCTCTCAGAAGACAAGGGGTATCGATTAACGTTTCGGAATTCCAACGGGCAGGTTGATCGGGAACTCACGCTTGACGCGGCTTATCACGTGCGCCGCTCCGTTCACTACAACCAAGCCGGTTTTTCGGATCTTGAAATTACGCGGAATGACTGGCGCTCTATCAAGGGACGGATTTCTTTTCCGTTTAAAATTAAAATCAAACGTTTTCTCCCAAAACCCAACGACCTAATCATTCGATTTAAAGAAATCCGAACGGACGAAGATTTAGGTCCGGAGATTACGGACTATCCGTTTCCCAAGGACGCAACGTACGTTGAATTAAGAGAAGGGGGTGTTTAAACGATAAACACGCAGGCAGTCACTACGGTGGTCCAGCGGCCGTCTTTGTCTCCCTCGGCGCTTTGGGTCATGGCAGTCGTTCGGACAATCTCATCGGAAAGTTTCCAAATTTCACGCTTGGCATCGTAGCTCGAATCCTGATCAAAAGTTAACCCCGAAATGGTCGCCAGCATTTCGGCTGCAAGATCTTCGGCGTAGTCATTGGTTTTCCGCTCCGTCCACCCAAACGCATGATGTTCGGACAAATAACCATGTTTGCTCGGACTGTTCGGAATGGCAATGCCGATGGACGCCGAAACCAATCGATTGGGTTCTTCGGTGGCATTCACGCTCAAAACGCAAAAAACCACCTGGCCCGGCGTTAGATACTTAAGACCGGCCTCTTTGGGAATCAATTTGCAGTGCGGAGGAAAAATGCTCGAAACCTTCACCAAATTGAAAGCTGCGATTCCGGCATTTCGTAACGCCAGCTCATTACTGGCCAGCTTCTCGCGGTGAACCCCTACGCCTTTGGTTAAGAAACATTTTCTTGGTAAGATCACGTGTTCGGCCTCGACACTTGGAAGATTAGCTGGAATGTAACAGAAATAAAAAAAGCGCGCAACTCATTTGATCGGGTCAAAAGCCCAGAATCCTTTTTGCATTTTCAGAAAAGACAATCCTGCGCTGGGCCGGAGAAAGAAGCAGTCGAAGTTTGGTAAATTCCACCTCGATGTGCGAATAAGGCGTGTCGGAAGCATACACTACTTTCTTGGGCCCGGCACCTTTTAACACCATTCCCGAGCGATAAAAGGAGAGCGTCGATGTTTCCAAATACACATTTTTAAACTGCTTGGCGATCTCAATGGTCTCAAGATATTGATCTTTTCCGGCATGCGCAAAAATAAAATACATGTTCGGATGCTTCTGCAAAATGGGAATCCACGTCGCGGGCGTGCTGCATTCCTGGTGAGCCGTATGAATAATGGCTCCCAAGCCAGCGCGGTCGAGCGCCGGGAACAAAGGCGCTGCTTGACGTGCGGTAAATCGATCCGAAACAGGATGAAACTTTGCAAACCGGAATCCATTCTTCCGCGCAAATTCGATTTCGTTAAAAGCGGCGTCGAGCTGATTGGGATCGAGGCGAATGCAGCCGATGAACTGTTGATGACTTTTTATCAAAGCAGCAATTTTACGATTGCACCGCGCGTACGACGGGCCCGGATCTTTCTCGTTGATCGGAAAAACAACGGCATTTGAAACATGAAACCGCTTCATGTCGCGAAGGTACCGCGTGAGTTTCCCTTCGGCGGTATCGATCGAGCGGCCGGCGTGGACGTGAAAATCAACGATCATGGATCATGCGAGAAGGTCTTAACCAAAAATTTCCCCTTCGCACACCAGGGCTGGGATGAGTCCGCCTCCGCGGGATACGTTGATGACGCTGTCATCGCTCAGGCGGGAAAAACCGCTTACCGAGGAACCTCCAAAAACAAAATGACCGGTATTCACTTTCTTAAGGGTAAATTCAATTTTGTTGTTGACGATCACTGGAACCGAAAAAATGGGAAACCGAACGAATTCCTGAACCACCCAGTTTCCTTTGAGGGCTTGGTCAATCGCTCGATTCCAATCTTCGTCCCGAGTTTCGCACCCCAAGCTTACGTCTTTTCCTCCGTAACTGTCCGCCGGTTTTAACACCAACGTTTCCTTTTCGTCTTTCAGAAAATCAATCAAATAGATTTTCTTCCCGCCATAAAACTTTTCGGCGTCAAGTACTCTTCGGGTCCACGGAATGTGGTCCCACTTGATTTTATTCTCGCCGGCGGAAAACAAGTAGTCATAACCGGGATTGGTAAAAATGGACAAAAGCGCTTTGGACGACGCAATGCGCGACCGAAGCGGATTGACGACACACACCGCGCGATCCCGATATGCTTTGATAAAATCGCCCACATCTCTCAGCCGATCCAGCAGCTCACTGAAGATAGCGCGTCGATACACCAAATCGATTCGGAAACCGCCGTGATAAAGTTTCCCGCCGCGCAATTTAAGGTCTCGCGGATCTGCGATCACCGTTTTGTAGCCCTTTTCCTCAAAACTCCTCTTGAGAAGTTCAAACTCAGGTTTTGTTCGAACCGTCTTCCAATCGATAATGCCGATCTGGGGAGTCTCATAAGCGCCGAACTCTTCATACACTTCCAGCAGCACTTTTAACAACGCCTCGGCGCGGTTGACTCTTCGGAGATGGAGCTCGTTAAAAAAGTCTTTTAGCTCTTCGACTTGGAGCAAAATGTTTTCGACGCAATCGGCATATCCCATTCCAGCGGGCGAATCGCAGTTAAATTCCATAAATTTAAGACTTTCCCCATCCAGAAAACAATCCAATCTTGAGATCACGGCGCTTCTTGCGTATCCCGGATCAATACGCACCAATTCCTCCGCTTCCGGCGATAGCGAAAACACATCGCGGATAACGGGATCGTGAAAATAAAGATTGACCACGCGGTCTATCATTTGAGCAAGCGTGTCGCAGGCCGTTTGCAGCATCCTCGCTTGTTGGGTCGTCACAAAGTGGGGTTTCATAAATGTGGGGATCGTAAACCGCCCGAATTTGAAATCGGTTCTGTGAAGCGACGCTTCGAACTGACTCACGGCAGGTATGATTTTCTTTTCCCGCGCAAGGAGATATCGTTCATACGCGTGGTCAAAATTTTTGAATGTGTCTATGGTGGTACGTACCACAACTTACCTCTTTGCCTTTGCCTTGACGACGCGGCAAACGGCCTCGCCGATCCGCGCAGGACTTTCAACCACATGAACGCCCGCTTTCTTGAGCGCCTTTATTTTTTCCGATGCGGTGCCGCTGCCGCCGGAAATAATGGCACCCGCATGTCCCATTCGTTTGCCGGGAGGAGCGGTGGATCCTGCCACGAAAGCGATGACGGGCTTTTTCACGTGCTTTTGGATAAATTCGGACGCTCGTTCCTCGGCAGTCCCTCCGATTTCGCCGATCAACACAATTGCCTCAGTTTCCTGATCCTGTTCAAACAATTCCAAACAGTCCACAAAACCGGTACCTAAAATGGGGTCGCCCCCGATTCCGATCACGGTCGATTGGCCCAAACCGCGCGTCGTCATTTGCCACACCACTTCGTACGTCAGTGTTCCGCTGCGCGAGACAACGCCGATCGGCCCCCGTTCGTGAATATAGCCGGGCATAATTCCGACCTTGGCCTCGCCCGGCGTAATTAAACCCGGGCAATTGGGACCGATGAGCCGCGTCCGACGCTCTTTTAACGCCTGAATGATTTCAACCATATCCAACGTGGGAATTCCTTCCGTAATACATACGATCAATCGGATCCCGTTGCTTGCTGCCTCCAAAATAGCATCTTTGGCAAAACGCGCGGGGACATAAATGATACTCGTATTTGCATTCGTCTTATCGACTGCTTCCTTCACGGTATTGAAAACCGGAACGCCTTCGAAAACTTGTCCGCCCTTCCCCGGCGTTACGCCGCCAACAATCCGAGTGCCGTACTCAAGCATCTGGTGCGCATGAAACGAACCGTGGGAACCCGTGATTCCCTGCACGATGAGCTTCGTATTCTTATCGACCAATATCGCCATATCTTATTTGATGAATTGAATCGCTTTCTCGGCCGCATCTTCAAATGTATCGGCAGAAATAATCCGAATCTTCGACTCTTTGAGGATTCGGCGGCCCTCTTCAACATTCGTTCCCTCAAGACGGACGACCAAAGGAACCTTGATCGCGATTTCCTTTTGAGCTTCCACAATCCCTGCGGCAAGAACATCGCAACGCATAATCCCACCAAAAATGTTGACCAGAATCGTTTTGACTCGCGGGTCCTTGAGAATAATTTTAAAAGCCGCCGCCACTTTTTCTTTGCTGGCGCCGCCGCCGACGTCTAAGAAGTTTGCCGGTTCGCCTCCGCCCAACTTGATCACGTCCATGGTTGCCATGGCAAGACCGGCGCCGTTGACCATGCAGCCGATATTGCCCTCAAGACCTACATAACTTAAGTCAAAAGATTTGGCCTCATTCTCTCTCGCATCTTCCTGCTCGGGATCTCTAAGCGATGCGATTTCGGGGTGACGAAAAAGAGCGTTGTCGTCAAAATTGATCTTCGCATCCACAGGCATTAAAGACCCTCCGGTCATAAGTCCGAGCGGATTGACTTCCACCAAAGAGGCGTCGAGCTCAACGGTCAATCTGGCAAGTTTTACACTCATATCGGCAAGTTCGTTTCTGAGTCTTCCGGCTTGGGAACCCTCCCCTTCAAAGAGACGTGAGGTCAGCCGTCGAAAATCAGCGGCGGTCGGCAAGGGTTTGAGATCAAAATGTTGTTTCAAAATTTTATCCGGCGACGTTCGCGCCACCTCCTCAATTTCCACTCCACCCGACTCGGAGCAAATGACACACGGACGTCCGGCTTCTCGATCCAAAGTAATCGCTAGATACAATTCCTTCCGAATCTGGCTGCTCGACTCGATTAAGACATGCTGAATGGGTTTGGCGATTCCGGCGGTTTGATACGTGGCGAGTTTTGTTCCGAGCATCTTTTTTGCTGCGTCGAAGGCATCACGCGCGGAGGAAACGATTCGAATTCCTCCCGCTTTTCCCCGGCCTCCGGCATGAATTTGTGCTTTAACGGCATAAGGGCCGGGACTAATTTCGCGTATGGATTCTACAGAAAGGGAACGGGCGTCGAACGATCTCGCCGGAGGAAGAGCTAGGCCGTAGGTTCGAAACAGTTCCTTTGCTTGATACTCATGTATGTTCATGCTCTCGACTCACCAAGTACGCGTCCCGGCACGGTGGCTGTTGGATGGACGAAAACGTTTCGTCCGATTTTAGGATGGCAAAATTTTCCGGGAACCTTCAAGGGTTCACAGGTTTAACTTGGCACACTGTTCGCGAACGTGCTCCGCCGATTGCTTGAGCGCAGATTGAGCTTCTCGAGTCAGTCCAAGCTCAACAACTTCTTTTACGCCCAAGCGACCCAACTTCGCCGGAACTCCGCAGTACGTATCCCGGATTCCGTACTGACCTGTCAAATAAACGCACGAAGGAAACACTCGTCCTGTATCTTGAAGAACTGCTTGAACCATCGCCACCGCTGAAGAGGACGGCGCATAATAGGCGCTGCCGGATTTAAGTAGATTTACAATTTCGATCCCACCGTCCCGGGTGCGTTGGTTGATGGATTCTATCTTTTCCTTCGAGAGCAGTTCGGTGATCGATTTCCCGTTTACTTTGGTATGTTCCGGCGCGGGCACCATGGAATCTCCGTGTCCACCGAGAACCATCGCGTCAATCTGTCGAGTGGGCACTCCCAACTCCAGAGATAGAAAGTAAGCGTAGCGCGCCGAATCTAAAACGCCGGCCATTCCAAACACGCGTTTGTGATCAAACCCGGATTTTTTCCAAGCAAGATAGGTCATCACATCAAGAGGATTGGTCACGAGAATTAAAACCGAGTTGGGGGAGTGCCGCGCCACTTCCGTCACGATGCCGCCCACAATCTCGGCATTCTTAGTTTGAAGATCGTCCCGGCTCATTCCGGGTTTGCGCGCAAGGCCTGCCGTAATAACCACCACATCCGAATCTTTTGTCGCCTTGTAATCGTTGGTGCCCACAATGGTGGTTTTAAATCCTTCGATGGGCGAAGACTCCATCATGTCCAGGGCCTTTCCCTGCGGCATTCCCTCAATAATGTCAATCAAAACCACATGGGCGAGTTCTTTTTCAAGAATTCTCTCGGCAACGCCGGCGCCTACGAACCCCGCGCCTACGACCGTCACTTTGGGTACGCTCATTTTGTTCCTCTCAACTTTTGAATAATGGCATCCGCCATTTCGCGAGTCCCTACCGCGCTCGGGTCCTTCGGACTGGGCTTCATGTCATAAGTCACGTGCTTCCCTTCCCGAATCACGCCGGCAACCGCCTGTTCCAATCGATCGGCCGCATTCGTCTCACCCAAGTAACGAAGCAGAAGCATTCCCGAAAGAAGAATGGCCGTGGGATTAACTTTATTGAGTCCTTTGTACTTTGGCGCGGATCCATGGGTCGCTTCAAAAATGGCCCCGTGGTCACCCACATTCGCGCCCGGAGCAACGCCAAGCCCGCCGATCAAGCCCGCGCACAAATCCGACAAGATATCGCCGTACAAGTTCGGGAGCACCAACACGTCGTACAGTTCCGGTTTCTGCACCAATTGCATACACATGTTATCTACGATCCGGTCCTCGAACTCGATGTCGGGATACCGCTTGGCCACTTCGCGCGAAACTTCAAGAAAGAGTCCGTCGGTAAACTTCATGATATTGGCTTTGTGGACAGAGGTCACTTTTCTGCGTTTGTATTTCCGCGCATACTCAAAAGCAAACCTAACAATGCGTTCCGTACCGGTCGCGGAAATCGGTTTGATGCTGATGCCGGAATCCGGACGGATCGGCTTTCCGGAGAGGCGGGCACATTCATTGATGATTTGTTTTGCTTCCTTGGTTCCCCGCTCAAACTCAATGCCCGCATACAAGTCTTCCGTATTTTCCCGGACCACCACAAGGTCGATATTTTGATAGCGGGAACGAACGCCCGGATAAGACTTGCACGGTCTTAGGCAAGCATAGAGATCAAACTTTTTCCTCAATTCGACGTTGACCGAACGAAATCCTTTTCCCACCGGAGTTGTAATCGGCGCTTTGATGGCAACGTGCGTGCGTTCAATCGATTGAATTAATCGATCCGGAAGGGGTTTCCCTTCTCTCTCCATCACGTCCAGGCCCGCATCTTGAAGGTCCCAGTCGAAGCGAACGCCCGTCGCTTCTAAAACGTCTTTCGTGACGGCCGCAAGCTCCGGTCCCGTGCCATCGCCGCGAACCAATGTGACTTGATGTCCCACAAGTTTCCCTTTCTGTGTTGCGTTTTGTAACTTAAATTTGCTATCCTAGCACGCGTTAAACCCATTGGCAAGATTACGTTAGAAAGAAATCCGATACGTGAACCTATTAAAATCGACGCTCGAAAAAGCGCTCATCGTTGGCGGAACAATCCT
Organism: Omnitrophica bacterium RIFCSPLOWO2_01_FULL_50_24; assembly: GCA_001804225.1. GTDB lineage: Bacteria > Omnitrophota > Omnitrophia > Omnitrophales > Danuiimicrobiaceae > 2-01-FULL-50-24. Next base: position 6,448 of record MHFO01000025.1, on the reverse strand, counting down.
CAAACGCGGATTCAGCCGTCCCAAACACATTCAGTACAAAGGCCCCGTGAGTCTGGTAACCGAAACCGACAAAGAAGCGGAGCGTGCAATTTTGCAGGTGATTCAAAAACGGTTTCCGAATCATTCCATATTAGCGGAAGAATCCGGAGCTTCACTCGGCTCTCGCCAAAAGTGGATCATTGACCCGTTGGATGGAACCACCAACTTCGCCCACGGACTTCCTTTAGTTTGTGTTTCCATTGCGTACGAAGAAAACGGAATCGTCCGACTGGGCGGCGTATGGAATCCTATTCTCGACGAGTGGTTTTGGGCAGAACAAGGAAAGGGGGCGAGTTTAAACGGCAAAAAGATTCGTATCTCAAAAATAAAATCGCTCAAAACGTCCCTGCTCGTTACCGGCTTTCCCTATGACCGACTCACGCGTCCGCGCTATTACACGCGGTTCTTCGAAGCATTTATGAATCGGACTCACGGCGTCAGAAGACTGGGTTCTGCTGCGATTGATTTGTGTTACGTCGCAAGCGGCCGTTTCGACGGCTTCTGGGAATTTGGCCTCAAGGCGTGGGATGTTGCCGCAGGGGGCTTGATCGCGAAGGAAGCCGGAGCTTGCTTAACTGATTTTAAAGGAAAGCCGATGAATATCTACGGGGAACAAACGCTCGTTGCTAACTCATACATCCACGGATCCATGCTTCGATTGATCAAGCGGCTTTTTTAACTGGAGCGGGAGACGCAACATGAGGAAGTCTCGCAAGCGCAAACCACCGGCCAAGCCCAAACTCCGAAACGTTTGGAGCATTCGTCCTTCTTCTCGAGTGAAGGAAAGCAAGAAAAAATATTCCCGGCCGCGCACTCGAAAAACAGTGAACAAGCTGGTAAAAGAAATCGATTGGTTCTCGGAACGATAAGAGCACCTAACAAAACGTCATTGCGAGGTTTTGTTAGATAATCTAAATGAAATGGTCAGGGAGGTTTGTTTGAATCAAGATCCTTTGTTTGTTGCTTTCATCCTTTTGGCAGTGGTGGTAGGCGCCCAAAAATGGTCGGTTGAATTTCAAAACGCCCGGATCATGCGGTATCTGCCCACCCCCGTTTGGTGCTACATTCCCCCCACCCTTTTAACCACTCTCGGAATCCTCCCATCCAAATCGGTCGTCTACGACGGAATAACGAACTTCGTTCTGCCGGCGTGTTTGATCCTCTTACTCATGACAACAGATGTGGAAGGTCTCAAGAAAGTAAGCCGGCCTGCACTGACCGCAATGGCCTGCGCAACTTCTTCCATCCTGATCGGAGCAATCTGGGTCTTTCTTCTATTCCAGAGCTCGCTCGGCACCGAAGGATGGAAAGTCATAAGTACTCTTACGGCAAGCTGGATCGGAGGAACCGTCAACATGTTGGCGGTCAAACAAGCAACGGAACTTTCGGATCAAACCTTTACGCCGCTTTTCCTTTCGGACATCACGGTGGTTTATACTTGGATGACGTTCCTCATGGTAATCTCAAGCAATCAAAATAAGATCGACCGATGGATGAACGTAACCCGCCGTCACATGGACCAAGCACTTGTCCACGCGGGACCCGCTAAAAGCACCCGCAAGAAAATGGAATCTCAATCGCTTCTGGCACTTCTGGCCATCGGCTTTGGATTGGGCGCGGCGTGCATTTGGCTGGGAAATAGATTGCCGATTCTTGGCGCGGGCATGAATACCTTTACTTGGATCATCATTTTGGTAACTACTTTGGGACTTTGGCTTTCCCGCACACGCTATGCAAAGCAGGAGAGCGCCAATGCAAGTCGGGTGGGGTATTTTTTACTCTACTTCGTTTTGGCGGCAACCGGCGCAAAAGCAAATCTCACAGCATTGCTTCATGCGCCGATCTTCCTCGCAATTTGTTTTGTCTGGGTGGGAATACACGCTGCTTTGCTTCTTTTGGCCGGACGGGTCTTTGGTATTCCGTCGGCGATGCTGGCCACCGCCTCGCAAGCCAACTTGGGCGGTGTTGCATCTGCTCCCATTGTGGCTTCCACCTACGAACCCAAATTGGTTCCTGTGGCGCTTATCCTCGCCATTTTAGGAAATGCGGTTGCAAATTACTTTGGAATTCTTATGGGTCAATTCTTGCTTCGTCTCACCGGATAGAAGCGCTCGATTACGCGTTCCGTAACCACTCCAGAAACAATCGAACTCCGACACCGGTCGCGCCGCGCGCCCGGTAGGGTTTATCGGAATTAACCCATGCGGTCCCCGCAATGTCCAAATGTGCCCACGATTTGACTGAAACAAACTGCTTGAGAAACAGAGCGGCTGTAATGGTGCCTCCGCCGCCGGCTCCCGTATTCAGAATGTCCGAATGATGACCGCGAATCTGCTCAAAATACTCTTCCCACAACGGCAGGGGCCAACACCGTTCGCCCGTTTTCTCGCCCGCCGCGCGAAGGTTCTGAATCAACCTCTCGTCCGTTCCTAAAAGTCCGATCGCCTTGTCGGCAAATACCACTCGGCATGCACCGGTCAGCGTGGCGATGTCGATCAAAGTTTTTGGTTTAAACCGCGCTGCGGCATAGGCCAGCGCGTCTCCCAAAATAAGCCGGCCTTCCGCATCGGTATTGATGACTTCGACGGACTTTCCGTTAAACATTCGAATAATATCGCCGGGCCGTTGGGCGCTTCCGCTCGGCATATTCTCAACACAAGGCGCAATGCCCACAATATGCACCTTGGGCTTTAGACGACTTACCCCTTTCATCGTCCCAATGACGCACGCGGCGCCGGACATGTCATACTTCATCTTTTCCATGTCTTGAGACGGTTTAATGGAAATGCCGCCCGTGTCAAACGTGACCCCTTTCCCGACTAAACAAATCGTGCCTCGCTGCGCGTAGGATTTCCCATACTCGAGCACAATGAGCACGGGGGGTTGTTTAGAACCTTGAGAAACCGCAATGATTCCGCCCATGCCTTTGCGTTTGATTTCGGAAAGCCCAAACACCTCAATGCGAAGTTTTCCTTCCCTTGCTACTTCGCGGGCACGCGCGGCAATTTCTTGCGGCGGCATCACGTTAGCAGGTTCATTGATCAGATTCCTTGTGAACAGAACGGCGTCCGTCACCGTACGTGCTCGGTTAAGAGCTTTCGAAACCGAGTCCAAACGCGCTTTCTTGGAATAAAGGATGTGTACAGACTCAACAGGTTTATCTTGTCCGCTTTCTTCTTTTTTCTTGTACTTGTCGAACCGATAGTCGGAGAGCCAAAGCGTTTCGGGAATCAATTCGTAAAGATCGGCCAACGCCACCGAAGGACCTTGAAAGGTTTCGGCTGCGAACCGGACTGTCCGCGCATGAAGACGTCTGGCCGTATGAAGCGCACGTGCGATGCACTGCCTTGCCCGTTCCCGATTCCACTCCTCCGGTTTTCCGAGACCTATGAGGGCGAGTGCTTCCGCTTGTGTCAACGCTTCCCTGTCCGTTGTAAAAACTTCGCGCTGAGTACCGATGAAACGTTTCTTTTCAAGAGCCCGCTTTGCTAACCGGAAGGCTTCGGAGTCTGTTGTTGACAATGCGGCAGGGGGCGTCTTTTGATTTTGAAATACCCCCGCAATCAGAAGATTTGCTTTCGATGTAGTCTCAGATACTAAGCCGTTCACAATTTTCATACTGAACCTCTCACGGGTTAATGGGGTGTGCGTCAAAGGAGATTTTACAGAAAAGGTACGCCCGATACCACAAAAAACAGGACTTGATTTAGCGGCGTTTAAACCGCTACACTAATTTGAAATGAGAGAACAAAATTTGGTTTCGTATTTTTTCATCGGTTTGTTTCTTTTCATTCTGTACCAACTTGCGCTCATTCTTTCCCCGTTTTTTACCGCGATCTTCTGGGCAGCCATCCTTGCATTTGCTTTTTATCCGCTTTATCTGAAGATCTTGGGACTCTTCAACTTGAAAACCGGCCAAGCTGCTTTGATCGCTACCGTATTTGTCGTTCTGATCGTGGTGATCCCAGCTGCCATGTTCCTCGTGAGCTTGATGAAAGAAGCCATCGAGCTCTATCAACAAGTGAGCAACTCAATCGCCGCCGGTAAGATGGTCCTCTTTGTCGAAAAAGTCAGGCAAACCATGGCTTTGGAGTGGATACAAAACCTTTTGGCAAAAGGGATTCCCTTTGAAGAAACCATCTCCGATCTGCTTTTGAGGGCCGCCCGTACCGTCGGAACCATCTCAACCATTCAATTGACCGCTCTCACGAAGAATGTCCTCGGATGGATTTTCAACCTTCTGGTCATTACCTTTTTGCTTTTCTTCTTCTTTAGAGACGGGAGCCGCATGTACGATCTTTTGTTTCAATTGATTCCCATGTCCGACAAAAATAAAAAGATGCTGTCGTTAAAAGTGAACGACACGTTTTCGGCGGTCATCCGAGGCCAATTCGTGACGAGTATTGTTCAGGGTACGCTCACCGGACTTATTTTTTGGTGGCTGGCGTTACCGCTCCCGTTTTTCTTCGGATTCCTCACGTTTCTTACTTCCATGATACCGGTCACCGGTGCCGCTACCGTCTGGGTTCCCTTTACCGTCTATTTGTTTGCCATTCAAGACTGGAAGCGCGCAGTCATCCTGTTGTTGGTGGGGACACTCGGAATCAGTTTGAGCGATAACCTGCTGAAACCCATTTTGATCGGCGGAAAGACAAAACTACCTGTTTTTCTTTTGTTCCTCGGAATCCTGGGCGGGCTTCATTTGTATGGCTTTACGGGTTTATTTGTGGGTCCTGTGGTGATCGCGCTTTTCTTCGCGCTGTTGGACATTTACCAAGAGGAATACCGCTTAGACCGCTCAAAAAATTAGCACCGCGTCAAGATCGATTTGATGGGTTCGCGGTACCGTTTGGTCCAGCGCCGGTCGGGCGCTCGTTCGAACGGCACTGCGCGGTTGGCGCGGTACTGTAGGCGTCTTCGATTTGAACTGATGAATTTAATGTTGACGCTCTACTAGACTGCGATCTGCCCTGCCCAGTCAACATTGATCCGGCGGTGTTCTTTTCCCTTTGACACGTCAATTTCAAAGGCGCGAGGTCCGTCCAGCAAGGGACGAATCTCAATCACCACGGGAACTTCTTCGACCATGGGCTGAAAGCGATACAAGAGTTCTTTTCTGGGATGCCGCACCATTCGGGCTGTCTCCGATTTCTTCCGGAGAACGAATTTTAACTGGACCGCTTTCCGTTCCCGAAGCGCTGTGAGAAGCAGATTTTCCCGAGAAGCCGAAGTCAAAAACGCATCAAGTGCGGAATTCAGAAGGGACGCATCGCCGTTTGCGAGTTTTTTTTGACTCTCGACATAATCAAACAACTCGGACTGAAACGTTTTTAACGATGAGAAGTGAAATCGAGTCAGAGAAACGGCGTGGAGTTTTTCTTCCGGAGTCTGTGTGGTAAAGGAGCCGCTCGTGAGATCAAGCTGCTGCTGCGCAAAACCTTGATTCAAAACGGGTGAACCTACACACAAAGCTAGTGCTGCAATCATCAAACTTTTTTTGAAGGTTTTCACGACTGAAATTCGGCAGTTCGCCTACCTTATCCCTTGCGGGGTTTAGGTGCGGAACTTTGCGCCCCATCCTTTCAAATGGTTTGCCTTTTTCGTTCCAAATCGGAACTTTCAAACAGCTGGACTTACTTCTTAAAAAGAATAACAGGTGAAAAGAGGAATTACAAATCGCGTGAAACTTTGCGTAACTTGTTCATTCATAATGGCATAGGAAAAAATTAAATTGTGGGCAGTTGCCCACAATTGCAAAGCCGAAGGTCTATAGGTACAATGAGCACTTCATTAAATGGTCTCGTATGGCGACGAAATTAAGATCTAAAAACGCGGCGGGTATTTGGTTTTGGCTCAAGTGGATTCTCACCACGATCGGCGGCTTCCTTGTCTCACTCTTTTTCTGGAATTGGATTTTGTTTGATCGGTTAAAGTCCAATGCCCGCGATCCCCACGTTGCCATCGGCTGGATGGTCGCCGTGTTCGGAACGTGGTTTGTGACCCTGATCCCCATGATGAAGAAAAAAGAAACGGTCATGGGCCACATGGACAAACAGGATGAATCCACGGTCACGTGGTGGCTGATTTGGATTTCTCTTACGATCGGCACGTTCTTTATCGCAGTCTGGTTGTGGACTCCCTTTATTTCCGCACGCTTTGGGTCTGTGAAAAATCCGACCACGACATTCATTTGGATTGTGGCTGTCTTCGGAAGCTGGCTGGTGACACTCATACCGCTCATGGTGCTTATGTATTGGAAGGTGGACAAAGCGTATGAAGACGCGCGCATCAGACGCCAAATGGGTCAGACGCCGTTTGAGAATGCCGTCAAATTAAGAGCCGTTTTTGTTGAAAAGCAAAAGAGGCGTATTTCAGATGCGTTGTCTCAAAAACTGAAAACCATTCCTCA
>MHFO01000024.1:37341-37577 GCA_001804225.1 Omnitrophica bacterium RIFCSPLOWO2_01_FULL_50_24 | reverse complement strand
GCATATCCTATTCTCGAACGGAACCCACCACCTGAGGGGCCGTGCTTAACAGGAGATTATTATACGATATCCCCAGTTGTTCGCTAATGGTTTTTGCTGGCGCGAATTGACCCGCCTTGAGGGAGGTGCTGGGAACGCGATGGAGGACTAAAGTGCGTGGCGGTCTCGGCTTAAATCGGCAATTTTTTGTTTCGCTTCGTCGTGGCACTGCTCAAAGTTTTCCTGTCCCGGAAACG
>MHFO01000024.1:10776-37324 GCA_001804225.1 Omnitrophica bacterium RIFCSPLOWO2_01_FULL_50_24 | reverse complement strand
AAGAGACCGCTTAAGAACCACAAAACAGAAGCCGCTGCCAAAAACTGAAAATACAAAAAAGGAAACATAACACTGATCAACCGGACGACGGTTGCTGCTATGAGAAAAACAAACGTTCCGCGGAATCTCCAGGATCTTTTTCGGAGCGCTTGTGGTTTTCCCCCGTGGCTAAAAATTACCATGGTTCCCACCGCAAACGTCATCGCGGAATATCCGCCTAAGAACACGAGGTGAAGGAAAAGCGTGCGGAACGCGGGAAAAAAAGCAATCGCCGCATGACCCATCGTCACCATCCAAAACGACATCCAAAGCATCCACACATAATCTTCATTCGCGAGCGGACGCCGGACGAGTGCGCCGGACCTTATGTAGATTGTCATCACAACGGCACTTCGAAGGAAGAACGCGGTTCGAACTCTTCCAAAAGCTTCGATGAGAAAACTCAAAAGAAGCAGGAAAGCATACCCGGAATGGATCCATAACGCGCGGCGGCGGTTCCGCACATCAGGGCTTTCCGGAATGGGCCCGGCCGCTGTTTTAAAGGTCCCCATAAGCCGCGGCCCGAGAAAGCTGCCTATTCCGACCACAATCGATAGAAGGAACGCCTGCTCGATCAACAATTTGCTCAATTTCACAGACACGGAGCTTTGGGCTACTAGCGAAAGTAAAACGCCCGTAAGCGCACTTAAGATTCCTGTCGGAAGCCAGAGAAATTCCACCGGCGGCACCACAGCAGAATCTCTCTTTTGCTTGAAGCGGCGGAGGGCAAAAAAAACGAAGTCAAGCAACATCAGAGCAAAACAAATCCTTCCGGCAGTAAACCACATATTGCCATAAGCTGCGATCATGGAAATCATCAAGAAAACGAACGTGAAAAATTCGGTTCTCGTGCAAGGCGGGCTTGACGAAAAACGCGGCAAAGCGGTCAGCAAAAAACCAAAAACAAACGCACCGATGTACGCGTGGATTTGAATCGAGGAATGAAAAATCATGGAGTAATGGGGAATCCAGCCCATGGCATAAAAAATCCAGTGACCGATCCCGATCATTCCCGAGACAGGCGCTAAAAGAAAGAAGAACCGATAGGGCTCTTGGGCCCATAAACGCAACACGGAATCGCGCCCGGTAGAGATCACTGTTTTTTCAACGTAAAATCGACGGTTTTGGTTTCGCCGTCGGCAACAGTAATGGTTTGGGTTTGCGTACCCAATTTTTCATGCCAGACTTCGAGCGTATAGGTACCGGCGGGGACATCCTTAATGGTGAACGTGCCGTCGTCTCCCGTCACAGAAAAAAATTGATTTTTCAACACGTGAAGATAAGCGGACATCCAAAAATGAACATCGCACCGAAGGCGGATTCCAAGTTCCGGCTCCTGAAACACTTTTTGAGTGCTCATCCCCTGAATGGGCTGGGCGATATTAAACATTTTATTCAACTTAGACTCTGTGCGGATATTGTGGAGGAGTGCGTCTCCATTCTTGAAAACAACTTTTTGCCCCGCCATCGCCGCTGCAACGTGAGGGGTAAACATGCAACCGTTTTGATCCACTTCAACCGGAGCAGCAGGCGCTGAAACGTCTCCCGTAAACCCGTCTTTAACGTAGACAAGTGCATACTTAACGGTCTGATTCGGATTAACGATCAAATCCTCATTCACCGGCATTTTGTCTTTGTGCATGAGCGCGCATTGGCGTTCCGCGCCGAAATTGATTGGGGCAGGAGTCGGAGCCGCACCTTCAAAAGCCACCTTGCCCGACACGGTAGCACCTGCGTAGAGGAGAGAAGACGAAAGAAGTGACGTTGCGATTAAAAATCCTCCGATGATTGATATCTGCTTTATCGTTTTCATGGTTTAAATTTTTTCCTCCTTTTGAATGATGATCATTGAGTTTGAACGAGCGCCGGAAGATTGTTCCATTCCACCGAGGTTCCGCCATGATCGCTCATAAACCGAGCGGCTTCACTTTGACTTGCAAAAGCTACGATTCCGGATCCCATAGGCGTCGCCACGGTTTGGGTGCTCACAAAAAAAGCGCTATCCGCTTGAACCCATTTTTCAGATTGATAATCATGAACCCAAGTCTTCTCTGCGTGCAAAGGATGTCTCACGTGATAACGAATTAAGCATCCGATTCCGTCAAACCGCACTGCTTCTCCTTCTGAATTAAAAGAAGCGGCAGAAAAACGTTCTTCTGAAATAATCATTCTGCACTCATCGCAAACGTCGCGTCCGTAGCGGATCACAGGAGGACGTCTGCCTTGTTCTCCCACACAACCTGAGACCGTCAAAATCAAAATGATGAAGCCGGTAATCCAGTTCCGGTACGCTATTCCGCACATTTCTTACGAAAAATCACTAAGGCGCAGCCCAAGGGAATCAAAATCCAACACATGAATACAAGTGCCAAAAATCCTGGGAACCAATCGCCGAACCTATCCACGGCATACCGACCCCCAGCACCAAAAACCTCGAGCCCTCCGTGCAGCGCGCCGACCACGGCCAGCTTAAACGCTTCCGGCGGGTTCAAGCACGCAAGCCAGAATAAAATTTGATGCGGCAACTTAAACGCAACCGTCATTCCCATTAACCCGAGATCGCTCAAAAAAAGGAAGATGAACCAAAAAAGAAGAGCAAAACCGACGGCTGCGGCATTTTTCCTCGTAAAAATAGAAATAAAAAAGCCGACGCTCAGATTCGCAAGGCCGAGCAAAACCGTAAAGCCAACCAGTACCAGATACCCTCCCAATTGCACGAGCCCGCCATACCAAGAAATCACAAGACCGCTCAGTCCAAAACCCAAAAGCAACGTCGCCACCAATGCAGCGGCCGTTCCCAAAAATTTTCCGAGTAAAATTTCGCCTGCCGTCACCGGCTGAGCTAAAAGCGTGGTAAGCGTTCCTTGTTCCCGCTCTGAGGCAACGCTCATGGTACCCAAGAGCAAGCCCATAAGCGGCACAATGAGAAAGACGAGATTTAAGAGACTCGCGGTGGTCCGCCCAAAACCGGCCACCCCCATGGACACCAGACCCGAGAAACCGAAGAAACTAAACGCAAGGGAGAGCGTCGCAAATAAAGCAGAAACGATCACAAACCACTTGTTCCGTTTGGCGTCTCGAATTTCTTTCTGAGTTATGATGCAAACGGATCGAAAGTTCACGGGGTTCATTCATCCTCTATTTCGCCGGAGATTCATAATCGGTTTCAAGCTCAAAATCCAATATGGGGATGCCCCGTTCCGAAAGAAGGCGAATAGGTTCTATTTTCCTGCCTGCCCCGACACGAATCCAAAGCTGCCTCGTGTTTCGACGCACGCTGATACCATGTTCGGAAATGAGTCTCTCGGCCCGTTCGCAATCTTCCGTCCGAACGGTCAAACACAAAACGGTTTCCCCCGTGAGATGTTCTTTCACGTCGTCCGGTTTTCCTTCTTTTGTTTTGACGCCCGAGCAAAGGACCACCACCCGGTCCGCCAGTTTCAATACTTCGGATACGCGATGGGAACAGAACACAAGTGTTTTGCCGCGTTCTTTCAAACGCTCCAGAAGCAAAAGAAATTCGTGCCGGGCCGCAACATCTAAATGGCTGGTGGGTTCGTCCATCAAAAGGACGGGCGGATCTGAAATCAGAGCGATCACCAAACCCAATTTCTGTTTCATGCCTCCGGACAACTCATGAATTTTTTTCTCCCGCGCCTCTGCCAAACCCCATTCCTTGATCAACGTATCCGCTTGCGAATCCGATACATTTCTCAAACGAGCAAAAAAACAAACGGTTTCCACCACCGATTGGTCTCCGTGGAAACGGAGTTCTTGCGGAATATAACCGATGATCTTGCGGACTGCTTTGCCTTCAAGCTGCACGTTACGTCCTGCAACACGAATCGTCCCCCGGCACGACAGGATGCCGAGCAAGCACTTGAGCAGCGTGGTTTTCCCTGCTCCGTTGGGGCCCCACAACGCCACGGTTTCGCCTTTTTGAATCACACAACGAACGCGATCCAAAGCCGTAAGCGGTCCGAACCGCTTGGTCAGCCCATCAATCTGAATCATGGGTTCTCCGTCTTTCACGGTTTCAAATTCCGTTATCGTTTCCGCCGCGTTCACTCGATATCGTTTTTTTCTCAAACTCCCAAAGGATAGGCCAAAAGGCGGAATTAAAAGAATGCCGGAAACGAACACCCAAGAAACCGAAATCTTTTGAGGTTCGCGCGGCAGCGAGGGAAACGTGGGACTCATGAGAGGTGTTTGATCGCTTAATTTTGGCTGCGGCGCAAAAATGGGGAAAAGAGATGAAGCAAAATCAAGCGCTTGGTGCGACGGGCTCAGGAAAAAAAGTCTTAGAACGGGATGTTCACTGGTGAGACGTTCAAAAAATTGAACTGCTTGATAAGGCGTATCACCTATTCCGTTATGATCACGATCGTAACCGCGATAATCACTCCAAAAATTCTGGCTCCATTGAGTGACGGCACGTGAACCTAAATTTTCGAGGCCTACTTGTTCTGAGTTTTCGAAGAAACTATTTTCTTCAAACGTGTTGTCTCCGGAAGACGGCAGAAGCTCAATGCCAATATCATTGTAGGCGATCAAGTTCTTGCGGAAGACGCCTGTCGAACGATCAAAAAATAACCCCACTCGATTGTTCGCAATTAAATTGTCGCTCAGAAGCGCTCCGTCCATGTCTTTAAAACCAACACCGTATCCGGAGGGTCCTCGATTATCCAGCACGCGGTTCCGTCGAAGTCTTAGGTCGGAACTGTACATCAGGTACGTGCCCACGGAATTGCCGCTGATTAAATTTTCCTCGACCACGGCGTCGTGACAATACATAAAGTGCAGCCCGTAACGGCCTTCCTTAACTATATTTTGATTCACGTTCAAGGACTTCGAAAACCACAAGACGACATCGCGGCCCCGGTGCATCCGATTTCCTTCAATCGTCACGTCATCGCTGTACCACACTCGAATCAAGTCCCCTCTTCGAGGTAACGGTAGCACCTTTCCTGATAACACATTGTTTCGAATGAGCGTACGCGGTGCTTGACGCAGATAGATACCGAACAGGACGTCTTCAAAGCGGTTTCCTTCTATCGCCGCATCCGATCCTGTGACTAAAACGCCTGAATTTTCTTCCGCCAGTAAGTCGCCGGAGTCACGAATCTTAAAACCTTGCAATGTGATGTGGGGAGCATGAGCAAAAACCACAGTGCCCCTACCTCCTCCATGAATCACAGGCATACCGTTGCCAGTGAGAGTGACCGATTTATCAATCACGACAGGCCCCGCATAAACACCTTCGTGTACGACAATCGTGTCTCCGTCGGAAGCATGAACCAACGCTTCTTGAATCGTTCCGTAAACGGCTTCCCGGCCTACTTCGAGAGTCGCCGCCAGCGTCTGAGGGCTCAAAAGAAAACCAAACGCCAGCAAAGACAGAACGGCAACGGAAACTTTGCCGGTTCCCTCCGAGCATTTTTCTTTACTGCGTCTAAGCCAAAGGGCGAAACAAATAAACAGGTCTGCGGCGAGACTTGCCAAAAACCCCCACGAAAAAGAGGCGTGGGCTTTAAACTGAGCAATTTTCCCGTGACCGATTAAAGGCGGAACAAAGGGTTTGATCGAGGAACTAAGCGCTGCTTTCGGATCCAAATGAAGCCCAAAATCTCTCAACCACCAATAAAGATCTAAAGCAAAAAAAAGAGGAAGAATGAGCGCGGGCAAAACCAGCAGAAAAGACCCCCGCTTGCCATAGAACGTGGCGATGAAAACCCCTAAACTTGATAAAATCAAACCGGGAATGGCGAGCTTTCGTTCGAGCTGGGCAGCTTTGGCAAGCGGCTTCATTCCGATATAGTGGTTCAGTCCGTCAATCTCACGCACATCGCCTTCCACACGGTTTAAATAGATCGCAACGGACAAACCCTTCGGATACTGAGGAGCGATAACCCGAAGTTTCCAATAAGGGACGAAGAGCGACAAAAAAATCGCGAGCGCAGCGCTCAACAACAAATATTTTGCAATGATTTCTTTATCGTCCTTCATGCACTCTTTTTCCCGTCATTGCCCGACTGCCGGCGCTTGCATTTCTTGAGGTTCTACCAACAGATAACCCATCATTTCTAGGTGAAGCGCCGAACAAAACTCAAGGCAGTAGTAGGGATAAACCCCCGGTTTGTCCGCTATAAAATCGATGCTCGCGGTCTCGCCGGGTTCAATACTCGCAGCTACGTTGTAATCGGACACCGTAAATCCATGTGTCGCGTCGTAGGTTCGCTCCAGATTGGTGATGTGAAAAATGACGCGATCTCCCTGTTTCACTTGGACGTGTTCCGGATCAAAATGACTTCGGATCACGGTCGTAAATATCTCCACCGTGTTGCCGGTGCGGACCACTTTGCTTTCAAGCGTACTCTTTTCGCTTTTCTGCTGATGAAGAGGATCCCAACCGACTTCTGGATAAACCTCCCACGCTTTTATTTTGTCCATGCTGATAATCTGCGCGTAATGAGGTTCTCCGTTTCCGATGGGCATATCATAAAGCAGTTTCATCTGATCGCCGGGTTTTTTGATGTCAATCAACTGAAGATTCTGCGGAAGAAGAGGCCCCACATTGGGAAAACGGTCGACGGACCATTTGTTGAGTGAAACCAAATAACCGCCGTCCGGATGTACCGTATCTCCCGCCGCCGTCGAAATATGGCCGACGTTGTAATGAATCGGAATTTTGCCGACGAGTGTCCAAGGATTTTCGGGAGCTTGATAGGCATCGTCTCCCAAAGTCCAACGGGCCACGCTGCTTTCAAGGAAGAGACTCGTGTACGCATAACCTTGATTATCAAACTGGGTATGCAGCGGTCCTAACCCCACCTCCACTTGGGCTATCTTGACCGCATCAAACTTGATCACAGGAACACCGTAAGGATCTTGTCCTTCAAACTCCTTTTTTGCGATGGCGTCCATGATGTGATTGAAATCATAGATGGTAACGTGCGGATCCAGTTTTCCCGAAATGACAATATGTTTCCCGCTCGGAGAAACGTCCACACCGTGCGGACTCTTAGGTTCCGGAATGAAGTAAAGAAGCTCCTCCTTTAAAACAGTCTCGAGCGAAATGACTCGCATCCCTTCGATTTCCTTGAACCCGCCATTTCGAATCACTTGCTCCGCTTTCTTCCAATTGATGACGTGAAGATAATCCATATCCCGTTGGGACACGCCGGCTTCAAAGGGAGGGTTTCCCTCTTCAACTCCGCCCGTGGCCATTTCGGTGTTAAACGAATTAACAAATACCCAACCGTCGCTCACCAATTTTCCGGGATCCACCAAATCCTGCCAATAAGGCGGGAGTTCGATCGCGAATGAATTTTTGGGTTCGATACGCCCGATGGCTCGGTTGAATTTCCAGAACGTGAGCATCCCGCGGTACTTTTCTTGATAGTCCGAAAGCTGCGCGTAGTGATGACCTACCGGAGTTGCGTACTGAGAACCTTCGATGACATAATCCGTGTTGGGGGTTACGGCGGCACCGTGGTCATTGCCAAAAAGCGGGTTCGCCACAATCTGTTTCGTTTCAAAATCCCTTAGATCGATCACGGCAATGCGTCCGTTCGCTTTATCGTTGATAAACAAAAACTCGCCGTCATAATCACCGTTGGTTTCGCTTAAAGCAGGATGGTGAGAATCGCCCCAATTGACTAACTTCCCATTTCGAAACACGCCTTCTCCTTCGGGACTGCCGAACGGGCTTTCCTTAACTCCGAATCCATATCCCTGCCACGGTTCAGGAGTAAACACAGCGATGGTGCGCAAAAGCCGCATCGACGGAAGGCCGATCGCAAACACCTGACCCCCGTGACCCCCGGAAGCAAACATCACGTGGTCATCGTACTTGCCGGTGGGAACAAAGGTAGAAAGCGCGGAGGTGATGTCGTCCGGATGTAGGCCGCGCTCTTTGACAATGGACATGGCAGATTCAGAAAAATTCGCTGTGTCCGCGAGGGGTTCCGTCACCGTACCTTTTTTGCTCCGGCCCAAGTGCAACCCAATTGTAAATATAACCACTAACAAAATGAGAACTACGAACCAAGATTTTTGAAGTCGTGCCATTTTAATTTCTCCTCTTCCATTTTCCAAAACGATTTCATGAAGCAACGCTCATGTTGCTTTTCTCATGACACATGAAGAACACGATTCCGGCTTTCCATTAATTGCTTTACCGATACGGAACGCAGTTCGGACATCAAAACTTTTTTAATTTTTTCCCACGTGGAATGAATGGGACACGATTGACTTCTGCGACATTTCGCTTTTCCCAAAATACACTTCTGGAACACGTTTCCGTCGACCGCTTGGATCAAATCCAAGAACGAGATATCCTCTGGATTTTTCTTAAAATAATAACCGCCGCCCGGACCGCACTTCGCAAATAAAACATTTTGCCGAACCAGTTTCTGAAACACCTTCCGAGTAAACCAGACCGGTAACCGGGTTCTTCGGCAGACCGTTTCGATCGAAAAACCATCTTTGCAATCAAGTTCGGTTAAGGCCGACAACGCCCGAATGCCGTATTCACAACCCTTAGAATAAACCCGAAACATATTCTATCTAAAAACCTCCCTCAATAATGGACTTTTTTATCCATTTTTGATCGTATCGAAAGCACCTTGGATTCGCTGTGACGAACGTCACTTAGTGTATTCTGAAAAATGTTGAACCAAGACATGCTGAAAGGGAACTTCTGCCTCTTGAAAAAACCTGGGGATAAATACAAGAAATTTCGGGGCGAGTGGATTTGCACTCGCAGGAGGACCTGCGAGTATTCCGTCGGGACTCCTGCGGAGTCCCTGCGGGAAACCACTTCAAATCTTGCCCTTGGCAAATCTCGGGGCGGCAAGATTTGAACTTGCGATCTCACGGACCCGAACCGTGCGCGATACCAAGCTTCGCTACGCCCCGTAAAATGTTCTACATCATGGGGAAAATACTCGGGTTAAATCTCCAAATAATCGATCAATGCGCGCCGGTCTTTTCGAAAAGACCCATTCCAAAGTGTGATTAACTGCTCAGCCGGTGTTTCACCTTTTTTCAGAATTTCTTCCTTCAGCGGAACTAAATAAATACTCTCATCCTGCTCCGCCTCGTTGAAACACCTCTGTTCCTTAAGTCCTCTTTCACTGATCCGAACCAGTGTGCGCGCCAAATCAAGTACCTGCATTTTCTTGAGCCGCGCTTTTAATCCTAACCGCTCTACGTCCGCGTGCAATTTATAAATATCGCGCTCTTCAAACCGGCCGATCAGATGCTTCGCCAGCCGCTTTGCTTCGTCATTGTACAGGATGCCCTTCCAAAACGCATAAACGGAGAGGATCAAATGACTTCTTTGGCCGTCCATTCCTCTGATTTCCAGATATTGTTTAAAACGCGCGTCGGTAAAAATAGTGCTCAGATGCAGTTCAAAATCGGATTCCGTCGGTTGATGTCCCCGATATCCCCGCTCGATGAATTGACGAAAGGTCAGATCCCTCGTTACGATCCATTCTTGATTCCGAACGATAAACATCATGGAGGTGTCTAAAATAAATTGAAGATAGTCGTCAAAGGTACAATGCTCGCAGATAAGTTTCAGGATCAAACCGCAGCGCTCCCGATCCGTAAACCGCCAGATGTTTAAACGTTCCGACAAAAAACCGTTTGCTTTGCCGTGAGAAAATGAGCTGTTGGCAAACATCGCAGCAGCAATCGGCGTAAGCGCAAGCGAAAGCCGCATTTTTTCGATCGCGTCCTCCTCATCGTGATAATCCAGATTGATTTGGTTCGTCGCGGTTCGTTTCATCATGTCGTGCGCTTTTTTCCCTTTTCGGATCAAATAACGGGCCATGATTTCATAGCGGCGTTTGGGAACCCAGTGGATGTCCGCTAACGAAGAAAAAGGTTGAATGCCGGATGCGAGCCATGAAATGGGACCTAACAAGTGAGCAACGGTTCGAAGTTGAAAGAAAAATTCTTCCAATTGCGCCTTTGTCTGGTGGAGGTGATCAACCGGTTCTGCGCTCAATTCGATCTGGCCGCCTGGTTCCAAAGAAATAAAGGTGCTTCCCTTTCGCAGCGCGATGGTGTGCCCCTGCTCTTGGATGGGTTCATATCCAAATTCATAGGCAAGTTCATTTAAGACTGCCTCAATGCTAAGGGGCCCTACATACGGCAGCGCTTCACCTGTTTCTTTGTGGACGCCGAACAATTCGCATTCGATTCCCACCCGTTCCACGCCGCGGGGCTTGGCAAACCGTTGGAAATAACCCCGTAGGTCATTGGGGCTTTCGATGCGACGCGTCGCCGGATCTGTCTGTAGGAAAGTGCTCATTTGATTGGCTTATTCCTGTATAATTGGACGATCATAACCCAAAGACCTATGAAAAACAATCGGAAACACAGGCTGCGCATCGGTTTCGTGATGGATCCGATTCGTAAAATTCTCTATCGGGAAGATACGTCTGTTTCCATCATGGAAGAAGCCGGAAACCGAGGGCACCGCATTTATTACATCGAACCGAAAAACATTTTTTTTAAGGCGGGGCGTCTTCTTGCCCTTGCAAATCGAGTTCGTGCCGGTTTAAAAAACGGCATTCACGTCTTAAGCGAAGAAACACTTGATCTTAGATCGCTTGACATCGTCTTTAACCGCAAAGACCCTCCGTTCGACCTTTCATACTTGTATCTGACCCAAATCCTCGAACTGTTGGAACCTGACGTGTTCGTCATCAATTCTCCTAGAGGAGTTCGGAAAGCCAACGAAAAACTTTACATCCTGAGTTTCCCCCAATGGATTCCTCCTACCATCGTCTCCAACAACCCTGTACAGATCGCCCGCTTCCAGCGAGAAAAGAAAATCGATCTCATTTTAAAACCGCTTGATCAAAAAGGGGGAACCGGTATTGCGCTGCTCCCCTACGGGGCCTCCGACAAAAAACGAACGATCGGGAAAATGACCCGCCGCGGGAGCAGATGGATCATGGCTCAAAAATATCTCGCCCAAAACAGCACTCACGGTGATAAACGGATTCTTCTGTTAAACGGAAAAGTAATCGGTGCTTTTCAGAGAATCCCAAAAAAAGGAGAATTTCGTTCTAATTTATCTCTTGGTGGAACGGCATTACCGGCTCGATTGACACAACGAGAAAAAAGACTGATTGCGTCGATTCGCCCAAAACTTCTAAAAGACGGGCTCTATTTCGTGGGACTGGATGTCGTGGCAGGATATCTCATCGAAATCAACGTGACGAGCCCTGCCGGAATTGCAGAGCTCATTGAACTTGAGGGACGGCACCCTGAAACTTCTGTTGTGAACTTTTTAGAAGCGTAGGTTTCGCGCCGTTCGCTTCAACGATAAAACGATCTAGTTTCCCGTTCAACTCGGTCGGAATCAATCCCAAATACATAAGGGCTTGCTCCATCACTTCCTGAAACACAGGAGCAGCCACTGTCCCGCCGTAGTAATAAGGTTTTGGATCATCAATGGACACGACCATCGCAAGTTTCGGATGATCGGCAGGCGCATAACCAATGAATGAGCCCACAAAATGACTGTGAGAATACTGACCGTTGGGTTCCAATTTCTGACTTGTCCCGGTCTTGCCAGCCACTCGAAATCCTTTTACTTGTGCCCGTGTTCCAGTTCCTTCGGCGACCGCTCGCTCAAGAATCCGATTCATCGCAGCTGCCACGTCGGGTTTGAGAATGGGACCTGAAATGACGGGCTCTTTGGTGACCAGCGCCACGCCGTTGTGATCCCGGATCTCTTTGATCAAATACGGCCGCACCAAGTAGCCGCCGTTGGCAATCGCTGAAATGGCGCGTACCATCTGAATGGACGTTGCGGCAACTTCTTGCCCATACGGAATTGAAGTGATGGAATATTTGGACCACCTTTCCACCGGCCTTAAAATTCCGTTCACCTCTCCGGGAAAGTCAATTCCTGTTTTGGCACCGAAACCAAATCTTCTAATGTAGTCATACAATCGCTTCTCGCCCAAACGCTGAGCAATTTTTACGGTCCCGATATTGCTCGATTTGATCAACACCTCCGAGAAAGTCAAAAGACCGTACGGATGTGCGTCGTGGATGGTACGGCCTCGTCGTACCTGCCATTCGCCATGTTCTCCGTCAAAACGATCTCCCAAGGAGACGGCGCCTTCGTTCAAAGCTGCAGAGCCGGTCACAATTTTAAAAATGGAGCCTGGTTCAAAAACATCGGTCAAAGGTTTGTTTCTCCGACGTTCGACCGCCGTCTGATCCCGCGCGTTTGGATCAAAGGTGGGACGCGACGACATGGCCAGAATTTCGCCCGTGTTTGGATCCATCACGATGGCAACGGCACCTTTCGCGTTCCACTTGGTCATGGCTCGATCCAGGGCTTGATCCGTCAGGTACTGCACATGATGATCGATGGTTAACATAAGACTTGCACCGTTGGTAGGAGGAACCAATTGTTTCTCGAGGGCAACGATTTCTCTGCCGCGTGCGTCCCGCTTGGTGTGCCGATAGCCGGGAATTCCTCTTAACGACTCATCATGAAGAAGCTCCAAACCTTCGACGCCCACGTTATCGATGTTGCAAAACCCGATCACCTGGGACAACATTCTTCCGTTTGGATAAAACCGCTTTGGTTCATACGTTACTCCGAGATGGGGAGATTCTAAAGCGCGGATCGCATCCGCTTCTTCCGATGTAACGTGCCGCTTAAGCCAAACGAATGCCTTGTCACGCTTGAGTCGTCCCATGACAAAATCGCTCGGAAGATCCAAAAGCTGAGACAGCCGGTTGGCCAACGGATGTTTCTCGCCGGTTTCAAGGCCGCGCGGAACCGCATAAATCGACGGAACTCTCAGGTTGGTAGCAAACTCTTTGAGATGACGGCTCAAAATGAGACCGCGGTCCGGTTCTATGGGAATCGTTAAATCATGCTGAAGCTTTGCGCGGGAGACGAGGAAATCGTGACGTTCGAGAGTTAACCGAACGATTTGAAAAAGGATCAGAGGAAAAAGAGCCAGGACGGCCAGATGAATCAAGAAAAAACGCTTCTGCGAAATTTTGGGAATCATCCCCGGTGCCTATTATTTCCCGCTGCGAGCGCAGGATGACCGCAAACGTCTTTGACGTCACTTCGTTGTTTTGGCCTGTGCTTCCTTCACGAAATGGAACCACGACATAAACGGAAAACGCATGAACCACGCTCCGTCAAAAAAACCTCTCGGTTCTTGGATCGAGACGAGCTTTACCATCTGTTGCCGTTCAGGCATCGTCAAGTGTAAATCAGTTTCCCGAATTCGCCGGCTGAGAACGTCGGGTGAATAAAGCTGCAACAAGGAAAACTTTTCCGCTTTGTAGAGATCGGTTAATTGCGCCAGACGACGTTTTTTGGCTTCAATCAAATAAGAAATTCGGTAGCTTGATATATGTTCGTGAACATAGCCCAAAAGCAAAAGTGTAGTCACGCTTAACACAACAAAAGGGTTTTTGAATAGATTCCTCATGATTTCCTCTCAACGACTCGTAATTTTGCCGACCGTGCTCTCGGATTTTCTGCGACTTCCATAGAATCCGGCCGAACCGGCTTCTTGGTCAATACTTCTCCGCTTCCATCTTTTTTCCAACTGAGAAACGTGTGCTTCACAATCCGATCTTCGAGAGAATGAAAACTGATGACGGCCAATTTCCCCCCGACTTCGAGCCGCCCAAACGCGCGCGGCAGCACTTCCTTCAGCGCGTCCAACTCACCATTGACGGCAATGCGAAGCGCCTGAAAAACGCGCGTCGCGGGATGGATTCGGCCGAACCGACGTCTCACCGGAGTCAAACGTTCAATTAAGGTTCTCAGTTCTGTCGTCGTTCGAATCGGATGTGTTTGGCGAATTTCAACAATTTTTCGTGCTATTCCGCGGGCATATCGCTCTTCACCATACGTCCGAAAGATCCATGTCAAGTCATCGATCGATTTTGTCTCTAAGATCCCAGCCGCTGTGACCGTCTGCGTTACCGGATCCATCCTCATATCGAGCGGGCCGTCGGTCCGAAAACCAAATCCTCTCTCGCGATCTTCCAACTGCTCGGTGGATACTCCGATATCCAATAGAACGGCATGAATACGACTCAAGTTAAGAGAATCCAGCACGTTTCCGAGATGGACGAAATGGGAACACTTTAAAATAAAGTTCCCGCCAACTTGCTCGAGCTGCTTCTGAGCCCGGTCAATGGCTTGTTGATCTTGATCAAGACCGATCAAAAATCCCTTCGGACCGATGTGTGCGAGGATCGCTCGCGCGTGTCCCGCACTCCCAACGGTGCCGTCTAAAACCATGTGACCTGGTTTTGGTCGAAGATAAGAAAGAACATCCTTAAGTAATACCGGTTGATGCGCTTGCTTAGGCAATCTGAAAGCTCCTTCGAGCTTCCTCTTCATCTTGAAACGTGTTGATCACGTGCGTTAATCCAACCATCCGCAGGGTTTCGAATACTTCGGGCCGGATATTGAACAGCCGGATATCGCCTCGTAACGAACGGACTTGCTTAATCCGATCCACCAAAATTCCGAGGCCGGCTAATTCCACATGTTTGGCTTGAGATAAATCCAAAAGAAAAAATCTTCGTTTACGATTTACCAGCCGTCTCAGCTTTGCTTTCATTTGGACCATGTGCGATGCACTCAAATCGCCCGGACAACGCATTACATTCACCGAATGACCATTGCTCACATCAAAACGATGTCCCATAGGCCCTCCTATTTTTGTTTCGGGTCAACAAGCTTTTCAGCCAAAGACTCGAATGAATCCATGTTATCTTTAAAGAACATATTCCACTTTTCTTTTGACCAAATCTCAATACGGTCTGAAACGCCGATGATAATGACGTTCTCTTTGATTTCCGCATACTGCTTGAGAAAAAGCGGCACCAAAATTCTGCCCTGCTTGTCACACAAAACTTCGCAGGCCCCCGAAAAATACAAACGATTAAATTTCCGGGATTGTTCATTGGTAAACGGCATTTCCCGAAAACGTTGTTCTTGGTTCTTCCACTCTTCTTCCGCAAACACAAACAAGCACCGGTCCAATCCGCGCGTGATGTAAAATTTCTCGACGTAGTGTTCTTTAAAAATTTCGCGGAATTTTGCCGGAACAATCAGCCGATCTTTTCCATCCAGTGCGTGTTCATATTGGCCGTAGAACATTGCTTAATTCTCCACTATCTACCACTTTAAACCACATTATTGCACAAAGTATACCCAATGACGCAAGTCTTTGTCAAGGGACAAGATAGAAATATTTTAAATCTTAAGAAACACTAAAAATGGTAGGGTCTGAACGTGTATCTACTAGATCTTGGGGCCTTCGGGGAGAATGGCGCCCGAATAAACACGGGCTCGCTCCACCAAAAACCAAGGAGGGTTCGCGGAGCGAATAGGTTAAAAAGATTCAGAGGGGGTTTAAAAAAGCAGGGTTACTCGTAGAGAATTCGCGAACAATTTTCACAAACTACTATGTTTTCTTTGAGTTTAATTTCATTGACGATCTGGGCGCGGAGCTGCATTTGACACGCGGGACACGTATCTCCGTCAACGCGGACCAAGGCAAGACCGCGCCGATTGCGCACAATTTTCTGATATAAAGATGCGATTTCCGGATCAACCTGTTTCAATTTCTCATCCCGTTCTTGGTTCAAGGTCTCGATTTTGATCTGGGCCGATTTGCTTTTTTCTTCTAGTTCTCTCGTCCTTTGTTTTAGAAGTTCTTCCTGTTCTTCCAAATCTTTTTTGACTTCATCCAATTTTTTCTTCTTAGCGTCCACTTGATCCATCAAATCAATAATGGTTTCTTCCAATATAGAGTTATCCGCTTTTAAAGAAGCGATCTCTTCTTTTAACGATCTGTATTCTTTATTCGTCTTCACCTGCGCAAGTTGGCCTTCGTATTTTCTGACGTGGTCCTCTTTTGCCTGAAGCTCAACCTCTTTGTCTTTCTGTTTTAGCTGCGCCTGTTTGAATTCTTGTTCAAGAACCTGAAACTTCTCGCGCGCTTCCTGAGTTGCTTCGGTAGCTTTTTCCAATTCGGACGGCAAGATTTCCAAATCTTCCTTCAGTTCGTAAATCACTTTATCTTGTTTTTGTATCTCTATGAGGATGTTGAGGTCTTGAACCATTTGAATCATCCGATTTGGAGTAGCTCCTCCGAGAAATGATGAACCCCTGCATTCAAAAATGAAGGGAGAAGGCCATTATAAGAAAGGGCGTTGGACCCTGCAAGGAAGTTTTTCAAACCGAGGCAAAACCCGTTTACCGCGCGGTTTGCTCTTTGAGCTTTGAGCGGCGCTCTTTAAGCTCTAAACCGAAATGGGTCAACGCAATTAATTCTTTTGAGCTTAAACTTGATTTCGGCATTGAGGTTTGAACTTCGACCGACGGCGCCTCTGCGTTGCCGTTTGCCTGTTTTGTTCTATCGTTTAGAACCAGACCCTTGACGCCGCGAAGCAAGAGCGCTTCCCCGCTTTCGGAACGGAGAGCCGACCATTCAAACAGTTCCACAAATGGAAAATCTTCCCACACCCGTTTTATGAAGGGGCCGGAAAATTCAGGTGCAACGATGCAGTGCTTAAATTTTTCTAAATCCGAAGCTGTATGAGCTGCCCGTTTTGTTTCCAAATCCAGAGCAAACTTAAGTATCCTTTCAAACGCGTCCGTACCGACTGAGTTCCCAAAAAGTTCAATGCCTATCAGCAGCCGACTGGTTTTAACGATCATGCGAGCCGAATCACGACCCGATTCTGCATCGAAGGTTTCACCTTCCGGGTATAAGTGCTTGGTAACAAACGCGATTTTTTGCTTTAAATCGCTCAGCGTTTGAGGAGCTGAGCTTGTTTGATAAACAATCATAAGGGGTCTCGGGATCCAAAAAGAGTTTTCATGAGTCTCCCTTTCGCAACGCAGTGGACAGCATCGTCGCTTGTGCTCTCCCGTAAGGAATCTGCATTTAACTCGACCGAGCCATTTTCAAGCCAACCCAAGAAGCCGAGGTCGTGCGCAAGAAAATCGGACGTGATGCGGTAGAAGCGTTCATAAATGAATTCCCACAATGACTCGGCTTCGGTTCCGGTGAGCAAAAGCATCGAACGAAGTCCTGGTTTTTTACGCAAACTCTCACGCAACCACTCATAAGCATCGGTCAACTGGGTGAGATTGGGTTCCGCGACCAAAACGCAGTCATCGAGAAGTTCCAGAACACCTTGATACGTTTCACGGTTTTGTGCCGTACCGGTTGAATGGCTGAAATCCAAGATCGCAAGCGATTTCCGCTTTGGGTCAACAAGTGCGATAGGTTCGGACCTCACAGAAGGATGGATTAAATCACGCAGTTTGTTTAAGGTCACATAACCACAGTGAAGCTGCCTTCCGAGGGCGCGGAGATGAATGCCGTTTCCACGAATGACCTGATCCCACGGAGGAATGGGCAACGCATCGGCCAACGCCTGGTAATGAGATTCTGTTGAGTCGACGGCCAAGAAAAAAACGTCCTCAAAAGAAGGTTCCAATCTCTTGACCAACCGAACCAGATCCGCCGTTTGAAAACGAGGACTCATGGAAATGAACGAAACGCACACCAAATCCGGAAACGTCCTATTCGGCGAAGATCTTCTGGCGGCATCAGACCCCACGTACTGATGCGCGCTCCTCAAGATGCCCGACGTTCCTTCCCGGAAAGGTGTGGGAGACGTTGGTCCTGCAACGAACAAAGAAGAAAGTTCAGACAATCCGCGTTTTAGTTTTTTCTCTATTTTCATATTGGGTACGGGGTGAACCGGCCATTTGAACCATTGAATCGAATCCGCCGTATTGATTCGGCAAGGTGCGCGAGTTAAATGGATCCACTTGCCAGGTGTTGTCCGCAAGGTATTTATAGTGATACGTTCCGGCTTCCATCGAAACCACTTTTTGCCAAAGACCGATCTGGGGATCAACAAGTCTCATCGATTCGGCGACCCAGCGATTAAAATCGCCGACGATCATCACGGACCGTGCTTCTTTGCTCACATAGGAAAAAAGCATTCCGCCCAACACTTCCCTCGGTTGAAATTGCTCGTTTCCCGATGGATCCGATGCGGCAGCGGGCTTTGAATTATTGGCTTCCAACGAGGAAAACACTTTGTCCTTTGGTTCTTGGTTGCGCTCTCCGGCGTCGCTTTTGGGCAAATCGGTTAAAGATTCCGGTTCAAACCACAGCAGACTCCGCTCGATTGCTTCGATCGCAAGCCCCACGTAATCCTGAAAACCCAACGATTCACGATCGTAATCGACAATGCTTTTCCCTTCCGCTGCGGTCTCTTTGAGACTTACATTTTCATGAATGACGTGATGAAAGGTTTGATCCTTAAAGTACTTCCGAACTTCGTCCTGAATCTCCCGGCTGAGGCGCATTCTCTTTTCGTAGCGCGTCATGAGTGCATGTATCCTGAGAGGTCCGCGGCGCGTTTGATTCAGCCGGTCGATCGTTTCGAAGATCTTGGCCAGGCCATGAAGGGAAAAAAACGACGGCTCGATGGGAATAATCACTTCCTCCGCCGCGTGCAAAGCGTTGTAGGTCAGCAGCCCCAGGTTCGGAGGTGAATCAATCACGACAAAGTCATAACGTGTTTTCATCTGTTTCAGGTGACGATCCAGGCAATAAAAGGCGTCCTGCTGACGACTGGAGGCCTCCAACTCGACTTCGGCCAAGACGTTATGCGTCGGGATCACAAAAAAGTGGTCGTTGATCGCCACCATCAAATCGTCAATCCCCACCTTGGTTCCGGCAAATAAATCATAACTGGTTCTCTCCAGGAATTCCGCTTTGATTCCAAGACCCGCCGTGGCGTGACCTTGAGGATCTAGATCGATCAACAAAACTTTTTTCTGTAGAAAGGCGAGGCAAGCGGAAAGATTGATGGCAGAGGTAGTTTTACCGCAGCCGCCCTTCTGATTGACCAGCGCTAGGATACGCACGACATGAACCTCCGAGGAAGGCCTTGATTTCGATCCGCTGAGCGAAAGAGACAGGCCTCGCTCCTCATCTAATCATCGGCGTCATGAACCGATTCTTAATAAGACGGGCAATGTAGGGGAGAGAAAAAATGGAGAACGGTTAAGTTCGGATCAGATTTTCAAGGCGCACTACGCCGATCACTTCCCGCTTGGCGTTGATCACTACGGCCGAGGAAGCACGCTTGGACTGCAGGAGAAAAATGGTCTTTTCGGAACTGGTTTCCTCTGGGATAAAGAGCGGCGGCTTCAAAAAGTGCGATAACACCTGATCTTCGCGATCCTCAAACAAAACGTCAAAAACATAAACCAAGCCGACCACCAAAGTCGGAATTTCTTCATACACGAGCACGACGTCCGTATCGATTTCCCGGGCAAGTTGTTTCACGTCTTTGATGTGGCTCGTCAAGGAAACTTTGGGAAAACGAGATAGAGGAATCATGACTTCCGAAACTTGAACGGAGCCCAAATTCAAAATGGTATTAATGAGCTGTTTTTCATGGTCCAGCAAAACTCCGCCTTTCGTACTTTCCTCGATGACATACCGGAATTCTTCGCGCGTGATCAAAGGATTCCGTTTGAGATCGCCCGTCGTCGTCTTAATCATAAAATCCGTCATCGCCACCAACGCGTGCGAAACTCCGCTGAGGCACCGGTTTAAGAAAGCGAGTAAAGGCGCAAACACATAAATGAAATCGTCCGCCTTGTGCCGAAACCAGTCTTTGGGAATGGTTTCCGTAAAAATGACGAGCGGCAGCGCCAAAATCGCCGTAATGACCCACTCTTCGGAGATATTCAGATACGTTTTAAACAGATACGTAGCCAAACCAACGATCGTCACGTGCATCAAATTATTTCCGATCAACACCGTCGTCAGAAAAAGCTTTGGCTTCCTGTGAAAGCCCATGACCTCCTGAGCGCGGCGGTTTCCCTGATCGGCAAGATGGCGCAATTTTAATTTATTGCACGACAAATAAGCCATCTCGGACCCGCTAAACAAACCGGTCATCACAAAAGCGGCAGCAATGAAAAAAAGAATGCTGATCATCATTTCTTCCGAATCTCGACCTTGAGAATGCGTTGACGAAACACTTCACGAATATGAAACTCGATGCCTTTCCACCGGTAGGTCTCATTCACCTTGGGAATCTTTCCAAACCGTTCCATGAGCCAGCCGCTCAACGTTTCGCTCGCCGAGGACTCCAGATCGATGCCCAAGGATTCTTTCAAATCGTGGAGACCTATTTTCCCTTGAACTAAAAAGTGCGAGCCCCCGAGCGCTTTAACGGCGGACTCATCCCTTGAATATTCGTCATAAAACTCGCCAAAAATCTCCTCTAGGACATCTTCCATCGTGACCAAACCTGCCGTGTCACCGTGTTCGTCTACGCAAATGGCCACTTGATGTTTTAATCCGTGAAAACTCTGAAGCAATTCGTCGATGTGATTCGTCTCCGGAGTGTAGCGAACGGGTTCGATCAGCTCACGCAATTGACCGCGCTCGGCCAGCATAAATCTTTGAGTGGAAATGACACCCAAGAGGTTATCAACCGACCCCTGATACACAGGAACGTAACTAAAGTGATATCGTTGGATCAGCGCGATCAGCCGATCGGGACTTTCGGCCAAGTCAAACGCGATGATGTCGGGCCGTGGAACCATAATTTCCCGCACCATTCGGTCCCCCAACCCGATGAGCTTTTGGATCATCTCCCGTTCTTCGGACCGAAGCGCTCCCTCTTCTTCGCCGATCCGGGCAAGCGTTTTTAATTCCGTCTCCGACACTAAGTCAGCTTCGGTTTGTTCTTCATGAATCAGAAACGAGAGCACGCGGTCCGCAACCCGGCGCACCACCCAGCGAATGGGATACAAAAGCCGCGCGAATAAGTCGAGCGGAATCGCGGAGAAAAATGCGACCAATTCGTTGTTTCGCACCGCAAATACTTTCGGCGTGAGCTCGCCCGTCATCAGCAACACAAAGGTAAAGACAGCGATCGTCCATCCGACGCCCTCTGGACCGAACCATTCAATTGCTGCAATCGTCACCACCGCCGTTGCCATAGTATTGACGATCATATTTCCAATCAAGATGGTCACGAGAGTTCTGCGCGGACGTTCCAGGAGAGACGAAATGGTTTTCCAAGCAAAAGGATGATGGTTCATTAAGCGGCGTTTTTCGATCTTGGAAAGCGAGAACAGAGCGGTTTCGGAACCCGAAAAAAAGGCCGAGAGGGCTAGCAGAACCACCAGCAACATAAATTGAGAAACTGCGGGAATGATGTGGGTCACGACGGCTGATAAATCCGGCGTTCCTTCAGGAAACGGAGTACGGCGCGAGGAACCATGGAAGCAACGGACTCACCGCGTTTTAAGCAGGCGCGGATTCCGGAAGACGAAATATCAAGGGGCGTAAACCGAAGAAGCACCGCCTGTTTGGGAATTTTCTTCAGATCAAAACCGGGACGCGGTGCTACCACGAAACGGGCCAACGAAAAAATGGCGTCGATATCTTTCCACTTTTTTAAATCTCTGCCCCAATCACCGCCCGTAATAAAATATAACTCATTCGGTTCGCTGTATTCGGTCCGCAGTGTTTTGACCGTGTCCACGGTATAGGAAATTCCTCCGCGGCGGATTTCGCAGTCTGAAACCCCAAACTGCTTTTCCTTCGAGACGGCAAGTGTGACACATTGCAACCGGACTTCGGGAGCGGCAACGATCTTTTTCTTAAAAGGATGTTGAAAAGCGGGAACAAAGAGAACGCGGTCCAACTCAAGCTGCTCGCACGCCGCGCGCGCGAGCGCTAAGTGCCCGTTGTGAACCGGGTCAAACGTCCCGCCTAATATACCAATACGCATTGAACCCCTTACCCTTCCCTCCGGACGGCGTCCGGAGGGAGACGTTGCGAGACAACGCTTACGTGCGGACCTGACCGCTTCCTTCCACAATGTATTTATAAGATACCAAACCTTCTAATCCCATCGGCCCGCGCGCGTGGATTTTATCGGTCGAAATGCCGATCTCCGCGCCGAATCCGTACTCATTGCCGTCCGAGAAACGAGTGGACGCATTCACCATGACCGAAGAAGAATCCACCTGAGCTTTGAACTTCTCGGCTGCCGACCGGTTCCGCGTAACGATCGAATCCGTATGGGCCGAGCCGTGTTTTTGAATATGCGCGATGGCCTGATTCAAACTTTGAACGACGCGGATCGAAAGAATGCGGTCCAGATACTCGGTGTCCCAATCTTTGTCGGTTGCCTTTTTGATCCCCTTGACGTACCGCCTCGTGCGTTCGTCTCCGCGCATCTCGCAACCGGCTTGGGCAAGCCGTTCCCCAAGAATCGGCAAAAATTTCGGCGCGACGGCCTCGTGAACCAAAAGCGTTTCCATCGCATTGCACACTCCAACACGCTGACATTTGGCGTTGAACGCGATTTCGAGAGCCATCTTGAGATCGGCGTCCCGATCCACATAAACGTGGCAAATTCCCTTGTCGTGTTTGACGACCGGAATCCGCGCATGACGTTCCACGCGCTTCATCAACCGTTCTCCTCCGCGCGGAATGGCCAAGGTAATCAAATTCTTCATTCGGACGAGTTCATCAATCCCGCGGCGCTCGGGCCGGTGGACCAAGGAAACAGCGGCTTGGGGGACCCGGTAATCTGCCAACACACGCCTGTATATTTCGACAATCGCGCGGTTGGAGTGAAAGGCCTCCCGGCCGCCTCGCAGCAAAACCGAATTGCCGCTCGCGAGACATAAAGACGCGCATTCGGACGTTACATTGGGCCGCGACTCATAAATAATTAAGACCACCCCCAGCGGGACCGTCACCTTGGAAATGACCAGACCGTTGGGCCGCTTCCACCGAGCGAGAACGCGGCCGACGGGATCCGCAAGTCTCGCCACATCCAAAACCGCTTTGGCCATTCCGGCAATGCGCTCGTCGTTTAACATCAGGCGATCCATCATGGCATGCGGTACTCTCATGTGACGAGCCGCTTTCAAATCCAGTTCGTTCGCCCGCAGCAGAACGCGGCGTGACTTTTTTAAGCGGAAAGCGACATCCCGCAACAGGTTCTTCTTTTTGGACGTCGGAAGTTCCGCCGTCGTGCGAGAGGCGTCCTTTGCCGCTTGTGCCAACTGGGTTAATACCGCTTTGAGTTTCACGAGGGCGGCTCCAAGAGTACAAGATTGTTGCGATGAATCAATTCGTCAGAACGTTTAAACCCCAGAATGGATTGAATAGCGCCGGTTTTTTGGCCCTTGATTTTTTCGACTTCCCCGCATGAATAATGAACGAGACCGCGCGCAAACACAACACCCGACTCGTCCGCCACGTCCACCACGTCGCCCAATTGGAAGGAGCCCTGGCAGGTCACAACCCCTCCGGCGAGAAGACTTCGGTTCCCTTGAACCAGTGCACTATGCGCCCCTTGGTCAACAACCAAACGGCCTTTGCCGCACGCCGTATGGGCAAGCCATTTTTGACGCGAGCTGATTTTCCGCTTGGAGGGATGAAAGAGCGACCCCACTTCTTCGCCCTTAACGATCCGCTCGATCACGTCACGATCACGACCGTTGGCCAAAACAATCGGAATACCGGACCGCATAGCCATCTGCGCGGCCAGCAATTTCGTTTTCATGCCGCCGGTGGTTTTTTCGCTCCGCTTGGCATGAATGTGAGCGGTGTATTCTTTAAGCTCTGAGGAGGTATGAATGTGACGAATAATCGTTTT
Organism: Omnitrophica bacterium RIFCSPLOWO2_01_FULL_50_24; assembly: GCA_001804225.1. Classification (GTDB taxonomy): domain Bacteria; phylum Omnitrophota; class Omnitrophia; order Omnitrophales; family Danuiimicrobiaceae; genus 2-01-FULL-50-24. The sequence continues at coordinate 13,522 of MHFO01000024.1, read as the reverse complement.
GTCTTTTAAATAAAAGCCGTCGATGTCGCTTAAGAACACCAGTAAATCTGCGTCGATCAGATTGGCCACGTGGGCAGCCAACACGTCATTGTCACCAAACTTAATTTCTTCCGTCGCAATCGAATCATTTTCGTTGACTACAGGCACCACGCCCATTTTGAGAATCGCTTCAACGGCATTCTTCGCATTCAAATATCGCTCGCGGTTCTCGAGGCCATCTTGAGTCAACAGCATTTGCGCCGCGTGAAGTCCGCGCGAGGAAAACGCGACTTCATACGCTTTCATCAACTTCCCTTGACCAATGGCCGCACACGCCTGGAGCTCGGGCAAAGACGAGGGCCGTTTGGCTCGCTTAATCGTATCAAGACCAAGCGCAATCGCTCCCGAACTAACCAAAACGACTTCAACACGCGAACGAACCAGCTTGGCCACTTGTTCCACGATCGATTCCAGCTGGGGGTTAGAGAAATGCCCTTCCGGCGTCGTCAACGTGCTGGTTCCAACTTTAATGACCCAACGTTTTGACTCACTGAACGGATGTAACATGAGATCCTTCCAATTCGGTTTTCGCCGCTTCCATCAATCGGTCAAGACCGTCACCTTTTAAAACAGAAACCAAAAATACCTTCTCGCCTTTCGGCAAGAGCTTTTTTTCCAGGCGCCTCTTCTGAAGCAAATCCACTTTGTTGACCACGACCAAGCGCGGCCGCGCGAGCGCTTGCGCATTGACCTCTCCAACCGTTTTGAGTAGCATCTCGAAACCGGACTGGATATCGGAAACAAACTTGCATTCGGTGTCCAAAACGAAAAAAATGAGCCGGGTGCGTTCCAAATGCTTCAGGTAATATGTTCCCAAACCCCGTCCTTCGCTGGAAGCCCCGTAGATCGACGGTAAATCACAAATGTGGTACGCGGACCGATCGTCCTGATACGTTCCGAGCTGAGGTGTTTTGGTCGCAAAGGGATAATCCGTTTGGGTGACGCCGGCTCCGGTCAATCGTTTTAACAACGCGGTCTTCCCCGAATTGGGAACTCCCACCAAACAGATGTCTGAAATAATTTTGAACGAGAGAAAAAGTTCAAGGGGTGCAACCACTTCACCTTTCGTAATCGGCAGTCCCCGATGATTCCCGTATCCTCCTTTTCCCCCGCGAACCACTGCCACTTCTTCGTTCGGAGTCACCAGATCCCGAACCAACAATTGATCCCGTTTATTAAAAACGGTCGTTCCGCACGGCACCTTAACGATCGCGTCCTTTCCATTTCGCCCGTACCGGTTGCCGCCCATCCCGTGACTGCCGCGCTGGGCTTCGAACACGCGCTTCGATTTTAACCCGGAAAGACTGCCCGTCTGCGGGTCCACCTTCAAAATGACGCTGCCGCCAGAGCCGCCGTCTCCGCCGTCCGGAACACGTTTTCGATCGGCGCGCCGACGATAACTGTCACACCCGTTCCCTCCGGGGCCCGCTTGAACGGTAATCGTAAGTTCATCGTCAAACATAGAGTATCAACCTAGATTCAAAATAAAAAAGGCCGAGACGGGCTTTTGATTTGCCCTTCTCAGCCTTAACTGGATTGCACGAAGTTGTTTAATTGCTTGGGACTAAGTAAACGGTGCGGTTTGATTTAAATTGTACGACGCCGTCCCGAAGGGCAAATAGGGTATCGTCGCTGCCACGCCGCACATAGCGTCCTGGTTTAAAACGAGTCCCCCTTTGTCGAACAATCACGGAACCGGTCCGCACCAGCTGACCGCCGTAGGCCTTTACGCCCAACCTTTGGGGATTGGAATCGCGTCCGTTTGTTGTACTTCCCTGACTCTTTGTATGTGCCATTGGTACTCCGCTGACAACTCCAACTAGTAAAACCGACAATTTAAAGAATGCTTTTGCTAGGTATTATCCAGCTTTGATGGTTTTGACCCGCAACCGAACCAACGATTGCCTGTGGCCCTTTTTCTTTCTGTAGTTCTTCCGCCGTTTAAACTTAAAGGAGATCACTTTGGGGGCGCGGAATTCGGTGACCACGTCACACAGGACAGACGCCTTTGAAACGAACGGCGTTCCGATCTCAATCTGATCTTTCTTCTGAACGGCCAACACCTGATCGAGTTCTACTTTTCCGTCCTTGGGCAAATCAAACCGCTCGACGTTAAACTCGGTGTTTTCTTCTACTCGATATTGGTGCGTTCCAACTTGAACCACGGCATACTTAGACATTTTGGGATCTCCAGATGAAGGCGGTATTTTAAAGGAAAAAGTACTGTCTGTCAATTCCGACTCTGAAACATAACCTGATTATTTCCAAGGGGTTAAGCGATTCTCGCGAACCGGCTCAACTGAGGTGCCGTTTCAACTCATCTTTCCACTCCGAGATAAAGTCGCGGAGAGTCTGAGCAGAGACGTCTTCAAAAGCTTGCTCCAGAGAGATTCCTTCGCCCAGTTTGATTAAAATCTTTTTCATCTGGAACATACGATATTTTTCAATCATCTTTTCGACGAGTGAAAACGACTGCAGGTAGAAGAGCTGAACCTGGCTCTGCGAACTCCACTGGAGGACATCACTCACGAGCATTTCATCAAGATCGATAAGGGCATCTCGGCGGACTGCATCTTGGAGCAGATGAATCGGAATGGGCGCGACTTTATTTTCCTCATACTGGGCAAGGCCTTCGTTAAGCCAGACGGGACATTTCATTTGACTGAGCTGAAGCACGAACGCATGCGTCAACTCGTGATGAATTAAT
>MHFO01000024.1:982-10769 GCA_001804225.1 Omnitrophica bacterium RIFCSPLOWO2_01_FULL_50_24 | reverse complement strand
GGTCTTTTTCGGTTACGACGCTGTCATAAACGGGAAGCCGGATTTTGCCGTCAAACATAGCGCCGGACCAGTGCGGAACCGAACCCGTGAGCTCGCGGTATTCGTCCCGTCCGTACAAGACGGCGGAAATTTTGTTGGCGGGATAAAATCCGAAATCCTGCGAAATCGTTCGGTACGCTTCCCGCAAATACTCCCGGATCTTGGATCCTTCGAATCGCTCCGTGCGTTTGTACCGAATGATAAAATGTTCGTCTGAATACTGAGCGCGCGTTTTCTCAATTTCTTTTTCGCGGAGCAACTGCTCAAACTTGGCTCTGAGTTTAGGATCCGGATTTAACGCGAAGGCCTTGCGGTAATAATACTCCGCCTTTTCAAGTTCCTGTTTCAAATTCGCCAATTCACCCAACAACTCATAAGCATAAGGATTGGACGTGTCAAACTCCAAGGACTCCAAAAGCAATTGTTCCGCCAGTTTGTACTCGTGCTTCGTAAAGTGGTCAACGGCTTCGTTGTAACGTTCCCTTCCGGCATTTAAAGACACGAGACGGCTCGCTTCCGTTGACTCCGGATTTAACAAAAAGGATTTTGCCTGCGCAAGTTCCCGTTTGACTCGTGATTCGCCGTTTCGCGCCTTCGTCACAAGGCCCTGGTCTTCAAGATGGCCGATTCGGTTGACAACCTCATCCATTTTTTTTAGATAATTCGTTGCGAGCGAAAAATGGCCTTGTTCCATGAGCTCCTGACTGTAAGAATCGTAGGCCTTGAGCAATCGATTCAGCACTTCGGGATTGTCGGGGTCTCGGGTCAAAACGGTTTCCAGCACCGCAATGCCGGATTGATAGGATCCTTGATCTACAAGTGACGCGCCTTTTTTGATGAGTGCTGCGTGATCACTCTGGGCTCCCCAAAGCAACGCCGGAAATAACGCTGCGCCTAGTACTAAAGGAACGACGATCGTTTGCCGGCACCTTAGTCCTGTTTTCATTTCGACACAAATTGTTCGCCCATCTTAATTCTTTTCCCGATGGCCGGGTGGTCGTACAACAAAAACTCGATTATCGGATGCGGCTCGGGATCTGCCAGATTTGTTTCGCCCAATTTGGTCATCGCGGAAATGAACGCGGCCTGATTTCGTGTTGCCGCGAGCGCAAATTGGTCAGCCCGTCGCTCTGAGCGCCGGGAAAATGCGTTTCCAAGCGGACTCAATACCAGTTCAAAGATGAAAAAAATAAGACACAGAAGCGGAAATGCGCGGACATCCGACGCTCCCAAATAACCTCTGAAGACCGCCGATGCTTCAAGGAGACGAAAAGCGATCCAAAATCCGAAGAGGGTTGTCGCAGCACCAAACCCAAATTGCTTCCAAATATCCCGGTGCCGGCAATGACCCAGCTCGTGACCGACCACCGATAGGATTTCGTCCTGGGAAAACGAATCAAGCAGGGTATCCCCCAAAACGACCCGCCTCGTTTTTCCGAATCCCGTAAACATGGCGTTCGCCTTTTTGGTGGTCTTGCTCAAATTGAGCGAACACACATTCTGAATCGCAAAGCCGTACCGCGTGGCAAGCTGTTCAATCCTTTTCTTGAGCACGTCATCCCGAATAGGACTGTAGCGATAGAAAAGCGGAACGATCAACACCGGAAACAACTTGCCCAGAATCAAACTAAACAGCGTGTACCCCAGCCACGCGAGAAACCACCAAGATGTTTCAAACGTCCAGATGAGCGCGTACAGAACGAGTACGAGAGGCGCCATAAGGACGAACGAAAGGACAACGCTCTTTGTCCACATCCACAACCATCCCTCGAACTTTTGATCGGAGAGTTGGTAGCGATGTTCCAAAACAAAACCCGAGTAGAAGGAAAGCGGAAAAGTAATCAGAAGCGAATAGACGGAAAAAAAGAAAAAATAAAAAAACAAAAGACCGTAGGAGTTGGATACCAGGCGCTCCGCCCATCGATGGAAAACACCGGTCAAATCCAAAACGATGGCTCCTAAAAGCACAAGAAGCGTGAGCACCATACGGACGAGGACCAGCCAATTGCGTATCTTTTGGTATTCTTTATTCCGCTGTTCGGGCACCGCTGACTCCTGATTCTGTAAGTCTAGCACATTTCAAACATCGTGCTGGCTTGGCTCATCGATTGGGTTCAGTCAAACAGGATTCGCCTTTTCGACTCATCCAGATCCAAAACAACCGTCTCGTCCGCCTCACGAGAACTGTTTGCGAAAGAGCTTACCTCTTCAAAAAGCGAGGACGGAATTTCGCTTAAGAACCGAGAGGGCAAATGGTGCTGGCGAATTCCGTAAAGTCGGTGCGAATTCGCGTAGGTCAACACGAGCTTTTCCTTCGCCCGCGTCATGCCCACATAACAGAGGCGCCGCTCTTCTTCCAATTCGCCGGTATCCGAGCGCAACGAGTTCACGTGCGGAAATACCTCTTCTTCCATCCCAACCATAAACACGACTGGGAACTCCAAACCCTTCGCCGTATGAAGCGTCATGAGCGTTACGCTGTCGCTTCCCTCGTCCCACGTATCTAAGTCCGTAATCAAACTAATACTCTCCAGAAACGCTTCCAAAAGACCTTCGTACCGCTTGGCCGAACGGTCGGTTCGGTACTGCTCGATGGAGCGGCGGTTGGCCGCTTGGAGCAGCGGTACCGAACGGTCGGTTCGGTACTGCACGCCTTTTTTCGGAGCACGTTCTTCAACCGCCGGTTCCCAATTTTCTTCAAACTCCTGAACCGCCGAAAAAAATTCTTGTATGTTTTCGATCCGCACTTTGGACTCAAACGTCCGCTCTGATTCCAGGGCCTTGACGTATCCCGTCCGCTCCACCACTTCCTGCAAAAGCTCGCTCGCCAAGAAGGACGCTTTTTCGCGCTTAAGCGATTCCATCATGCGTCCGAATTGCGCCAGAGATTCTTTCGCGCGAGGCCCTATGCCTTGAAGGTCTGAAACGTTTTTGAGCGCCTCATTCCACGTGACCCCGCGGCTTTTTTGGTACGCTTCAAACGCCGAAATCGTCTTTGTCCCGATGCCGCGATTGGGAAGATTCACCACGCGCTTAAAGCTTAATTGATCCTGAGGATAAGCAAGCGCCTTTAAGTAAGCGATCAAGTCTTTAATTTCCTTCCGATCATAAAACCGAATTCCCCCGACGATCCGATAAGGAATTTTGCGAGCCCGCAACACCTCTTCAAGAACGCGCGACTGTGCGTGCAGCCGGTAAAAGACAACGCAATCCGCAAGCGATCCTCTCGACTGTTTGACGCGGAGCACCTCGCGGACGATAAACTCCGCTTCCTCTTTCTCGTCTGCCGCTTCATAAATTGAAATGCGCTCTCCCCGGCCTGCTTCCGTCCACAGCTCTTTGGGTTTTCGTTTCACATTGCACGCAATCAACGCATTGGCTGCGTTCAAAATGGTAGAGGTAGAACGGTAATTTTGTTCCAATTTGACGACGCGGGCTTGGGGATAGTCTTTCTCGAAATTGAGAATGTTTTGGATGTCAGCGCCACGCCACGCGTAAATGGATTGATCCGGGTCTCCGACCACGGTGATGTTCTGAGATTGATTCGTCAGATGCCGTACCAGCCGGTACTGCGCGTGGTTCGTATCTTGATACTCGTCGATTAAGATATGCTGGAATCTTTTTTGCCACGCTTCCAGTACTTCGGGATGACGGTCAAATAAAAAAACGGTCTTGAGAATCAAATCCCCGAAATCACAGGCGTTTAACACACCCATTCTCTGTTCGTACCGTTCATATACATCCGCCACTTTTTTCTCAAACGCGTCCTCGGCCCGTTCCCGATACCGTTGGGGCGTCACCAGATAGTCCTTCGCGCGCTGAATAGCTTCGCGAATCCCTTTCGGGTTGATCTGGCGATAAGCGTCTAACCCAAGCTCGTGCAAACATTCTTTAATCAAGACCAACTGATCGTGGTCGTCGTAAATACTAAAATGGGTTCCGAGTCCGGCACTGAAAGCGTCCACGCGGAGAATTTTGAGGCACGTAGAATGGAACGTTGAAATCCACACTTCGTGATCCACGAGCCGGCTCACGCGGCGCTTCATTTCATTGGCTGCTTTGTTCGTGAAGGTCACGCCGAGGAGATGGATGGAAGGAATGCCGTTCGCAATCAAATGAGCTGCGCGGAGCGTTAAGATGCGGGTCTTCCCGCTTCCGGCACCGGCCAAAACGAGCAAAGCGCCGACGGGTGAAGTGACTGCTTTCATCTGCTCGCGGTTCAATTCGCCGAGCAACCGCTCAAATTCAGAGTTCATGAATTAAAAACGGACTTGCTGTTGAACACCGTTTTAAAATCGTACACGTCCTTAAAATCATTTAGGGAATCTTCCGCGGTCTTTCGCATTAAACCTGCATCCACCAAAGCAAACACCAAATGACCGAAATCGACGGTCTTTTCAATCCCCCAATGTTTCAGGACGGTCCCCGCCATCGGACCGAACTGATCGATCGCGTACCGGCGCACCCCGTCGCAAAGCTCTTTACCCGTGACGTGACGCGGCGGCTTGATTCCCGACATCGTAAAGTGAAGGGCAGCCAAGATGAAACTATAAGCTTCCAGCTTGTATTTGGTATTTCGGTCCGTCAGCTGTTTCATTTTTTTAAGAACCTGATCGGGCGTGTCCATCGTTACACTTCCGTACAATAGGTACCCATAGTAATCTCAAAGCCCAAAGCATCTGCCAAGGACAATGCAAACCGCATCGTGAATGCGGATTCCGAAAGCATCGGAACCCGCTCCGTTAAGGAACGCCACGCGATCGAACCTTGTTGGAGCAAATAGCCGCGGGAGCGCCTCTGTCCTGCTCCCGCTATTTTCTCGCCGCAGAGCATGACGTCATATCGAACGGGAGTGTCAAAACAATAGGGACTGCCCTCTTCGCTTCGCTTCGAGGACTGCCCGTTGAAATTGGGACTGCCCTCTTCGCTTCGCTTCGAGGACTGCCCGTTGAAATTGGGACTGCCCTCTTCGCTTCGCTTCGAGGACTGCCCGTTGAAATTGGGACTGAGTTGAGAGGTATGGGGTTCATCGTAAAGTTCACTTTCGAGGCCCAAGGACTTAAGCGCTTGTTGAAACGCGCGATGAATCAGAAAATAACTTTCCTGAACGCTGGCAAGGGCCGGCCGAGCGGCTATTGGGACGACCAACGAATAAATGAAATCCGTTTCGTGACGTACGATCCCGCCGCCCGTAGCTCTGCGGATTACGGGAACGTCAGAGGAAACTTGATTCCGAGCAAGCCCGCCACACAGACGGCGGGCAAGCCGCCAAGCACCGTAGCCGACAGTTGTGGTTGGCTCCGAAAACCGGTAAAACCGAATGAGAGCGTCGGCAGAGCGGCAATCGATTTGTCTTTGAAACAAGAGTTCGTCCGCGCTCATGTTAAAAACGCCGCTGTGAGCGCCATCTTCAATGAGGCGAAGGCGGCCACGCACCGGATCGCCGGAAGAATTCATGGCTGATGAGCCGACCAGTTGTGGGATTGATCGCGCTTCAAGTCACGGCTGCTTAAAATAGGTTTGCGCGCTGCCTCGACTTCATTGGGCCGGCGAATCGGCATCGTGTGAGGAGCTTTACGGACAAGGTCTGGTGTTTCTTCAATCTCTTTTAAAATTTTTAACATGGCGTCGGCAAATGCGTCCAACGTTTCCTTGGACTCTGTTTCCGTCGGTTCAATCATAAGCGCTTCTTTTACCACAAGCGGAAAGTGGACCGTCGGGGCGTGAAATCCGTAATCGAGCAGCCGCTTCCCGATGTCGTGTGCGTGAACATGGTGTTCGGCAGCAAGGTCTCGGGCAGACAAGACAAACTCGTGCATACAATACTCATTGTGAGGATTTAAATAAGCGGAGCTGAGTTTCTTCCTCAAATAATTGGCGGCAAGCACCGCATCGTGGCTCGCCTGGCGCAAACCTTCCAAACCCAGCATTCGAATGTACACATACGCACGGATCAAAATGCCGGTGTTGCCGAAGAAGGACCGGATTTTTCCGATCGAGTTTGGCCGGTCGTAGTCCAAGTGATAACGTGTTCCGTTCCGGCGGACAACCGGTTTCGGAAGAAAGGGCTCAAGGGCTTTGACCACACCGACCGGACCCGCACCCGGCCCGCCGCCGCCGTGAGGAGTCGTAAACGTTTTGTGCACATTGAGGTGTACGATGTCGAACCCCATATCGCCCGGCCGCACGGTGCCGAGCAGCGCATTTAAGTTGGCGCCGTCGTAATAAAGAAGAGCGCCTTTTGCGTGCGCGAGATCCCGGATTTTCAAAATATCCGTTTCAAAGAGCCCGAGCGTGTTGGGGTTGGTCAGCATCAAACAAGCCACGCGATCGCTGACGAGCTTTTCAAGCGCCGCAAGGCAAACGCGTCCGCGCTCGTCTGACGGAACTTGAACCACTTCATAGCCATATTGCGCCGCGGAAGCGGGATTGGTCCCATGACTTGAATCGGGAACCAGCACCACGTTTCGGCGCTTCTCGCCGCGAGAAGCGTGGTAAGCGCGCGCGAGCATCATTCCGAGCAGCTCTCCGTGCGCACCGGCAGCCGGTTGGAGCGTAAAGGCGTCCATTCCGGTCAACTGCTTTAAGGCCTCGGCAAGGTCATCAAAAATTCGAAGCACACCCTGTACCTCTTCTTCCGGCTGAAGCGGACTCACACACGCAAATCCGGAAAGTGCAGCCACGTCCTCGTGAATTTTGGGATTGTATTTCATCGTGCAGCTTCCGAGCGGATAGAAATGCGTATCGACACTGAAATTTTTCTTTGAGAGATTCACAAAATACCGGACAAGCTCCGGCTCGGAAAGTTCCGGAAAATCGACCTCGGACTTCCGAAGTAGTTTGGCGGGAATGTTCGCCGCCAAATCTTCTTTCGGAAACGCGCGCTCGGGAAGCATGGCAGCTTCCTTGCCCCGCTTGCTTCGTTCAAACAGCAAACGGCTGTCTTGCGTACCCAGGGTCGTCAACTTAGATTGCTCCACAAAAACCTCCGCCATACGAATGACTCATGCCGTCACCTCTTTAAGCGCACTCACAAACCGGTCCAGATCGTCTTTGCTTTTGGTTTCAGTCGCGCAAACGAGCATTTGATTCCGAAGTTTGGGGTAATACCGCACGAGGTCAAGACCGCCGATGATACCTTTCTCAAAAAGCGCTGCGTTGACAGCGCTCACCGGTTTTTCAAATCGAACGACAAACTCGTTAAAGACGGACCCCGTGGTCACCGCCTCGACACGTTTGAGTGCACCGACCGCCTTCCTCAAATAAAGAGCGCGCTCCAAATTAAGTTCTGCGACGCGGCGAATTCCTTTTTTCCCAATGCTTGCCAAATAGACAGCAGCTGCCAAAGCGCAGAGTGCTTGATTCGTGCAAATGTTGGAACTTGCCTTCTCGCGCCGAATATGCTGCTCGCGCGCCTGAAGCGTCAAGCAAAACGCCCTTCGGCCTGATTCATCGGTCGTGACTCCGGCGAGCCGCCCCGGAATCCGGCGGACCAGAGCGCGCGTTACGGCAATATAACCCAGCCACGGCCCGCCGAAACTTGGGGAAATCCCAAGCGGCTGAGCTTCACCGCACGCCACGTCGGCTCCCCATTCCATAGCCGATTTATAAAATCCAAACGAGAGCGGATGGGATACCAAAATGAGGAGCGAACCGTTTTGATGGACCAACGTTTCGAGTTCCGTTAAGTCTTCGACAAGTCCGAAGAAATTAGGACTTTGAATGGCGACACAGGCAACGTCGGCCGTCAATTTTTTCTTAAGCTCTTCCAGATTCGTTCGGAAATCGGGGTGGAATCCTGTGGTCTCAATCTCAAAACGGGTTCCGGTCAAATAGGTTTTGACCACCTCCCGAAATTCCGGATGTACCGATTCGCAAAGGACGGCTTTCGTGCGGCCCGTATGATGAAGCCCCATCAACACCGATTCGGCAAGTGCGCTTGCGCCGTCGTAATGAGAACCGTTCGCGACGTCCATTCCCGTCAGCTCGCACATGAGCCCCTGATACTCAAAGAGGGCTTGGAGCGTGCCTTGTGAGGCCTCCGGCTGATAAGGGGTGTAGGACGTGTAGAACTCGCCGCGGCCTGTGACGTGCCGGACAATCGACGGGATAAAATGTTCGTAGCAGCCTGCGCCCAGAAACGAAAGGTGTGTTTTTGAGGTAGCGTTTAAATCTGCCAGCGATTGAAACCACCTTTGGGCTTCCAGTTCGCTCAAAGCAGGCGGCAAATCAATTTTCGGATTCCGGATTTCCGTCGGAATGGCTTGAAGCAACTGGCCGAAGTGTTCGACCCCGATCGTCTCAAGCATCTCGGCTTGATCTTCTTTGGTAAGTGGGAAATAACTCATTTACCCTTTTGCTTCCTGCTTGATCAGGTGTTCGTATTGATCCCGAGCGAGCAAGGACTCAAATTGTTCCGGCCGGTCCGGCGTAAGTTCAAAAAACCACCCTTTTCCGTACGGGTCTTTGTTAATGAGTGCCGGATCCGACTCAAGCAGCGTATTGATTTTTTTGATCACTCCGGAGACGGGCGCGTAAATATCAAACGCGGCCTTGACCGATTCGACAACGCTGACCGCTTTGCCCTGTTCTACTTTTTGACCGACTTTCGGCAGTTCTATGTACACGACGTCCGAAATTTCGTGCTGGGCGTAGTCGGTAATCCCGACCACAGCCGAGCCTTCCGACTTCCGGACCCACTCATGAGATTTGGTGTACTTTAAATCTGAAGGAAAATTCATCATGCCTCCCGGTTTTTTGACTTTTTTGTGTCTTTGTCTCTTCCGCTGTAAAACGGCGTCTTCACCACTTCGGCTGGGACAAGCCGGCTCCGAATGTCAAGTGCAAGCGCTTGGCCCACACGAGTACGCTTCTGCGACACATAACCCAAACCAATACTTTTTTTTAACGTCGGTGAAAAAGTGCCGCTGGTCACTTGCCCTACCTCTCGTCCGTTTGCGAAAATCTTGGCGCCTTCGCGCGCGATGCCCCGGTCTTTGAGTTCAAAACCGACAAGTCTTCTTTGGACACCTGCTTCGCGCTCTTTGAGAAGCGCTTTCTTGCCGATAAAATCCGGCTTGTCCCAACCGATCGTCCATCCCAGTCCTGCTTCCAGAGGACTGGTCTTCGTCGTCATGTCGCGGCCGTATAAAAGATACCGGGCTTCAAGCCGGAGCGTGTCGCGCGCGCCGAACCCGATGGGCTTGAGACCGAAGGGCTTGCCTCGTTCAAACAAACGTTTCCACAGCGGGGCCGCTTGGTCGTACGCACACAGTAATTCGAAACCTGTTTCGCCTGTGTAACCGGTTTGAGCAAGCAGAAGTTCGCCGAAGGGAGAATTCAATTTCGTAAAATGATAATAGGAAAGTTTGCTTAAATCAACGTCGAATAATGCGCGGATCACGTCCGGACTTTTGGGACCCTGAACTGCAAGAAGCGCGGTCTCAGAGCTTGCGTTTCTGAGTTTTGCGGTTCCGTGTGCGTGTTTCTGAAACCACGAAAAATCTTTTTCGATGTTGCCGGCGTTGACGACGATGAGATATTGCTCGGCGCTCAATTCATACACGATCACGTCGTCGACGATACCGCCTCTTGCGTTGCAAACAGGGCTGTAGAGCGCGCGGCCGGGATACAGTTTCGACACGTCGTTGGTAATCCAGCGGTCGATCGCACTTCGCGCTCCGGCACCTTCCACGTAAAACTCGCCCATGTGGGAAATGTCGAAGACGCCGACTCCGGTTCGGACGGT
>MHFO01000024.1:0-937 GCA_001804225.1 Omnitrophica bacterium RIFCSPLOWO2_01_FULL_50_24 | reverse complement strand
CGGACGGTTTCGTGTTCGTCCAAAACGCTTGTGAAATAAAGGGGAACGTACCAGTCGCCGAAGACGCCGAAGTGGCCGCCCGCGGCTTGGTGCTCGGCGTGAAGAGCGAGCTTCTTAAGATCAGTTTCTTTTGTGGATTCCGTCATGGTGGTCATAAGGATAATAAGTAACGAGTGCAGCCCAAATAAAACGGTGCGATTTTATCAGAAAGGAAGTCTCCTGGCGAGAAATTTAGGATTTTTAACTTTGAAAAATCGAAAAATTTATACGCACTTAACCCAACATGGACTACATTTGTATCAATCCGCTGCGAATGACCCTATGACATACCCTATGTAATTCATAGGGTCGGAAGGTTGCCGCTTGTCCTTGGCCAATACATCATGATGGAGACTCCGATCAGAGCAATGGCACTGCCGATCATGTCGATTTTGTCCGGGGCGATCTTATCTACGGCCCATCCCCAAAGAAGCGCCATCAGGATAAAGATTCCACCGTAAGCTGCGTAGACACGGCCAAAGTGGGCCGGTTGAAAAGTCGGGATCACGCCATAAAGAACAAGGATCATGGCGCCCAAGACCGCAAGCCACACACTTTTGCCTTCCCGAAGCCACTGCCAGACCAGATACCCGCCGCCAATCTCACAAAGGCCGGCGAGCACAAAATAAAAAATGGATTTGGTAATCATCTTTCACCCCCATTTAATTCAGATAACAGTACAGTTTCCTATTCGGATCAATTGACGGAAAACCAGGAGGCAGCGGTGCGGAGGATTTTTGAGCCGAAATCAAGCCGTTTGAAATAGTCGATGCCGATAGGATTCAATCGGACGCGACAGAGTTCCTGGCTGTATTCACCCTGCCGGTATTTCAGTTCGAGAATTCCGAAATATTCCATGGGTTTGATGAGACAGTATTGGAGGCCCCAAATCATATTC
>MHFO01000023.1 GCA_001804225.1 Omnitrophica bacterium RIFCSPLOWO2_01_FULL_50_24 | reverse complement strand
TCTCCCCAACTTGAGAAATAGTATTGGCTGATCCACTTTGCAAGTCGCAATTGGTGATCCGTCAGAACCGGCTGCTCGTCCAGAATTTCGAGCACTTTCTTGGCGTGGTTCACCGGACGGCGTGATTCCAGACCTACGGCATAGCCCGTAATGATTCTGTTTTTAAAGGGAATGCGCACGCGGCATCCTGCTTGTAAATCGGCTTGGAGTTCGGTAGGAAGTTCGTAGGTGAATGGATCTTCGACCGGATACGGAATAGCGACGTCCACTAATTGTACTTTTTCTTCCTGAAACAAAGAAAGTGTTTTAACCATGGCCGAGTTCGGCGCGGATCATTTTCATGTCTTCCCACACTTTTCGTTTGTCTTGCGGGTTGCGCAATAGATACGCCGGATGAAACGTGCACATCAACCGGCTGCCTCGGAACTCATAAAACCGTCCGCGCAGGTAGGAAATAGATCGATCTGAATTTAAGAGTGTCTTCGCGGCGAACGAACCCAGGGCACAAATGACTCGCGGTTTAATAAGTTCTAATTGTTTCAGCAAAAAGGGCTGGCAATTCACAATTTCTTCCGGAACGGGATTTCGGTTCTGAGGAGGTCTGCATTTGAGGACATTGCAGATAAATACCTCTTCTCGCGCGAGCCCGATCGATTCAATGATCTTGGTCAGGAGCTGCCCTGCTTTTCCGACAAACGGGAGACCTTGTTGGTCTTCATCGAAACCGGGCGCCTCACCTACAAAAACCAGTTCGGCTTTTTCGTTTCCGGAGCCGAACACGATTTGATGCCGTGTGCGCACAAGTTCCGAACATTTTGTGCATTGGAGAACCGTTTTGCGCAATGCACCCAAATGGTTGACGGGATCGACTTTGTCGGCGGTACCGGTTCTGACCGGGGCAGCCGGGATCACATCTACCCCGCTCGCTTCCAACATCGTTAAGTATTGTTTCAAGGGTGCAAGGATCGACTTAGGCATGGTTCAAAATGAATTCGGCGAGGGATTTTGCCGCTTCCGGTCGTGCCACTTCAGAGATTTGCCCTTTGACGTGTTTGATGAGATCCGGCTCTGAGATGAAGCGGTTGACGAGGTCGTGCGCTTCGGCCGGTTTCCGGAGTTTAAACGCAACCCTTCGAGAGATGAGCCAGTTCGTGTTGCCCATTTCCTGGCCCGGGATGCTGTCCGTAATGACCATCGGGAGGTTCATGGCTAAGCTTTCCGACGTTGTAGATCCTCCTGCCTTTGCAATGAGTACATCCGAAACGGCCATGAGTTCGTGCATAAAATCGATAAATTCGAAGCTGTAAATCGGAAATGAATGTGTTTTGCATTTGAGCGTCTCAAAAAGTTTTTTGTTGTTGCCGCAGACTACGAGAGCTTGCACGGGTTTCTCAACTTGGTCTAAAGAATTTAGGATCGCTTCCGTTTTTCCGAGGCCGAAGCTGCCGCTTGAAAACAAGATCGTGAATCGATCCGGATCGAGATTAAATTTTTTCTTTAAGTTCGCGCGATCAAACGATGTCTGAAAGACTCGATCGACAGGAATGCCGCCGATACGGATGGAGTCCTCTCGAATGCCGTTCGCCAGAAGGATTGTTTTGCTTTCTTCCGCCATCACCCAATAAAAGTCGGTTCCCGGGTTTTGCCAGACGCGATGCGGAATCACGTCCGTCACGACGGTGATGAGCGTACTTTTCAGGCGCCTTTTCTTTTTAAGAGTTGCACAAACTTCCGCCGGAAAAAAGTGAGTAAACACAATAAAGTCATAGTTTTTTTGTTTGAGGTAAGAACGAAGCGAGCGTGACTGAAGTGTATTCCAAAAGGATCTCAGAGGTTGAATCAGAGCGTAGACGAACGGCAGGTCCGTGAGGTAAAAGAAAAAGCCCCACAACCACGGCGCCCATCGGACTAAAGCGAAGTAACTTCTTGGATAGAAGTGCCGGAAAAGCGCATTCGATTTGTCCAGGGAGTCGAATATCTCAATGGAGGCGTCTTGCGGAGCCGTACGCTTGAGCTCTTTGGCTATGGTTTCAGCAACTTTACGGTGTCCGTGGCCGGCATTGCTGTAAAGAATAAGAATCTTAGTCATTTTCCAGCTTGACCTAAAACATAGCGAGCGGCTTCCGCAATGGAAGGAAAAATCCGCTCAGGTTTGTGTGTTTGATTGAATTTTTGCCGGTCATTTTGTCCGTGGCCGGTTAACACAAAAAGGCACCGAAGCCCGAATCGGTTCCCTGCTTCAACGTCGGTGAATTTGTCGCCGATGAAAAAAGTGTTGTTCCGGTCGAAACGCATTTCCCGCTCTGCTTGTTCAAAAAGGCCGGTCTTGGGTTTCCGGCAGTCGCAATCGGCATTTTTCCCATGAAGGCAATAGTAAACGTTTCGAATGACAACGCCGTTTTTTTTGCATTCCGCAAGCATTTTGTCGGTGATATCGTTCAGTGCTTGTTCGGAGTAAACCCTGTCTCCGATACCCGCTTGACTTGAGATAATCACCGTTTTGAAACCCGCGCCGGTGAGTTCTTGAAGCGCGTCTAAAGCCCCGGGAATAAAACGGAAATCTTCCCATGTTTTAACGTAATCCCCGATCGGATCTTCGTTGATAACCCCATCCCTGTCTAAAAAAATGATTTTCTCAAACTTTTGCGCGTTCAATGTTTTTGAGTTCCAAATACTTGACGTAGGTAAAAAACTGGTACACAGCGTGGAAAACAGACATTAAAAATCCTAAGAATCCGTCGGTGAATCCTTTCTTTCTGAAATAGTGTCTTGAAAAGCGGTCGTAAATTTTAAATAAGATTTTCCCCATACTCATGGGGCGCCTGTCCTCAATCCACTTTTCTGCCTCCAACGTAGTTTGACGGTTTAATTTATCGACAAAGTGAGTGAGATCGCGACAACCATAATGAATAAGATCGCCTTTTAGAATGCCTCTCTTCCCCTCACCAAAAGCACGTGGATGTACTCCGGCTTCTTCGTATTTTAAGTAACCATTTCGAAAGAAACGCATACGGTAGGATGGATAATAACCGGCTGCTTTGATTTGCCGGGTTCCAATAAAGTTTCTTATTGGGATTGCATATCCTGCACAATCGCCGCCATCGGCGATTTCCATCTTGATGTTTTCGGCAAGCTCCGGACTTACACGTTCATCGGCGTCGATGCTTAAAATCCACGGTTGCATCGCTTTTCCATACGCAAAGTTTCTCTGCGCTCCTTCGTTATCCATTTTTCTCTCGAAAACTTCGGCCCCGTACGATTTTACAATTTCCCGGGTTTGATCAGTGCTCGCGTCGTCAACGACAATAAGTTCCTCTGCCCACTCGACACTTTTGAGGCAATCGGGCAGCATACGCTCCTCGTTTTTTGCAATGATCACGACCGAAACAGGGAGTTTATCCACTTCGCTCCGTTTGGGTTTTAAGGGCGCTTAATAGTCCAAAGAAACACCAAATTAAAATTGCAGATTGTAAATTATGAAGGGTGGTATCCACCATGGCGTGGAACAAAAGTGCCAATGTTCCCGTCATCAGACCTATTGTAAATAGTCTTCTTTCGCCGTGCGCCCTGTGGTACGAGATGAACCCTGATCGAATGGCTTTCCCGATGAGCAGCAGGAAAAAGAATAAGGAGATTAAGCCTGTCTCGGCAGCCATTTGCAAGTACCCGTTGTGCGCATAATATCCCGGCACCCGCCAACTTTTCCGTTTGTCGAATTTCGGGTAGTTTTCGATATAGGTGTTAATTCCACAGCCGAAAAGAGGACGGTTTTGAATGACTTGGATTGCGCGGTACCACAAGTGAGCCCTTTCCCTGATTGACTGTTCCTTGCGCTGCAAATCAAGATGGAGGATGGCGTTTCGCGGAAGAATAAACGGAGCCGTAAACATTGTGATGAGCAAAGGAACGACCAGCCATTTTCGTTTCAGCATTAATGTGTAAACAACCCAGGAAGCGGCGGATGCCGTCCAAGCACCTCGGGAGTGTGTATGGTACAGGATGTAAAGACTTGCCGCGAAAAGGAGAACAAGGGCCGCTTTTTTCCAAGCTTTGAGGTGATATGGTTCTGAGGCGAACGCAAGAGACAAAGCGACCGGCGCCATCCCGATGATATGAGCAGCTAGAAGGCCGTAAGATTTATAGGGACCGGTTAAACGTGTGTTTAGGTCCGTAAATTGGATCGGATAACCGTTGATGAGGTCAAGTCCCAGAATCATCTGTAGAAAAGAATCAAGTAAAACAAGGGCAAAACCGATTACAGCAACAAAAAGCAGCCGTTTGGATTTAACAGGATCTCGAAATAAGTCAAACGTGACCAACATGACGAGTGCATACTTACTGATCTTGATCAGTCCCTGCGCTGCAAGAAGAGGATAGCCCGAATTAAAAGCTGAAATGGACGAGATGCCGATGAAAATGCCCGCCAGAATAACCAGTGTTTGGTCATGGCACATAGGTTCTTTTTTGACCCATTTGAGCATAAGCCAGCACATGAAGCTCAAGCCCAAACAAACTTCCATGACCGCTATTGAAAGTGGCAGTGCAAAAATAGCGCCTAAGAAAAAATATTCGTAAAGCTGCTCGAGTAGCTTAATTCGTGACGGTGTCATGATTTCGATATTTCAATCTCTTCATTAGGAGATTGACGAATTGTGATCTTACCGTGGCGCTCCCTCTCTGTCAACGGAGGGAATCTGGATTTGTGGATGGAGAACCGATCTTAAATAAGAGGCAAATTCCAACTTGAATCTGTCTCGTCCGAATTTTTGTGCGTGGTTTTGAATAAAAGCAGCGTCAAATGCGAGCTGTTCGAATTTACGGATGGCGTTGATTAAAGCTTCTGCTGTCTGTTCATCAAAAAAGATGCCGGTACTTTTCTTTTCATCTTGTTGTTCAATGTCTTGAAACGCAACTACAGTATCTTGAATCCCGCCTTTTCCAAAGGCGATAACCGGTTTTCCGAACGATTGCGCCTCAACGGGAACGATGCCAAAGTCTTCCTCGCCCGGGAAAATGAGCGCTCTACAGTTTGCGTAACGGTTCCAAAGTGTTTCTTTATCCAGCCATCCTTCCAGTTCAATTCCCTTAAAGCGAATCATTTTTTGAAGCGCGGTTTTCAAAGGTCCATCCCCTACAATTTTAAGGGGCAGCTTCAATTGATTGAATGCCTCGATCGCGAGCTCGATCCTTTTATACGGAACCAATGCGCTTACCACGAGAAAATAGTTTTCACTATTACGTTGCTGATCCACAGCTTCTTTTTGCGGTACATCGGCCGGCGGATGAATGACAACGGCTTCTTTTCCATAAAATCGGCGTATTTTATCTGCGGTGTTGTTTGAGTTTGCAATAAAGAGATCAACTTTTTGGGAAACGACCACATCCCATGTTTTAAGCCATTTGAAGTAGAGCCCGATCATCCATCGCAACCACTGTGGAAATCGGCGAAGATAGTCATTTTCAAATCCCCACAAGTAACGCATCGGAGTGTGACAATAACAAATATGCCGACCTCCTTTTTTAATGCGCGCTGCCTTTGCAACGCAATGACTGCTGGAAATCACCAAATCGTATGGGCAGACATCGAGGAAGTAAACCGCGAGCGGAAAAAGCGGGAGCAGCCAACGGTACCATTTTGAAATTCCGGGAATGAACTGAAGAAACGACGTGTGAATTTCGCGGCTTTGTAAAAGAGGGCTCAGATTTTTTCTCTCGGAAAAAAGTGTATAAATCGGCGCTTCGGGAAAAAGTTCCGCAATGGCTTCCAAAACCTTTTCGCCTCCGCGCATCGCGACCAGCCAGTCGTGGACAAGACAAACTTTAGTTTGAGCCAAGGACGTTTTCATAGACTTGTCTTGTTTTTGCCGCTGAAGCAGCCCAATCAAAATGCGCTGCTCTGCACATTCCTTTTGAGATCAGTTCCCTTCTAAGTGAATCTGTTTCGAGGAGCGTCTTCATGTGACGCATCAGCTCGTCACCCGAGTGGGGATCAAAGAGAAGCCCGTTCCCACTCCCAAGGATTTCCGGAATAGAAGTGGAGTAAGCCGCGATGATAGGGGTTTTGAGCGCCATCGCTTCGATGAGGGGGAAACCGAATCCTTCGTAAAGAGACGGAAGCACAAGAGCGATCGCATTTTGGTAGAGGCAAGCAAGCTCTTCGTCATCGACGTTCGTTGTAAGGGATATGTCCGGGTTGTGCCGGATAATTTCAAGCCAGCGTTTAACTTCCTGCTGTTTGGTGTCCGCTTTCCCAACCAGCTGTAATCGGAGCTGGGTTTTTCCGACCTTCTTCTTTAACGCCTCGAAAGCGCTGAGCAAAACTCCGATATTTTTGTGCGCCTTCAAAAGTCCGACGTAGAGAAAGTAGGGTGTCGAATTTGTGATCGGCGCCGGTCGGTCGGTTTTGAAACGGAATTTGGGATCTATGCCGTGGTAAACCACCGTAATTTTGTCCGGGCGAACGCCGAAACGTTCTACAACATCCTTTTTGGTGAATTCGGATACCGTGATAATAGCGTCTGCTTTTTTCACAACTAAAGGGAGCATCCATGACGCATAAGTCCTCGCGAACGGCGACGGCAGCAGTTGGGGAAAATGCAGATGGATCAGATCATGGATCGTTACGATTAATTTTTTGCGCCATAAAAGCGGAGCGTTGTAATGGGGGCTGTGAAGGCATTCGCAGGAGCGTGCAAGCATCGGAAGTACCAACTGTTCGCCAACGCTGTAGACGCGAATTCCAGTACGGATGAAGGGGCCCTTTTCGCCAAACGTCTCACAAGCGCGTTCATTTCCGATGAGCACATACCGATCGTGTTCTGAGGTACTCTTTAACGCTGAGACGAGGCCGCGAATGTACCGGCCAATTCCGGAGTGTAAAGCCATTCGAATGTCGATGGCGATACGATTAATTCCTGAGGTAATCACTCAAAGACTCCGCAATGACTCGGTTCCCCCCTTCTCTAAGATGATGATCCATTCTCCAGAAGAGATTGTCACCTTGCTCGAAGCGGGAACGAAAGATTGGTGTTAAATCAAGAAATTGAATGCCCTTTTTTTGACTAAATTGTTTCAAATGTTCATTTGGAGCAAAACGATTAAACTCAGAAGGATTGAGTCGATACTTCTGAACCCATTGATGCCAGTAAGCGTCGTCTACTTGAAGTTTGTCAGGTACGATGGAAATCAAAAGTTTACCGTCTGCCTGCCCAATGATTCTATTCATTTCCGACAACGCATTCTCAGTGATTGTCCAAAATTGATCTTTCTTGTCTGTTGGATGTTTGACATAAACGGCTATTTCATTTGGGATGTTGCGATTGACAAGGTTTGTTCGATATAAAAACTCATTAATGGAACCAATTCTTCGCAATAAAGTTGACAAGTAATAAAGCGCTGAATGACGTATCAAATAACTTTTTACGTCACCCATTGAAAATTTAAGGTTCCTGGTTCTTTTCGACGGAGTGCTCGGATCAACTTTGTGTGAGGATGCGAAACTTTTTCGATTTGTAAAATTCTCGTAAGGATCGTTTCCGGGAAAAAACAGAAGAATAAAATAGTCCGGTTTGTACTTTTTGAGCAAAGTGTTGGTTAAAAAATATTGTTCGATGTTGTTATAACCGGGACAGCCGGTATTTAAGACCGGTTTCCCTAATTCCGTGCTTAAAAATGAAGCAATTGTTTCCTCATCATTAACGCCCACCCCAAAAGTTTGAGAATCACCTAAGAGAATAACGGATGGCTCGGCATTGTCGTTAGATTCATAGGGAGTTGTGCGTCGAAATCCATCTGAGTTCGTGGTCATATGAAATGTGAATTCTTTGAGCGCTCCTACAAGAACTACATCTAAGTTAGGCCGAAGCCGCTTGGGAGGTGCCAGAGACGGGTCAAACCGAATCACATCTTTAAGGAAACGAGAAGGGATTTTTAAAGTCCACTGCAATCCAAAATCTGCCACGACAAGCAAGATAAGCGTAGATGCCAATGTGAGGATTGCCAATGCTAATCTGTAATTTTTTGATTTGGTTCCCATCCTAATACGCGTTCTTATAGGCAAAAAGGGTTATGAAAAGAATTTCGATGTCCATCGTGAAGGTCCAATTTTCCATATAGTAAATATCATATTTGATCCTTTCTTCTAACGATGTATTTCCCCTTAATCCGTGAATCTGTGCCCATCCCGTAATTCCGCACTTGATTTTATGGCGAGCCATATAACGCGGGATCTGACTTCGAAATTTTTCGACAAAATGCGGCCGTTCGGGACGCGGTCCCACCAAGCTCATATCCCCTCTTAAAACGTTCCACAACTGCGGCAATTCATCTAAATTCCACTTTCTGATCAAGCGGCCCATTCCGGTGGTGCGAGGATCGTGGGGCTGAGCCCAAACGGGTCCGGTCTTTTTTTCCGCGTCCGGACGCATGGTTGTGAACTTGTAAAACGTGAACACTTTTTCATCACGACCCACCCTCTTTTGTTTGTATAAAATGGGGCCTTTGTCAAAGACCTTGATTGCGATGGCGATGGAAAACAACAGTGGGCTTGCAAGTATCAGACCGATTAAACTGACGAATATATCGAAGAGGCGTTTCATCCATTGATTCCATGGGTCGTCCAGCGGAAGGTCTCTCACTCCCAAAAGCGGCAAATTGCTCAAATATTCTACGTCTACGTGGTGTGTCAGAAGCCCGTAAAAATCTGCCACCAATTTGAAATTGATCAACTTATCTTCGCACTTCATCATTAACGTCGAGACCGTTTCGCGTGGCAACGTCGGGTCTGCAACGATGACTTCGTCAATACTTTGGGTTTCCATGATTCGGTTGAAATCAAGCACGGTTCCGATGATCGGGACTCCCTCAAAATGTTTTCCCTGCTCACCGCCGCCATTGATGGCGATCAAACCGATCACATCTTGGCCGTAATGTTTGTGTTCTCGAGACCAACGGATCAGATTTCTTGAACTGCGATTTAGTCCGACAATCAGAACGCGCGAGCGATCTTTGTGCCGTTTAATCGAGTATTCAATTTGAATCATGCAGTATCGGGCGAGAACGCAAAGGAAGGTAGAAAAGATCCACGCAAGAAAAAGGGTAAGTCTGGAATACTCAAAGTTGCGATAAATAAACGTGAGTGCCATACAAAGAACGGCAGCAGCGGAAACTGCTTTGACGGTGTTTAATAATTCGTAGATGCGCCTGATGTTGCGTTCAGGATGATACAAATTGTACGAACGGAAGAAATAAATGTAGATGGGCACCACAAAGATTAGAGGGCGAAGATATTCACCCACATGAGGTATTCCTTTGTACACGGGAACTAAAATTCCGGAAAAACGCGTGTAGTACGCTGCCAGATAACTTATAAAAATAGCGGCGATATCGGTGGTGACTACCATCAAGGCGAAAAATTTGTGTTTCCGGGGCGGTAACATTTTTACCTAAGGATCTTTCTTAATGATGTGATAATTCTCTCCGATGCTTTTCCATCCCCGTACGGATTGGTTTTCGCAATCATTCTTTTGTAAGCCGTCTCGGAGTTAAGAAGTTGATTGGCAGCAGACACGATTTTATGTTGGTTGGTACCCACTAGTTGAGCAACGCCGGCTTTAATCCCTTCCGGCCGTTCGGTCACATCGCGCAGGACGAGAACGGGTTTCTTGAATGAGGGAGCTTCTTCTTGAATCCCTCCCGAATCGGTTAAAATCAAATAGCATCGATTCATGATCCAGCATGTTTCTTCGTACGTAAGCGGTCTCATGAGATGGACCCGTTTGACGCGGCCTAAAATTTTTCGAGCTAGAGTTGAAACTTTTGGATTTAGATGCACCGGGTAGACAAGATCTATATCTTTGTGACGTTGGACAATTTCCTTCAAGCCGTTGAAAATTTCGCGTAAGCCCTGTCCAAAACTTTCACGCCGGTGTGCAGTGATAAACAAAATACGGTTTTTAAAGTTAACGGACTTAAATACGGTATATTTTTTTTTGACGAGAGGTCTTGCCAATTGCACCGCGTCCACAACGGTATTGCCCACTTCGTAAATTCGCAGCTTTGAGACACCTTCATGGATCAAGTTTCTAGTCGCTATCGGACTGGGTGAAAAATGGTAATCCGCTAAATGGGTAATCAATTTTCGATTTATTTCTTCCGGAAACGGACGATATTTGTCCCACGTCCTTAGCCCCGCTTCTAAATGGGCGATCGGAACCCTCGAATAAAAACTTGAGATTGCGACCATCAATGCCGTGGCAGTATCTCCTTGAACAAAAAGCAAATCAGGTTTTACCGTTCTAATGATTTTACCGAACTTGATAATGACCCGCCCGCTTACGTATTCAAGACTTTGGTTGGCACGCATTAACTTCAGATCTGTATCAACGTCGATCTTAAAAAAACGAATGACCTGAGCCAACATTTCGCGATGCTGTCCCGTCAAGCATACAAAGCACTTAAAGCCGGATGTCTGCCGTAATTTCTGGATTAAAGGGGCAAATTTCACCGCTTCCGGCCTCGTGCCAAAAGCGATGAGTATTTTTTTTTGTTTCA
>MHFO01000022.1 GCA_001804225.1 Omnitrophica bacterium RIFCSPLOWO2_01_FULL_50_24 | reverse complement strand
CCGAGCTGAACGATCCCTTTGAGCAGCGTGAACGGTTGATGAAGCAAAAAGAGATCGTGGGCACCGATAAGAAATTAGACGAAGACTTTTTATTGGCTTTGGAATATGGAATGCCGCCGGCGGGCGGGCTGGGCATGGGCGTGGATCGGTTGATCATGTTGTTGACCAATTCGAGCTCGATTCGAGACGTCATTTTATTTCCTCAATTGAGGCCTGAATCATGAATTTTGAGTGGTTTATTGCGGTGAAGCACATGTTGAAAGGAAGGCGGCACGGGTTTTTATCTTTGATCTCGGCTATTTCTATATTGGGTGTTTCGGTAGGGGTGATGGCACTGATTGTGGTTTTGGCCGTCATGAGCGGATTCGATCGGGAGCTTAAATCAAAGATTGTCGGTGTGCAGCCTCACATACGGTTGGAAGGTATCGGGGGGATTGGCGATCAGAGCGCTGTCGTCGAGATGTTAAATTCGCTTGAGATCCCTCAGATTGTTTCGGCCGCCCCCTATGTAGAGGGGCAAGCGATGATTCGTTCAAGGCAAAGTGCTGCCGGCGTGGTGGTGAAGGGAATTGATACGAAACGAGAACCGCTTGAGTTGTTTGGGGGGCACTTGGAAGAAGGAACACTTGAGTTGGGTGATGTGAATGTGTCTCCCGGACCCGAAAAGTCTCAATGGTTGGGGCGTGCGGTGGTAGGGGAACTTTTGGCACGGAAGCTGCACGTTGAAATTGGCGATGTGGTCAACCTGATCTCGCCCGCGATGGATGAAGAATCTTTGAAGGACGTCATCAAAGAGGCCAGAAACGTTCCTTTTGTTGTCTCCGGAATTTTCAAAGTGGGAATGAATGATTTTGATTCCGGATTGGTCCTTGTGGATTTGAAAAAAGGCCAGGACCTTTATCGGCTTGGAGAACGTGTTACCGGAATCGGAATTCGATTGACGGATGTCGGCCTTGCCGACTCGATTAAGATTAAAATTCAGGGTCGGTTCGGAACCGGATATCTGGTTCGAAGTTGGATCGACATGAATCGAACTTTTTTTTCGGCTTTGCGAGTGGAAAAAACCGTCATGACGATTTTGCTTTCGCTCATCATTTTGGTGGCAGCTTTTAATATCATCTCGACCTTGATTATGTCTGTCATGGAAAAAACCAAGGATATCGGGACGATGAGAGCTTTGGGTGCGACGCGCGGTGCAATCGGAAGAATCTTTTTGTTGCAAGGCCTCGCGGTGGGTTTGTCCGGTGTGGCCATGGGTTCGGCGGCGGGACTCGCACTCGCGTTTCACTTGAATCCGGTTGCGGATTTTTTGGAACGCACCTTTGGAATATCCGTTTTCCCGAGCGACATTTATTATTTTGACCAAATTCCAACCCAAATCAATGTGCACGATATTTTTGTCGTCATCACGTTTGCGTTGGCGATGTCGCTCGTGGCAGGTTTGTATCCAGCTTATCGAGCTGCAAGCTTGCGTCCGGTCGAGGCGCTTCGGTATGAGTAGAAAGAAATCACTCAGGTGTACGGGTGGTATAAAATGATGCTGAATGCAATCGGTCTTGAAAAACGTTATGAAGGACCCGCGGGAGATTTGCGGATCTTGCGGGGAGTAAATTTACAAGTGAGTCGGGGCGATCTCGCGTTTATTTTGGGTCGGTCCGGGGCTGGGAAATCAACGTTACTTCATTTGTTAGGCGGTTTGGACCGGTCTACAAAAGGTAAGGTCGAATTTGAAGGGACTGATTTAGCGGCGTTAGGCGAAAGAGAATTAGCGGAATACCGGAGTCGAAAAATCGGTTTTGTGTTTCAATTTTATCATTTGTTGCCGGAATTGACCGTGATGGAGAACGTCGAGCTTCCGAGCAGAATTGCCGGCAAACGATTTCCCGGACGAGCCGAAGAATTGCTGGAGCGTGTGGGTTTATCGGCGCGGAGCGGTCATCTTCCGAGCGAACTCTCGGGGGGCGAGCGGCAGCGCGCCGCCATTGCCCGCGCTTTGATCAACCGCCCGGAAATTATTTTCTGCGACGAGCCCACCGGCAATTTGGATGAGGAGACTCAAACATCGATTCAAAAGTTAATTTTAGATTTGAATGAAGAGGGGCAAACCTTTTGTATTGTGACCCACGAAGAAAGTTTTGCCCAGAAGGGCAATCGGATTTACAGATTACATGATGGAGTGGTTCAATTGAATTCAACCGTTTCGGAAGGAGTGAAACCATGAAGCAAGGTAGTTCGAAGAAATCTAAAATGGAAACACAAACGTTACATTCGGATTTGGAGGTGTATTTAAACGGAAGTTTTGTTCCTAAAAGCGAAGCCAAGATTTCTGTTTTTGATCATGGGCTTCTTTACGGCGACGGCGTTTTTGAAGGCATCCGTTCTTACAATTGTCTTGTGTTTAAATTAAAAGAACATCTGACGCGTTTGAAGGAATCGGGGCATTCCATCATGCTCGAATTGCCGCTTTCCACGGCGCAATTGGCAGATGCCATTATCGAAACGCTTAAGCGGAATCGTTTGCGTGACGCGTATATCCGTGTGGTGGTAACGCGCGGTGAGGGCGACTTAGGTTTGGACCCCCGTTTGTGCCGTAAACCGAGTCTTTTTATTATTACGGACAAAATCGTTCTGTATCCGGAATCCTATTACCGAAATGGGATGGAAATCATCACCGTTCCGACCGTTCGAAATCTGCCGGAAGCCATCAACCCCGCTTTGAAGACGCTGAATTATTTGAATAACATTATGGCAAAAATAGAGGCAACCAACTCCAAGTACAATGAGGCCTTGATGTTGAACCACCAAGGGTATGTCGCCGAGTGTACGGGAGATAACATATTCATTTTAAAAAATGGGATTCTTCAAACGCCCCCTACCTATCTAGGAGCGTTAAAAGGAATTACCAGACAAGCCATTATGGACTTAGCACTGCGCAACGACATTCCGTGTCAAGAGCGGGTGCTGACGCGGCATGATTTGTTTAATGCCGATGAATCATTTCTGACCGGAACGGCAGCGGAAGTGGTTCCGGTGGTCAAGATCGACAGCCGGTGCATCGGGACGGGAAAACCGGGGAAGGCAACCAGAAAACTGATGAGCGCCTTTCGCGATTTGACCAAGCGCGAAGGAACAAGGTACACCTTATAGAGGGGGCCGATGACTTGTAACGCTTGCGGGCAAAACGAAGCGACCATTCACTTGACCGAGATTTTGAATGACCAAATGATCGAGGTCCATTTGTGTGAAGGGTGCGCCGAACAAAAGGGAAGCGACTTCAAAACTCATTTTGATTTTAATAAGCTTCTCGCAAGTTTGACGGATTTAGGTGCTGAGGTTACAACGGAGCAAACCGGGAAAATAGTATGTCCGTCTTGCGGCATGTCTTATGAGGACTTTGCGCGAACCGGGCGTTTGGGTTGTGCGGTCTGCTACCAATCGTTTGAAAAAGTTCTCATTCCGCTCGTCAAGCGTTTGCAACGGGAAATTCGTCATACCGGAAAGATCCCCGCGCAGGCACCTGATGAAGTGAAGTCACGGGAGGAATTACGCGATCTTCACGAGAGACTTCAGAAATGTATTGGTTCGGAGTCTTTTGAAGAAGCTGCCAAGATCCGCGACCAAATTCGAGTTCTTGAAGAACAGGAAAAAAAGGGCAAACGCAAGAGGAAGAAAACGTAGGAATTTTATGGCCATTGAACAAGCCATCGATCATTTTTTGAGTTCAACCTGCGAATGGCTTCGCGGAACGGGACCGGAAAGCGATATTGTGATGAGTTCCCGGACCAGACTCGCTCGCAATATGACGGGTTATCTTTTCTCTGGGAGAATGGATGTTGCCGCGCAACAACAGATGATTGAAGACGTAGCCAAAGCCGTGGCCAGTGTTCCTTTTTTGAAAAACGCGTACTTTTTTAACTACAAATCTTTGAAGGATTTGGATCGACAATTTCTTTTGGAGCGGCATCTCATTAGCCGCGAACATGCGACCGAAAAAGGAGAGAAGGCGCTCGTGGTCACTCAAAATGAGGTAGTGAGCATCATGGTTCTTGAGGAAGACCACCTTCGGATCCAGGTGTTTCAATCGGGTCTTAATTTGGTGGAAGCGTGGCGCTTGATTGACAAAATCGATTCGGCATTGGAGAGTAAGCTGCTTTATGCATTTGATCCGAGCTTAGGTTATCTCACGGCTTGCCCGACCAATCTTGGCACCGGTTTCCGATCCTCGTGCATGTTACACTTGGTAGGTTTGATGATGACCAAACAAGTCGATAAAGTACTTCAAGCTCTTTCGAAGCTCAACTTTGCGGCGCGAGGATTCTTTGGCGAGGGAACGCAGGCGAGCGGAAACTTCTTTCAATTTTCAAACCAATTAACGCTGGGTCAGTCTGAGGTCGATATTGTAGATGGGTTGGAACGCGTCATGAAGCAAATCATCGAACATGAAAAAGAAGCTAGGAATTATTTGCTTGAAAAACGGCGGGCCAAACTTGAGGATCAAATCTGGCGGGCCGTGGGCACTTTGAAATCGGCTCGATTGATGTCGAGTGCAGAAGCGTCCGGACTGTTATCACTGATGCGTTTGGGGATTGATCTCGGAATGATCAAAAATCTCAGCAAGACAAATCTAAACGCTCTGTTTTTATTTACTCAGCCGGCGCATTTACAGAAGTTAAGCGCGAGCATGTTAAAGGCAGTTGAACGAGATCAAAAGCGAGCGGAGCTTTTAAGAACTCGCTTGAAGGATGTTGAAGTCGCATAATCAATCAATGATGGATGGGGGAGGAGAGTTCAATGTTTGATCGGTTTACGGAACGGGCACGAAAAGTCATTATTTTGGCTAAAGAAGAAGCAAAGCGGTTTAATCATGATTATATCGGGACCGAACACATTTTGTTGGGATTGATCAAAGAAGGTGAAAGTGTTGCCGCCGCGGTCCTGCAAAACCTCGGTCTTTCGCTTGATACCATCCGGTTGGAAGTTGAAAAACTAGTCCAGTTTGGTCCCAGTACGATCGTTTCCGGTGATATTCCGTTTACGCCAAAAGCGAAAAAAGTAATTGAGCTGGCGATGGACGAGGCGCGACGGCTGGGGCACAACTACATCGGGACAGAGCACTTGTTGTTGGGTTTGATTAAAGAAGGAGAAGGCGTTGCAAGTCACGTGCTGATGAATGTAGGACTCGATCTTAATAAAGTTAGGAGCGAAGTTATTAAACTTTTGGGTTCTTCCGCTCCTTCTCAGGGCGGCAGCGGAATCCCATCCGGCGGGACCACCAAAGGCGGCAAAATGAAAACGCCGGCACTTGACGCATTCGGCCGAGATTTATCCACCATGGCCCGTGCCGGCAAGCTGGACACGGTGGTCAATCGGCTTGACGAAATCGAACGTGTGGTTCAAATTTTAGCCAGAAGAACAAAAAATAATCCTGTCTTGTTGGGAGAAGCAGGCGTTGGAAAGACGGCGATTGTTGAGGGGCTTGCTCAGCGCATTGTGGCCGGAGACGTTCCGGAAGTTCTGTTGGATAAGCGAATCGTAGTGCTCGATTTGGCGTTAATGGTTGCCGGAACCAAATACCGGGGTCAATTTGAGGAACGAATTAAAGGTGTGATGGATGAAATCCGCCGCGCGGAAAACGTCATCATTTTTATTGACGAGCTGCACACCCTTGTAGGCGCCGGCGGTGCCGAGGGCGCTATCGATGCGTCTAACATTTTGAAGCCGGCGCTCTCTCGTGGTGAAATCCAATGCATTGGAGCGACGACGCTTGACGAATACCGAAAATACATCGAAAAGGACGCTGCTTTGGCCCGGCGGTTTCAAACCATTAATGTTGACCCTCCGACCGTCGAGGAAACCGTCGAAATTTTAAAAGGGTTGCGGGACCGGTATGAAGCTCATCACCGTGTAAAATTTACCGACGCGTCTTTAGAAGCGGCGGCGAAAATGTCCGATCGTTATATCATGGGCCGTTTTTTACCGGACAAAGCGATTGACTTAATTGATGAAGCCGGCTCTCGTGCTCGGCTTTCGGTGACGCGGTTACCGAAGGACCTTAAAAAACACGAAGCTCAGATTGAAGAATACAAGATGGAAAAAGAAGCAGCTATTAAAGCGCAGGATTTTGAAAAAGCTGCTAAATTGCGGGATCAAGAACGAACATCTAAGGAAGAGCTGAACAAAATTAAGAAAAGTTGGAAAGAATCAAAGTCAGAGATTGAAGTTGAAGTGGGCGAAGAGGAGATTGCCTATATTGTTTCGAAAATGACCGGGGTTCCCCTGCAAAGACTTGAGGAAAAGGAAACGGTCCGTCTTCTTCGGATGGAAACAGAACTTCACAAGCGTGTGGTGGGCCAGGACAATGCCATTAAAGCCATTGCCAATGCGGTTCGACGTTCACGGTCCGGACTTCGAAATCCGAGGCGCCCTATCGGCAATTTCATTTTTATGGGACCAACGGGTGTTGGGAAAACGTTGCTTGCACGAGCGCTTGCGGAGTTCATGTTCGGCGATCCCGATGCCCTGATTCAGATTGATATGTCTGAATACGCAGAGAAATTTAATGTGTCTCGTCTTATGGGAGCACCTCCCGGTTATGTGGGTTATGAGGAGGGCGGCCAACTGACAGAAAAAGTGAGAAGGCGTCCTTACTCAGTGGTTTTGCTTGATGAAATTGAAAAAGCTCACCCGGATGTTTTTAACGTTTTGCTCCAGGTGATGGAAGACGGCCGTCTAACAGATTCGTTTGGCCGGCGAGTCGATTTTCGGAATACAGTTCTCATCATGACGTCGAACGTCGGTGTTGAGCTGTGGAAACAACAGGGGGATTTGGGATTTAAGCCGAGGTCGGAAGAAGAGAACTACGAGACCATGAAGAAGCGGTTTCTGGATGAAGCGAAGAAAACCTTTCGGCCCGAATTCCTGAACCGCGTGGATGACATGGTCGTATTTCATCAATTGACTCGAACCGATTTGGAACAGATCGTTCAATTTGAGCTTGCTGAAGTTACGGAACGTATGAAAGAAAAGAAGATGGAACTTGCCGTGAGCTCGGATGTCATCACGTTCCTCGTTGATAAGGGTTACGATGCGACGTACGGAGCCCGGCCTTTGAAACGAATCATCCAACGCTTTATTGAAAATGTGTTGGCGGAGGAAATTTTGGGCGGCAAGTTTAAAGATGGCGACAAGGTCAGAGCGGTCGTGCGAGGAGATTCGATTGTTTTTGAAAAGGCATCTTGATGATGATGCGTAAAACCGTTATCGGAACCATCACCCTCTTTGTGGTTTTAACGTTTGTAGGGGGTCTCGCCGTTCACATGATGAATGAGCGGATTTTATCATCGAATCTCAAGGGTTTAACGGAAAAATGGGTGGGAAATTTTTTGCACACCCGTGTTCACATCAAAGACATTCGAGTGGGATTCTTTCATCATGTGTCGCTTCGCGGGGTAGAGGTTAGTCCGTCCAGCGGCGAATCTCCTCTGTTTTTGAACATCCAACGCGTTGTCATTCGATTCGATTGGCCGAGTTTTCTGGAGCGAAACTTTCGAATTCCAAAAACTATTTTTTTGGAATCCCCCAAAATCTCGTTTGAATCTTTCAGAACCCCCGGGACTTTGTTTGAAACCGGTCTTCTGGAGTCGAAAAAGGGTATTTCAACGCATTTTGAATTTGAAGGAGGAGAAATTCATCTTCCCTGGTTTCAACCCGATCAAGAACTTTTACTCACCTCCATTCGTGGACGGAGTGTGCCGAAGGGGGGATCGGTGTTCAACGTACAGTTTGAGGCGGACTTGGGCGGTGTTGCACACGGCGAGATAACGGCGCGGGGTTCGATCGATGCCGGCAATAAGAAAACGAATTTGGTCTTGAACGTACATGAGGTTGAATTTTCGACGGACAGTCATATCCCCATTACAAATCTCAGCGGAACGGTGGAGATTTCTTCCAACGGAATCAGTTTGCACGATCTCCGGTTTTTATTCCGCGGCGTTCCCTATCAAGCGAGCGGCACGATAGAACATGTGTTTTCAGGAGCTCCCAAGTTTGAAATTTCGATTCAACCCGAAGCGAATAACTTCCCGATCGGGATCAACCTAAAAGCTGATCTTAAGACGGAAACGACTTCAGGGATGCTTGACCTGTTTGGTGAACCTTATGAGTTCTCGGGGATTCTTACCAAAACGGATCGTGGGTTCATACTTTCGCAGGCGGAGGTCAACCATCTTTATCAGTGTTCCGGCCTTTTTAACATGGCAAAGGGAGAATACCGTTTAGAATTGAAAAATGAGAAAGAACAAGCCCTATTCGATTTGTCACTTAACGGTCTTTCTGCGCGGTTGGTTGCCGAACTTGATCATCTCAATCTTTTGGGTCATGACGTCGTCACGTTTGCGACACTGGACACAACACCCAATGGCGGGATGCGGGCACCGGGTTCTCCCATTTTTGACCTAAACATAGAAACGGACTATTTCGTTCTCGAGCACGAAGTGCTTCGAGATTTTCACGCGAGAGCACATCTTTCGCCGAAGGGTCTTCAGGATATTTTGGCCCGGTGGGGTAACGTGTCTGAACTAAGAGGGACGTTGTCCTTTGAAAAAGGGTTTCCTTTGGATTTAGTGCTTCGCGTTGGACCGTTGCCGTTAGCGGAGCTAAATTTTTTTAAAAGCTATGCAGCATCCAAAGTTTTGGTAGGGACGTTGGAAGGGAAGTTGGACGTTCG
The DNA here is from genome assembly GCA_001804225.1 of Omnitrophica bacterium RIFCSPLOWO2_01_FULL_50_24. Classification (GTDB taxonomy): domain Bacteria; phylum Omnitrophota; class Omnitrophia; order Omnitrophales; family Danuiimicrobiaceae; genus 2-01-FULL-50-24. The sequence goes on along the minus strand of MHFO01000022.1, from coordinate 1,599 downwards.
CGGGCCTTTGACGGAACCTGAACTGTCCGGTATGTTTTCGATTGAAAGCGGGAAAATCGGCAAGTTTGAATACGATCGGTCTACCATTCAATTCTCGGGTCGATTTCCGTACCTTCTTTTGTCTGATTCTAAAGTTTGGCGGGGGAAGCATCGATTTGATTTAAAAGGTGGACTCGATTTTAATCTTCGGAACGTGTTTAAAGGAATCCAAATCGTCAACACGGAGCGTATCGTCATTTGGAACGGTTTGGAACTCAGCCGCGAACTTGACGAAGTGGCGCTTGCGAGTGAATCAGGACTTGATACAGACGCTTCAGCGGGCGAAAATTATTTGGGACTTAGAGGATCAGGCGGCAGTCTTGGTCGCGCGCGAGTGGGGTATCAGCTTAACACCAAAACGAGTGTACAGCTTACGGCCGAGGAAAATCAGGGAAACCAAGAGTATGTGACCGTGGGTTCAACGGTTCAATTTTAGGCGGCGATGGCACGATTTTCATTTTCATCCTTAAGAAAAATGGTGGGAATACAGCGCTCGTTGGAGCAGCTTGGAGAACTCTTTCTCCAGTTTCTTGAACACTCGGGAGCCATTTCAATCCTTTTTTGGCGAACCTTTACGATTTCTATTTCCATGCGGTTAAGATGGAAAGCCACGTTAGAACAGGCGTACAAAATTGGGGTTGCTTCTTTGCCGCTCGTGATGTTGACATCCTTGTTTACGGGAGTTGTGTTGGCCCTCCAGTCCGCCTATCAGCTGAAACTTTTTTCCGCAGAACAGTTTACTTCGGATTTGGTGGCGCTTTCCATCACAAGGGAGTTAGGACCGGTGTTGACCGCTATGATGGTTGCCGGCCGTGTCGGCGCGTCTATGGCTGCGGAACTCGGTACCATGAAGGTGACCGAGCAAATCGATGCGTTGGAATCTCTTGCGGTGAATCCCGTCCATTATTTGGTGGTTCCTCGTTTTCTTGCCTGTATGTCTATGCTCGTGATATTGACGTTATATGCCGACCTGATCGGAATGTTTGGCGGTTACGTGGTGGCCGTGTTTAAACTTGGCATTAGTTCTCATCAATATATTCATCGCACCGTTAATGCGTTGTTGCTGAAGGATATTTATACGGGGCTGTTTAAGTCTTTTGTGTTCGGGATCGTTATTTCCATTGTGAGTTGTTATTTCGGTTTTAAAGCCAAAGGAGGTGCCGAAGGTGTCGGGCAGGCGACCACCCTGGCAGTGGTGGTGTCGTTTGTTTCGATTATCGCCTTCGACACGTTCTTCACGGCGTTATTTTATTTTGTTTTTTAATCGTGGAAAACCAGATGCTGCCGGCTGACGGTTGCTTGAGCCAGAAGGGTGAGGAATGATAGAAGTTATTGATCTCTACAAATCGTTTGATTCTCAGAGGGTTTTGCGCGGTGTCAATTTGAAAATCGAAACCGGCGAGACGATGGTGATTATCGGGCGTTCCGGTTGCGGCAAGAGCGTTTTGATTAAACATATGATGGGAATCATGAGACCCGATTCGGGAAAGATTTTGATCGACGGCCGGAACGTTTTTGAAATCGGTGAATCGGAAATTAATCATTTCAGGACCCAGCTTG
>MHFO01000021.1 GCA_001804225.1 Omnitrophica bacterium RIFCSPLOWO2_01_FULL_50_24 | reverse complement strand
CCCGACGCGCTTTGGACTCCGTCCGATAAGCGGGCGGGTTCCAATAACGTTTTTTCCTGCGAGCTCGAGTGAGATAACGCTCCGCTTTTGAAATCATCTCGATGGTTCTGGCGTAGCTGGTCTGGGCGTCGCGGCCCCAAGTGATGAGACCGTGCTTTTCCAAAATGGCTCCTTTTGCTTCGGGCTGCAATCGATATGCGAGCGCCATGCGTTTGGCTAATGTAAATCCGGGTTTGACATACGGAATCCAAATGAGATCGCTGCCGAAGACGCGGCGCGCGATCGACCTTCCATGTTTCGTATTGGTAATCGAAAGAATGGCGTCTGCGTGAGTGTGATCTATATCGGGTTGATCCACGAACGCATGGAGCAGCACTTCGATCGAGGGCCGAGGTGCCTTAGGATCCAAAAGGCAGTGTTTCACATAGTCCACCATTTCCTCGTCGCTCATCTGTTTGCGCTTCAACAAATCCAGCAAATCGCCGACGGCAACGGGGGGAAAATCGGAGCGCGTGGACGCTTTAAGGTCAGAACCGCTTCCTTTGATCCTCAGAACGAGTTGGGTTCGACCTCGATGGTCCTTTTGAACCATTTTCGTCGACGTATTTCCGCCGCCCCACACACACAATTTAGGTTCGCTGCCGATCAGGCGCGAGCGGTACACCAGGAGGTCCAGCTGGTCTTTTGCTTGGGCTGCGTGCCGGTCGTTCCAAAGATTTTTCATGGCGGGTTATTTTATCATCTTTCGCGGAGCTTAACGGAACAATTGAAGGTTCTCACGATGAGACGCCAATTGTTCTTCAAAGTTTTTCTTCCGTTCCCGCTCGGCCGAGACCACTTCGTCAGGCGCTTTGGCCCGAAAATCTTCGTTCTGAAGCCGGCGGTCAATAGAACAAACGAGCTGTTCAAGTTCTGAAATTTTATTTTCCGTCCGCTCCGCTTCTTTTTTCAAGCCGTCCTCGGAAAGTCCTCCTACAAAAATTTCAAGGTCGTGGTACACCCGTCCGACCATTCCGACTTCTTTTTTGAGTTTCTCCCGAACGGTCAAACGGTCCACGCGCGCGAAAAAGCATATCTCCTCGCGAAACTCCGAAACGGCCTTTTGAACGTTCTCTGACTTCGCGGTCATATAAACGTCACCCACCCGCTCGGCCGGTTTTAAGCCCAGACGGGCACGCAAATCCCGGATTCCGGTAACGGCCTCTTGAAAAAGATTCACTTTTTCCTGTTCGCGTTTAAACTTGCCCTTGGTTTGAGCGGAAGGCCAAGGCGCGTACATTAAGGTCTCGCCCGACACCTCATCTCCCTGTACTCGTTCTTTGAGCAAATGCCACACCTCTTCCGTCAGAAAGGGCATAAACGGATGAATGAGGCGCAAACTTCTCTCAAGCACAAACGTTAACACCGAAAGAACCGCTTGTTTCCGCTCCGAAGGCGCATCCTGCATCAGAACCGGTTTAACGAGCTCCAAATACCAATCGCACAACGAATGCCAGAAAAAGTGGTACACGATATTGGCGGCATCAAAAAAACGGCAGGCCTCCAAGCATTCCGTCGTTTCCAAAATCGCTTGATCCAGCTCGGCGAGCATCCATTTGTCAATGGTGCTTAACTTCTCCTCGTGATCCCAGAAACCGCTCGTCAGTTTGGGACGGTCTTTTTCTAAGTGCGTGAATACAAACCGCGAAGCGTTCCAGATTTTGTTCGTAAAATTGCGGCCCAGTTCAAATTTTTCGCGCGACAAGAAGGCGTCGGTTGCCGCCAGCATCACGAGCGAAAATCGAAGTGCGTCCGCGCCGATTTCATCGATCATCTCAAGGGGGTCAATCACATTGCCGAGCGATTTGGACATCTTTTTGCCCCCCTCCACACGCACGGTCCCGTGAATAAACACCGTGTGGAAAGGGACTTGGCCGACCAATTCAAGTCCGGCCATAATCATCCGGGCCACCCAGAAGAAAATGATTTCTTGCGCCGTAATCAAAGTAGAGGTGGGATAAAAATATCGGAGATCGGACGTTTGACGAGGCCACCCCAACGTTGAAAAAGGCCAGAGCCACGAACTGAACCACGTGTCGAGCACGTCCGGATCCTGGCGGAGACGAGTAGAACCGCAGGCCGGACATTTTTTGGGATCTTCGCGGCTCACGATGGGTTGTTTGCATTCAAGCAAACATGTTTCGTCTCCGACGCAATACCAAACCGGAATTTGGTGGCCCCACCAAATTTGCCGCGAAATGCACCAATCCCGAATGTTCTCAAGCCAGCCGGTGTACACCTTAGTCCACCGGGACGGAAGAAATACGACTTTGCCCTCGCTCTGAGCTTTGAGCGCTTTTTGGGCAAGCGGTTTCATTTTCACAAACCACTGTTTCGATAAATACGGCTCCACAATCGTGTGACACCGGTAACAATGCCCGACGGCATGAAGATGCCGCTTCTCGCCCTCAAACAAACCCTGCGCTTTCAAATCCTCCACCACTTTTTTCCGAGCACTCAAGCGGTCCAGGCCTTGATACGGTCCGCCCTTTTCATTGATCGAACCGTCCGGATTGAGCACGTTGATTCGTTCGAGCCCGTGCCGAATGCCCAGCTCAAAGTCATTGGGGTCGTGGGCGGGGGTTACTTTGACAATGCCGGTGCCGAATTCGGGATCCACAAATTCATCCTCGATCACCGGAATCACGCGCTTGACGAGCGGCAGGATGACCTTTTTCCCGCGCAAATGTTGATAGCGTTTATCTTTGGGGTGAATGGCAACTGCGGTATCCCCCAGCATCGTTTCAGGTCTGGTAGTCGCAAGACTGATGAAGCCGCCTGTCCCCTCAACCGGATATTTGATCTGGTACAGAGCGCCTTCAATCTCTTGATGAACCGCCTCTTCATCCGAAAGAGCGGTTTGACATCTCGGGCACCAATTAATAATGTAGTCGCCGCGATAAATGAGTCCCCGCTCATAAAGTAAAACAAATGTTTCCCGAACCGCGCGAGACAACCCTTCGTCCATGGTAAAACGTTCGCGGCTCCAATCGCACGACGCGCCCAGCATTCTGAGCTGTTTGACAATCGTGGACCCGTGTTCTTCCTTCCATTTCCAAACTTCTTCCACGAATTTCTCGCGGCCGAGAGCGTGGCGCGTTTGATTTGCTTTTGCGAGTTTTTTCTCCACCACGTTTTGAGTGGCTATTCCCGCGTGATCTACGCCCGGAAGCCAAAGCGTCGGAACGCCCTGCATTCTGCGCCAGCGAATTAAAATATCTTGGAGGGTATTGTTTAATGCGTGGCCCATGTGAAGAACGCCGGTCACGTTCGGCGGCGGAATCACAATCGTGTAGGGCTTTTGGCTCGGAAGCTTAGATGCGGAATCGCAAACGATGGGCTTGCCCGTTTGGGGATGACGAGGGAGAAAAAAACCGGCTTTCTCCCAAACGGTATACCACTTCGTTTCGATTTCGTTTGGATGATAACGGTTCGGAAGGGACTCCATTAACCTTTTAATAGCCGATATTCGATGGCTTCCACAAGCGCCTGCCAAGAGGCCTCAATAATGTTTTCCGAAACTCCCACGGTGCTCCAAGAAAAGTGCTCATCCTGAAACTGAATAAACACACGAACTTTCGCCGCGGTTCCCGCTTGAGAATTCACGACGCGGACTTTGTAGTCGGTCAAATGAATTTTATTCACTTCGGGGAAAAAATGGGCCAGCGCTTTCGAGAAGGCCTTATACAAAGCGTCGACGGGACCGTTTCCCTCCTCCGTTTCGCTTCGATTCTTCCCTTTCACTTCAATTTCAACCGTGGCCCCTACTTTCGTATGGGCATCGCCGATGATTTCATTTGAAATGAGGGCCCGCTTCACCGAAAAAAAGTTTTTATACTTGCCCAACTCTTTCTTCATCAGAAGTTCAAAGCTGGCTTCTGCCGCTTCGAATTGGTAGCCCTGATTTTCAAGGTCTCTTACTTTTTGCAAAATGGCGCGTGTGTGAGAAGTGGTTTGATCCAGTTCCATGTTTAATTCTTTGGCTTTGAGCATCACGCTGGATTTTCCGCTCAATTCGGAAATTAAAAACCGCCGCCGATTCCCGACCGCGGAAGGATGGATGTGCTCGTAGGTCTTGGCGTGTTTTAACATCGCATTCACATGGACGCCGCCCTTGTGCGCAAAAGCGGATCGGCCCGCAAACGGTTGGTTATTTTCAACCGGCATGTTGGCCACTTCGGCCACAAAGTGCGACAACTCGGTTAGGGTGCGCAAACTGCGGTCGGAAACGACCCGCAATTTGAATTTCGTCTGAAGCAGCGGAATGATGCTGGTTAAATTGGCGTTGCCGCACCGCTCGCCGTAGCCGTTAAAGGTTCCCTGAACCTGCACCGCACCGTGCTCAATGGCGGTAATGGAATTTGCGACTCCGAGACCTCCGTCGTTGTGACAATGAATCCCAAGCGGAACCCGAACCGATTTGCGGGCGCGCGCAAGTCCGACCGCGATCTGGTGGGGAATGGATCCTCCGTTGGTATCGCACAAACACACCAAATCGGCTCCGGCACGCTCCGCTTCGCGCAAGGTTTTAATGGCGTACGCGGGGTTCTCACGGAAGCCGTCGAAAAAATGTTCCGCATCGAAAATCACTTCAAGCCGTTTCGACTTTAGATACTCAACGGTTTCCCGAATCATGGCAAGGTTCTCGGCAAGCGAGGACCGAAATACCGCTTTGACATGAAAGTCCCAGCTCTTTCCAAAGATCGTTACGACCTTCGTCCCGGCTTCAAGTAGTGCCTTGATGTTCGGATCGTTGGAGGCCTTTGTGTTCGGACGGCGGGTGGCGCCGAAAGCGACCACCTCGGCGTGTCTTAACCTTAATTTCTTGACCTCCTTAAAGAAAAGAAGGTCTTTGGGATTGGAGCCGGGCCATCCTCCTTCGATGTAATCGACACCGAACCGGTCAAACCGCTTGGCAAGCACGAGCTTGTCGGCAAGCGACAAACTCATCCCTTCGCCCTGCGTTCCGTCTCGTAATGTTGTGTCGTAAATTTGGATTTTCTTCATGTGAGAATTTTCAACCGTCAAACCGATTCATTTGGGCTAACGGCTGCGTTTTGGCGTACGTTTTTTTCGTTTTTCCAAGTGAAACGCCTGATGAATCGCCCGGGTTGCTGCTTTTCCTTTATTTCTACGGACGACGCACGAAATTTTAATTTCCGAGGTCGAGATCATTTCAATATTGATTCTTTTCTTGGCAAGGGCTTCAAACACCGTGGCCGCCACGCCGGCGTGAGAACGCATTCCGACCCCCACGATGCTCACCTTGGCGATGTTCTCGTCGCACGAAACGCTTCGCGCTCCCACCAGGTCGGCCGCTTTCTGAACCGCCGGCAGAGCCCGGGCAAGCTCGCGTTTATAAACCGTAAACGAGATGTCGGTCGTTTGCGTCTCGCTTTTGTTTTGGATAATCATATCGATGTTAATATCGTTTTCTGCAAGCTGTTTAAAAATTTTGGCGGCCCTGCCGGGTCGATCCGGAACGGCAAAAATGGTGATCTTCGCCTCGTCCTGATTGAGAGCCACTCCGCCGACAACCACATCTTCCATTTTGGGTGTCTCCTTTACAATCAACGTTCCCTGACTGTGATTTAAACTGGAACGAACGTGAATGGGAATGTTAAATTTCTTTGCTACCTCAACGGAGCGCGACTGCATCACCTGGGCTCCCAAAGAAGCAAGTTCAAGAATCTCGTCGTGGCTGATGTGATTTAGTTTTCTCGCGTTGGGCACGATCCTCGGATCCGCCGTATAAATTCCATCCACATCCGTATAAATCTCACACCGATTGGCGCGGAGTGCTTTGGCAAGCGCCACCGCCGTTAAGTCCGAACCGCCGCGGCCCAAAGTCGTAATGTCTTCCGTTACGGTTTTTCCTTGAAAACCGGCGACAATGACCACCTGACCCTCGCGCAGAGCAGATTCGATCTTGGACGTGTTGATGTCTAAAATACGCGCCTTCGTGTGGCTTCGATCCGTAAGAATTTCAACTTGAGGACCGGTAAACGAAATGGCTTTTTCGCCCAACTGGTGGATTGCCATGGCCAAGATGGCAACCGATGCCTGCTCACCCGTTGCCAGGAGCATGTCCATTTCCCGCTCTTTAGGATGATCCGATACCGCCTTTGCAATTTCGAGTAAATCGTCGGTGGTATTCGCAAACGCCGACACCACAACCACCAACCGGTGGCCTTTGCGTTTGGTTTGGACCACCCGCCGTGCCACGTTTTTAATCCGCTCGACATTGGCAACGGAACTGCCGCCGTATTTTTGAACAATGAGCGCCATTTAATTCAAATCCTTGGACGTGATAAATGAGTCTATTAACTTCCAGCCGTCTGAAAATTTTAAATTCGACAGTCCGGCGGTGGTTTCATTAAAAAGCTCAACTCCGTCGGGCACCACATTTTTGCCCGCGGCGATGAACGGAACGGGCTCCCGCGTTCGGGACTTGGTTCGATAAAGCGTGTTGTGCATGGGCACGATGAGAACCCGAACGTTCTTGCTTTTCTCATAGAACTCTCTCGCCGCCGCAATCACGTAACGGTCAATGGCTTCAAGCGAAGCTACCTTTTGCGCCAAGTCGCCCAAGCGCGAAGCCACATCACACGCTCTTAAGTGAACGCACACAAAATCTTTTTCCTCAAACAAGTCGACCATCGCTTTGGCTTCGCTCCGATAATCAAAATCCGGATCCGGACCGGAGCGCTTCACCGGGAGCTCGGTAACGGTGAGGCCGATGAGACGCGAAAAACCCTTGACCAAATCCACCGTCGAAATGGATGCTCCCGTCAATCCGTTGAATCGCTCCGAAAATTTCGGAAGACTGGGCGTTCCTCCCTGACCCCAAAGCCAAATCATATTCGCCGGGTTCTCGCCCAAATCGATCCTCACCTGATTGATTTCATGGTCCGAGAGCAGCATCTTCGAGTCGTAAATCAATTTCACGATCGTTTCTTCTCCGGCGCCTTTCGGTAAATGATTCTGGATTTTCTTCCCAACCACCTGCCGGGGAGGCGGGCACTTGGCGGACAACGCTTGAAAACCCCGCGCATCTTTAATGACCGCGATATGACGATGTTCGCGGCCCGGAAAAAAACGAACGAATTCGCTCGACAACTTTTTATTCAGAAATGCAATGAGGGCCCGCGCTTCCTTAGACGTAATCTGACCCGCCGAGGCATCGGCGAGCACGCCGTCCGACTCGGTAATAAAATTCATTCGAAACGCGACTTCGTCTTTTTCGAGTTTAATTTCCATATTGGCCGCTTCGAGGGGTCCCGGACCCGCAAGATAGCGTTTTGGCTCATACCCAAGCAGCGATGAGATCGCAATGTGAGTTGCGGGCTCCAGCCGGTCCGGAATGTTCCGGACGGTTCCCACTTTTCCAACCTTGGCAAAATAATTCAGATTGGGAATCCGGCTTACCGCAAGCGGAGTCTTCCCGCCCAAAGCATCTGAGGAGTGATCCCCTATTCCGTCCGGAATAATGAGAAGATATTTCATCTGACACTGCTCTTCTTTGTACGAGCCGGGGGCACCGTACCGATCACCTTTAAAACGGCGTCGATCGAGGGTTCCACCGACTCAATCCGATCATCAAAACTTAAGGCAAACTCGGGATCCTTAAGACCTGAGCCCGTTAAGGTACAGGCAATCCGGCTTCCTTTCTTAAAATAGTTTCTCTTGGCTAGGTTGACGACACCGGCCACCGCGGCGGCCGATGCCGGTTCCGCAAAAATTCCTTCCCGCTCCGCCAAAAATCGATAGGCCCACCGAATTTCATCATCCGTGACACTTTCAATCAAACCCCCGGACTCGTCGCGGGCTTTAAGAGCGCTCGCCCAGCTCGCGGGATTTCCGATTCGAATGGCGGTCGCGATCGTTTCGGGATTCTTGACCACCCGATTCAAAACGATCGGCGCTGCTCCCGCCGCTTGAAACCCAAGCATTTTGGGAAGCGTGTCCGAATGCCCTTTTTCCTTGTACTCCCGGTACCCCCGCCAATAGGCCGTAATGTTTCCGGCGTTGCCCACGGGAATCGCGTGATAATCCGGAGCATCTCCCAAATCGTCGCAAATTTCAAACGCCGCCGTTTTCTGCCCTTCAATCCGGTACGGGTTGACTGAATTCACAATTTGAATGGGGTGAGTCGCCGTAATTTTTTTCACCAATTCCAGCGCGTCGTCAAAATTACCTTTCACCACCACCACTTTAGCGCCGTAGCGAAATGCTTGTAACAGTTTTCCTTTGGCGATTTTCCCTTCGGGAATGAGAACGTAACATTTCATCCCGCACCGGGACGCAAACGCCGCCGCCGACGCTGAGGTGTTCCCCGTCGATGCGCACATGACCGAGGTGGCTCCCTCTTCGAGCGCCTTCGACACGGCCATCGTCATCCCGCGGTCTTTAAAAGACCCGGTGGGGTTTAACCCTTCAAACTTAAAATAGATTTTAAGACCCTTTAGACCGAGCACCGAGGGAAGCGCTTCGGACAAAATCAAGGGCGTATTCCCCTCGTTGAGTGAAATGATCGGCGTCCGGTCGGACACGGGAAGAAATTCCTGATACCGCTCGATCACACCGATTTTCTTAACGGGAACTTTTTTAATGCGGTTCATGATTCCTCAATCCAAAACACCTGGGTTTTGCCTTTTGCGATCGACAACCGGTCGATGGCTTGAACCGCCCGAAGAACGGAACGTTCGGGTGCTTTGTGGGTTAACAAGATCAGCGGAACGACACCTCCGATTTTTCGTTCCTTTTGAATCACATCGCTGATGCTGACGTGCCGTCCGCCCAGAATGCGCGAGATCCGAGCCAAAACGCCGGGTTGATCCACCACGTGAAACCGAAGGTAAAAGCGCGACTCGAGAACCGAAACGTTCCGAACATGCAGCCGGTTCAAATGGAGCGGAGCCGGAAGTTTGAGTCCTTCGCGCTTCATCCGTGCCAAGTCGATCAAATCGCTCACCACCGCGCTTCCGGTAGGCAAACTTCCGGCTCCGCGGCCGTAAAACAGAATGTCGCCTACTTCGTCGCCATGCATCAAGATCGCGTTGTACGAACCGTTTACATTCGAAAGAACGTGTGACTTTGGAAGCAAAGTCGGCCGGACGTGCGCTTCGATACCGCTTCTTGTTTTCTTGGCAATCGCAAGCAGTTTAATCGTGTATCCAAACTCTTCTGCGAACGAAACATCTTCGCTTCGAATGCTTGAAATCCCCGTCACAAAAACGTCTTGAAACCTCACCCACCCTCCAAACACAAGACTGCTGAGGAGCGTCAGCTTGTGCGCAGAGTCGATACCTTCCAAATCCAATTTAGGATTCGCCTCGGCGTACCCTTTCTTCTGAGCCATGCTCAGCGCTTCTTTAAAGTCAACGTGGGACGACGCCATTTTCGTCAACACGTAATTGGAAGTCCCGTTGATGATCGAGTGAATCGACCGAATTCTATTTGCCGCCAATCCTTCACGAGTGGCTTTAATGATCGGAATGCCGCCGCCTACACTTGCTTCAAACAAAAGGGTTCGTCCGCACCGCTGGGCTTCACGAAAAAGATCCCGGCCATGTTCCGCAAGCAGCGCTTTATTGGCCGTGACCACGTCCTTGCCGGAACGGAGAGCCGCTAAAATAAGTTCCTTCGCGGGGTGTATTCCTCCGATTAACTCCACCACGACGTCGAGTTCCGGATCCCGAACAATCGAAAGCGCGCTGGTGGTGATCAAACTTCGTTTCGGTGCGACCAAGCGGCGTTTGGATGTATTTCGAACGGCGATTTTCGAAATGAGAAGCCGCGTGCCGCATTTTCGGGCAAGCTCCGTTCCCTTCGAGTTTAAAATCGAATACACGCCGCTCCCAACTTGGCCGAGACCAAGAAGACCTATCTTTAGCTGTTTCATGGGGTTATGGACTTACCGATTAAGCGGATAGTATATCGTAGAGGTTTGAAA